>NZ_JBSHHY010000005.1:0-361049 GCF_053618675.1 Streptomyces sp. NPDC055632 | reverse complement strand
CATTACCTCACTGCGGAGGGTGGGACGACGCACGGGCTGTCACCGCGTCGGCGGTGAGGAGGGACGCGCCGCAGGTGGTGGCCAGGGCGGTCGCCTCGGCGAGGGCCTCGGCGGAGCCGGTGACCCGGGCCAGGTCGAGGCGGGCGCGGGCCTCCTCGTAGCGGGAGGGGGACGCGGCCAGGTGGTCGACGGCCTCGGTGAGGAGGCGGCGGGACTCGGGCGGGTCGGCGATGAGGGCCGCGCAGCGGAGGGCTTCGCCGAGGGCCGTGCGGGTGCCGATGCGCTCGGCGTGGACACGGGCCTCGGCGGCGATCCCGGCCGCGCGGTCCGGGTCCGTGGGAGCGAGCGCCCGCGCGAGGTCCAGGGGCCACGGGGCCCACACGACGTGGTGGCGGCCCCGTTCGACCAGGGCCTCGGACGCGGGGCCTCCAGGGTGGCCACCGCCTCCTCGACGCGCCCCTCCGCGAGCAGGAGCCGGCCGAGGACGCTGGGGCCGTCGGGCAGGACGATCGCGCCCGGCCACGGCGGCCCGAAGGAGTAGCGGTCGGCCACGCTGCGCGCCTCCGCCGTACGGCCCCGGGCGACGAGCGTGTCGACGAGGAGGCAGGCGGTGTCCCAGTGCACGGGGAGGCCGTTGCCGACCCGGTCGGCCAGGCGCAGGCCCTCCTCCAGGTAGTGCTGCGCCCTCGGCAGGTTGCCGCGGCGCCGGTGGACCAGGCCCAGGAGGGTGTGGGCGAAGGCGACGTGGGCGCCGCTCCAACCCGAGATCTCGAAGGCGCGGACCGCCTCCGTGAAGAGCGCCCCGGCCCGGTCGGGACGGTCGGAGAACGCGTACGCGATGCCGGTCAGCGCCGGGATCTCGAAGCCCCAGGTGGCGTCGGTCCAGCCGAGGCCCCGGGCCGGTATGCCGTCGACGAGGGCGAGGTCGCAGAGGCGGACGACCTCGTCGGCGGGCTCGCCCCGCATCATCGCGTCGAACCCGCGCACCGTGAGGAGGGCACGCTCGGAGTTGTCCGCGCCGGTGAAGTGCGCGGTGAGGTCGGCCAGGCGGCGGGAGCGGGCGGGGCCGTCCTCCTCCGCGGCCTGGAACCCCTCGTACATGAAGTTCGCCGCCTGCAGACGGCGTCGGTCGGTGCCGGGCGGGGTGCGGACGGCCTCGTCGGCCAGGACCCGCGCGGCCTCCCGGAGCTGGTTGTTGTGGGCGAGTGCCTGCGCGAGCCGGTAGGTCGCGTCGATGCGCAGGTCGTCGTCCAGGCCCGGCAGGCCGAGTGCGGAGCTCAGGTGCCGGACGGTGGCGGCGGGCGCGGTCAGCAGGGAGGCGCAGCCCAGTTCGTACAGCACCCTGGCGTACGAGTCCGGGGCCGGCGGTTCCTCCAGGGCCCGCTCCAGACAGCGCCGGGCCGCGTCCGGGGCACCCACGGCGAGGTGCTCGACGGCGGCCGCACGCAGTTGGCGGACGACCTCCTCGTCCTCGTCCGGGTGCACTTCGAGGAGGTGCCGGGAGACGGCGGCCGGTCCGTGGCCCGCCGCGGTGAGCGCCCAGGCGGCCAGCCCGTGCATGGCGGTCCGCGCGGCCGGTGACATCGAGCCGTACACGGCGGACGCGATGAGGGGGTGCGCGAACTCCAGGTGGGCGGAGTCCGGGTGGACGGGGTCGAGGTGGGCGGAGCCGGGGTCGGCGGTGCTCGCCTGGGCGGGCGCTCCCGCGACCGCAGCGTTCGGGTCGTCCCCGGCGTCGGAGCCGGTCCGCGCCGCCCGGTCCGCCCCCGTCGTCACGATCCTCGCCTGGCGGAGGAGTTCGGTGTGCTCGGCGACCTCCGGCCCGCTCGTGCCGGCGAGCGACGCCAGGAGGTCCGGCGTGCTGTCCGCGCCGAGGACGGCGATCGTCCAGGCGAGCCGGGTCGGGCCGGCGCCGAGCTCTTCGAGGCGGGCGACGAGCCCGCCGCCGCGCGCTTCGGCGCCGAGGCCGCGGAGGAGGGAGGCGGAGCCCGCGACGGGTTCGAGCATCCGGTCGCGGGCCTTGGCGAGCAGTTCGACCGTCTCGTACGGGTTCCCGGAGGTCACCGTCCACAGTTCGCGGCAGAACGGTTCGTCCGCGTGGCCGCCCAGCGTGTCCCGGGCGAGCGCGGCGGTGGCGCCGAGCGTGAGGGCGTGCAGGCCCAGGGTCACGACGGCGCGGTCGGCGAGCGCGGCGAGGACGGCCGGCACGCCGGTGCGCTGCGTCCCCTCCGCCAGGGGCCGGTGGGCCAGGACGACGAGGGCGGGCAGCCGGCGGTCCCGCCGGATCCGGGTGAAGGCGTCGAGCCACGCCAGGGATTCGGCGTCGGCCCAGTGCGCGTCGTCCACGAGCAGCACCGGCGGCCGGTCCCGCAGCCGGTCCGCGAGCCGCCCCAGGAGCTTGGCCAGGCCGTCCCGCACACCTTGCGGGTCGGCGGGAGCGGCCGACGGCGGAGGCGGCGGGGCGAGGCCGAGCGCGGGGGCCAGCAGGTCGAAGTGGCCGCCGCAGAGGAGGCGTACGTCCTCCTCGTCGAAGCGGTCGAGCGCGGGCTGGAGCAGCTGGCGGGTGACGTGGAACGGGACCGAGGTGAGGGTCTCGCCGCCCCGGGCCGTCAGGACGGTGCACCGGTCGCGTGCGGTGCGGTGGATCTCGTCGAGGAGGGTCGTCTTGCCGATCCCCGCCTCTCCCCGGTAGACGAGGATGCCGCCGCGCACCGGGCCGCCCTCCGTTGCCCCGGCGACGAGCTCGTCGACGGCGTGGGCGGCCGCGGCCAGTTCCGGATCGCGTTCGAGCAGCCCGCCGTGGGACCCGTCCGGGACGGCGGGCACGAACGGTGTGACGGGCGACGGCTGTTCGGGATCCGACGGCACCGGTGACTCACTCCCCTACCCGAGCTCCTTGCGCGCCGCGGCCGGCGAGACCCACGCGGACCGGCACGAAGCGCTTGTCGGACGAGCCTAGCGTTCCTGATCGTTCCGGGGGCGACAATGGAAGGGTGAACCGGACCACGCACGACCGAGGCAGGGATCGCGACGGGGAGGGGCGGGCCCGCAGCGCCCGTCCCCGCGACGGGCTCGGCCGTCCGCTTCCGTACGGGGCGGAGGGGGTGCCCCGGCAGCCGGAGGGGGTCGTACGGGATCCCGGCGCGACCCTGCGCGAGGCGCAGCGGCTGCTCGACGCCGGGATGCCCTTCCACGCGCACGAGGTCTTCGAGGACGCCTGGAAGTCCGGTCCCGAGGCGGAACGGGACCTGTGGCAGGGACTCGCCCAGCTCGCCGTGGGCCTGACGCACGCGGCCCGGGGCAACGCGGCGGGCGGGGCACGCCTGCTGCGACGCGGAGCCGACCGGCTGACGGCGGTCGGGGCGGGGGCGGTGGAGGGCGGGACTTCGAAGGCCGGAGTGTCGGGGGCCGGGGCTTCCGAGGGCGGTTCGTCCGTACCCGCACCCCAAGCCGGCCCGTACGGGATCGACCTCGGCGGGCTCGTCTCCTGGGCGCGGGAGTTGGCCGGTCGTACGGAAGGGGGCGGGACGGAGGGTTCCGTCACCGTCGACGCCGTCGTCGAGGCGCCGCGGCTGCGCCTCGACGCCTCCTGACTCCGCCCGCCGCTTCCCCGCCGCGTCGATCTCCCGTCGCGGTACGGACGTGCGGCCGGACGGCGAGGACCCGCGCCCCGTCGTCAGGGGACGAGGTCTCGCGGACGCTGCGGACCCGGACGGCGTCCCGGCTCAGCCGGTGGCGCGCAGCGCCGGGAGGAGGACGGCGTCGACGAAGCTCCGCATGGTCGAGGAGTCCGTGAAGCGCTCCTCGCAGATCCGCTCGATGCGGAGCATGCCGAGGAAGGCGGGGGCCACGAGGTCGACGGCGGGGTTGCCGGCCGCGACCTCGCCGCGCTCGACCGCGCGCGCCACGATCGCGTCGATGGCGGCGATCTCGGGGGCGATGACGGTCTCGCGGAACGAGGCGCGCAGGTCGGGGTACTGGATGTACGCCTGGGCCACGGCCTCCATGAGGCCGGCGTCGCGCTCGTGGTGGGAGGCGGCGATGCGGGCGGCCTCGCGCAGGTCGCCGGCGAGGGTGCCGGTGTCGATGCCGCCGAAGACGACGCAGCGCCGCCGGGCGAGGGCCGCGGTGACGAGCTGCGGCTTCGTGCCCCACTGCCGGTAGAGCGTGGCCTTGCCGCACTTGGTGAGGGCGGCGACGCCCTCCATGGTCACCGAGTCGTAGCCGCCCTCGCGGAGGAGGCGGAGCACCGCGTCGTAGAGCTCGGTCTCGCGCTCCGGCGTGATCTTGCTGCGCCGGGCGGCGGCGGTCGCGGCCTGTGTGGACATCGGTCCCTCCCGGGCGGACACCTCCGTGTCCCCGCTGTGTCTCTCCCGTACGGGCCGGATCGTCCCTGCCCCGCGGGTCTGGCTCTGCACATACGAGAGTAGGGGGTGCACAATCGAGACGCAAACGTATCGAGACGCTTGCGTCTCGATGAAAACGGATCTAGGCTTCCTCCGTTTGTTGCCGATTTGACGGATTAGAGGGCCGCACGATGGCTGCCGGGATGCGCGGGATACGAGGACCACGTCCTGCGGGACCGGGGGCGAAGCCCGCTACCGGCCCCGCCGGGAACGGCGCCGGCGGGGAGCCGGAGGAGAACGGAGGGGCTCCCGGAAGAGCCGCGCGACCGCCCCTCCTGCGCGAGCTGCTGCTCGTCACCGCCCTGTTCCTCGTCTACAAGTTCGGCCGGCTCTTCGCCAACGGCCACGAGGTCCGCGCCTTCCACAACGCCGACCGCGTCTGGGACGCCGAGCGCGCGCTCCACCTGCCGGGCGAGGGGGCGGTCCAGCAGCTCCTGCTGCACGGCGAGCCGCTGGTCCGGGCCGCGAACACGTACTACGCGGCCGTGCACTTCCCCGCCACCGCCGCCTTCCTCGTCTGGCTGTACCTGCGCCGCCCGGCCCACTACCTGTGGTCGCGCCGCGTCCTCGCGCTCCTCACCGCCGCCGCGCTCGCGCTGCACCTGCTGATGCCGCTCGCGCCGCCCCGGATGCTCGCCGCCGCCGGGCTCGTCGACACCGCCCGCGTCTACGGCCCCTCCGTCTACGGGGCGGTGCCGGAGGCGGACTCGATGGCGAACCAGTTCGCCGCCATGCCGTCGCTGCACTTCGGCTGGGCCCTGATGGTCGCGATCGGCCTGATCGCCGCCACCCGTTCCCGGTGGCGGGCGCTCTGGCTGCTGCACCCGCTGCTCACCCTGCTCGTCGTCGTCGGCACCGCCAACCACTACTGGTTCGACGCGCTCGCCGCCGCCGCGCTCCTCGGCCTCGCCCTGCTCGCCGTCCGCGCCCCCGGCCACCGGACGGCGCCCCCACCCGTACGCCGTCCGGTCGAGGCGGCCCCCCTCACGGTCGGAGCCCTGCGATGAACCCCGCCGCCGGCACCGTGCTCGCGGTGCTCCTCTCCCTCGTCTCCGCCGCCGGGTACGCGCTCGCCGCCGTCGCCCAGTCCCGGCTCGCCGCCGCGTCGTCCGCCGCCCCCGGCGGACGCGGGGCGCTGCGCGCGCTGCTCGCCCGCGGGCAGTGGTGGTGGGCGGTCGGCCTGAACGCCGCCGGGGCCCTCGCCCACGTGGCCGCCCTGCACTACGGACCGCTGACCCTGGTCCAGCCGCTCGGCGCGCTGACCCTCGTGGCGGCGCTGCCGCTCGGCGCGTACCGCGCGCGCCGGCGGGTGACCCGCACCGAGTGGCGCGGAGCCCTGTGGACCCTGGCCGGTCTCGTCGGCCTGGTCGCCGTCACGGGACCCGCGGCCCCCGGCGAGGCGCTCAGCCTGCGCGAGTCGCTGGCCGTCGCCGCGGCGACGGCGCTCCTGATCGCCGCGCTCGCCTCGGGCCGCCTCCAGGGGAGCGGCGGACGGGCCGGGCGCGGGCTCGGACACGCCACGGCCTCCGGCATCGCCTCCGGCGTCGCCTCGGCACTCACCCAGACCCTGACGGCCGCGCTCGCCCTCGACCTTCCCGGCACCGAGCCGACCTGGTGGCAGACCGCGCTGCTCGCGGTGCTCATATCCGGCTTCGCGACGGGCGGGCTGCTGCTCTCGCAGGCGGCTTACCGGGGCGGGCTCGCGGCCCCGCTGGCCGTCGTCAACCTCTCCAACCCGGCGGCCGCCGCGGTGATCGGCGTGGCCCTCCTCGGCGAGACCTTCCGGGCCGGGGCCTGGGGCTGGCTCGCCGCCGCCGGCGCGTCGCTGGTCGCGGCGCGGGGCGTGGTGCTCCTGACGCGGGGCGGTGCGGGAGGGGCCGGAACCGTCGTGAAGACCGGCGGCGTCGCGGGGGAAGGCGTCGCCGCCGGGGCCGTCGGCGGTGTGCCGGCGTCCCGGATCGCCGCGCCGGAGGCCGAACCGGTGGGCGTCCCGCTCGCCGGATGAGGACGGCCGCCTTCCGGCCCCCTCACCCGGCCCGTCACCCCGTCACCCCGTCACCCCGTCACCCCGTCACCCCGTCACCCCGTCACCTGCAATTCGTCACCTTGACGACAACCGGATCCACCCCCTATCGTCAACATGACGACAAGGGGGTTTCCATGGCCGACATCACCCGGCGGGCCGGCTGGCGCCATCTGCGCTCCGCGCCCACCGCGCACATCCGCCACCAGCGACGGGGACGGCTCGTCCACGACGGCGAGGGGCTCAGCTTCTGGTTCCGGCCGCGCACCGCCGCCCTCTCCGAGGTCCCGGTGAACGACCGGGAGCTGGCCATGGCCTTCCACGCCCGCACGGCCGACTTCCAGGACGTGAGCGTGCAGTCCACCGTCACGTACCGGATCGGCGACCCGGGCGCGGCGGCCACCCGGCTCGACTTCTCCGTCGACCCCGACACGGGCGTCTGGCGCGGCACCCCGCTGGAGCAGATCGCCACCCTCCTCACCGAGACCGCCCAGCAGCACGCCCTCGACGTCCTCGCCCGCACCGCCCTCGCCGCCGCGCTCGTCGACGGCGTGGCGGCGGTCCGGGACCGCATCGCGACCGGTCTCGCCGCCGAGCCGCGCCTGCCGGACACCGGCATCGAGGTCGTCGCCGTCCGGGTCGTGGCGATCCGCCCCGAGCCCGAGGTCGAGCGGGCCCTGCGCACCCCCGCCCGCGAGCAGATCCAGCAGGAGGCCGACCGGGCCACCTACGAGCGCCGGGCGGTCGCCGTCGAGCGGGAACGCGCCATCGCGGAGAACGAGCTCGCCAGCAAGATCGAGCTGGCCCGGCAGGAGGAGCGGCTCGTCGAGCAGCGCGGCACCAACGCGCGCCGCGAGGCCGAGGAGAACGCCGCCGCCGACGCGGTGCGGGCCGAGGCCGAGGCCGTACGGAAGGTCCGGCTGGCCCGGGCCGAGGCGGAGGCGGCGCGCGAGGTCGGCGAGGCGCGCGCCGGGGCGCAGTCCGCGTGGCTGCGGGCGCACGCGGAGGCCGACCCGGCCGTCCTGCACGCCCTCGCCGTGCAGCGGGCGGCCGAGAACCTGCCCCGGATCGAGCACCTGACGCTCTCCCCGGACGTGCTCACCGGGCTGCTCGCCCGGCTGGGCGGCGAGGGCGGGGCCGGCGGCACGGGCGGGGCGCGGTCGTGAGCCTCGCGCCGCGCGCGGTGCTCGTGCACCGGACGACGGAGTACGAGGAGCTGCTCGCCCGGCACGGCACGCACGGGCAGGCCGCGTTCTTCCTCTCCGCGCGCGGCCGCTCGGTCGAGGCCGTGCGCGAGCGGCACGAGCGGGCCCACCGGGCGCTCGCCGAGGTGGCGGGCGCCGTGCCGCTCGCGTGGCGGCAGACCCGGGTGGAACGCGCCGATCTGGACCGGTTCCTGTTCGGGCCCGAGGACGTCGTGGTGGTGGTCGGGCAGGACGGCCTGGTCGCCAACACGGCGAAGTACCTGACCGGGCAGCCCGTCGTCGGCATCGACGCGGATCCGGGGCGCAATCCGGGCGTCCTGGTCCGGCACCGGGCGGACCGGGCGCGGCGGCTGCTGCCGTACGCGGCGGGGGAGGGCGCGGCGGTCGACGAGCTGACGATGGTCGAGGCCGTCACCGACGACGCGCAGCGGCTCCTCGCGCTCAACGAGATCTACGTCGGGCCGCCGGGCCACCAGACCGCCCGCTACACGCTCGGGCTCGACGGGACGGACGCCCCGGCCGAGGCCCAGGCATCGTCGGGCGTCCTCGTCGGCACCGGCACGGGGGCCACGGGCTGGCTGCGCTCCCTGTGGGAGCAGCGCTCCAGCGCGCTCACGCTGCCCGCGCCCTCGGACCCCCGGCTCGCCTGGTTCGTGCGCGAGGCCTGGCCGTCGCCGACGACCGGCACCACCCGCGTCGAGGGCCTCCTCGGCCCCGGCCCCGGTCTGCGCCTGACCGTCGAGTCGGACCGTCTGGTCGCCTTCGGCGACGGCGTCGAGTCGGACGCGCTCGAACTGACGTGGGGCCAGACGGTCCGCCTCACGATCGCGGCAGCGCGCCTGCGCCTGGTGCACTGATCCGGGGCTCCGCCCTGGTGCGGGAGCACCGATCCGGGCGCCCCGCCCAGGCGCGGGAGCACCGAGCAGGGCGCTCCGCCCGGGTACGGGAGCGCTGAGACGCGGCCCCGCCCGGGTACGGGAGCACTGATCCGGGGGCTCCGCACAGGTACGGGAGCACTGAGACGCGGCCCCGCCCGAGTACGGGAGATCCGGGGGCTCCGCCCAGGTACGGGAGCGCCGTCGGGGCGGCTCCGGCCCCGCCGTACGCGCGGCCGGATCCGATCGGTCCGGGCCGGACGGCAGCCCGTACGGCGTTATGCTCGGCGCGCTTTGCCCGGATATCCACCCGTCCCCTGCCGTCAAGCCGTCCGGGCCTCCGCGTACCCTCCCCCCTCCCTCCCGGTCGTCGAAGGACACCCCATGGCCCCCGGCTCGCTGACCGTCTCCCCCGCCACGCCGCAGGACTGGGCTCTCGTGCGCTCCTGGGCCGCCGAGGAGGGGTGGAACCCGGGGCTCTCCGACGTCACGGCGTTCTTCGCGCAGGATCCCGGCGGCTTCTTCCTCGGCCGGATCGACGGGGAGCCCGTGTCCGCCGTCTCGGTCGTCGCCTACGACGACTCCTACGCCTTCCTCGGCTTCTACCTCGTGCGCCCCGAACTCCGCGGCCTCGGCCACGGCCTGGCCACCTGGCGGGCCGCGCTCGGCCGCGCGGGCGACCGGGCCGTCGGGCTCGACGGCGTGCCCGCGCAGCAGGACAACTACCGGCGCTCCGGCTTCACGACGGCGTACCGCACGGCGCGGTACGTGGGCGGGGTCCCGGCCCCGGACGGCCCGCCGGCCGGTCTGGTGCCCGCCGGGCGGGTCGGCCCGGCCGCCCTCGCGGCGTACGACGGGGCCTGCCACCACGCCGACCGGCCGCGCTTCCTCTCCGCCTGGCTGGCGACCCCCGGGCACCGCGCCCTGGCCCGGGTCGTCGACGGACGTCTGACCGGGTACGGGGTGGTTCGTCCCGCTCAGGACGAGGCCCGGATCGGGCCGCTGTTCGCGGACACCCCGGCGGACGCGGCGGCCCTGCTCGACGGACTCGCCGCCGAGGCGAGGGACTTCGGCTCGGACCGGATCGCGGTCGACATGCCGGAGGTCAACCCGGCGGCGGCGCGCCTGGCCCTGGAGCGCGGTCTGGAGCCGACGTTCGAGACGGCCCGGATGTACACCGGCCCCGTCCGCCCGGTGGCCCGCGAGCGCGTCTTCGGGGTCACCACGCTCGAACTGGGCTGATCCGGTGGGAACGGGGGAAACGGGGAAAGCGGCGGGCCCGGACCGGCGGGAGCCACGGGAGCCGCGGGCCCTAACCGGCGGGAGTCACAGGAGCCGCGGGCCCTAACCGGCGGGAGCCACGGGAGCCGCGGGCCCTAACCGGCGTCCCGGCCCCGGCGGGCCCGGTCCCGGCAGCCCTCTCCGGCGCCCCCGACGGGCCCCGCGCCCCCTCCCCTCGCCGACCCCCCGCCGCCCCCTGAGGGGTGACAAGGGTTTTCCCCGTATCGGGTTCACCCCCCCGTTCCCTACTGTCCTCCGCACCGGCAGATATCATCCTTCGAATCGCACCGTGACAGGTGCATGCGAAGGGTGGCGTCCGCCGGTGACGGCCTTGACCCGGGCCGTCGCGCCGGTGGCGGCGCACGGGCCCCCCAAGCCCAGGGAACACCGGACCGCGACCCCCACTTCGCCCCCGTGTCCCGCGCCGCCGCCACTGCTTCGCAGTTACGTCGTAATCGAAAGGGCCACACCTTGAACGGTTCCAGGCGGAGAGTCATATCCGTGGTCGCGAGTGCCGCGATCCTCGGTGCCGCTGCCACCACCTCCGGGGCGTTCGCCGCCGCCCCGGCCGCTCCCACCCCGAAGCCCGCGCCGGTTTCGCAGGCGATCCAGGCGCTGCCCAGCGCCCCGGTCGAGAAGCTCATCGTCACCTACAAGAACCAGGCCGCCGAGGCCGGTTCCAACGCCGCCGCGCAGAGCGACACGGCCGAGAAGGCCGCGAAGACGGGCGAGAAGCTCTCCTTCGAGCGCCGGCTCGCCGCCGGCTCCGCCCTGGTCGACCTGGGCGACAGCGCCACCAAGCAGGACGTCACGAAGGTCATCGACGCGTTCCGCGCCGACCCGGCCGTCGCCTCCGTCGAGCCCGACATCCGCGCCTACGCGATGGCGGCCACGCCGAACGACACCGACTACGCCAAGCAGTGGGACCTCTTCGAGGCCACCGGCGGCATGAACGTCCCGGCGGCCTGGGACAAGACGACCGGCTCCGGCGTCACCGTCGCCGTCATCGACACCGGCTACGCCGCCCACTCGGACCTGGCGGCCAACGTCGTCGCCGGTTACGACTTCATCTCCTCCTCCGCCGACGCCCGCGACAACAACGGTCGCGACGCGAACCCGAAGGACGAGGGCGACTGGAACGCCACCGACAACGAGTGCGGCAGCGGCTCCAAGGCCTCCAGCTCCTCCTGGCACGGCACCCACGTGGCCGGCACCATCGGCGCCGTCACGCACAACACCAAGGGCATCGCGGGCATCGCGTACGACGCGAAGATCCAGCCCGTGCGCGTGCTCGGCAAGTGCGGCGGCTCGTCCGCCGACATCGCCGACGCCATCACCTGGGCCTCCGGCGGCACCGTGCCGGGCGTCCCGGCCAACGCGACCCCGGCGAAGGTCGTCAACCTGAGCCTGGGCGGCGCGAGCTCGACCTGCCCGAGCGTCTACCAGACCGCCATCAACGGCGCCGTCTCGCGCGGCACCACCGTCGTCGTGGCCGCGGGCAACAGCAACCTCAACACCTCCGGCTTCACCCCCGCCAACTGCTCGGGCGTCATCACCGTGGCGTCGACCAGCCGCGAGGGCAACCGGTCGTACTACTCCAACTTCGGCACCGCCGTGGACGTGGCCGCGCCCGGCGGCGAGACCCGCCGCGCCACCGACACGCCCGGCACCGTCACCACCCCCGAGAACGGCATCCTCTCGACGCTGAACTCGGGTGCGACGACCCAGTCGGCCGAGAACTACAAGCCCTACCAGGGCACGTCGATGGCGGCGCCGCACATCGCCGGCCTCGCCGCCCTCCTGAAGTCGGCCAAGAGCACCCTCACCCCGGCCGACATCGAGTCCGCGATCAAGGCCAACGCCCGTCCGCTGCCGGGCACCTGCACCGGCGGCTGCGGCGCGGGCATCGCCGACGCGACGAAGACGGTGAACGCCGTCACCACCACCACGCCGCCGGCCGGCAACGTCTTCACCAACGCGACCCGCGTGTCGGTCCCGGACAACACCACCGTGTCGTCCCCGATCGCCGTCACCGGCCGCACCGGCAACGCGCCCGCCGCCCTCAAGGTCGGCGTGGACATCAAGCACACCTGGCGCGGGGACCTGGTCGTCGACCTGGTCGCCCCCGACGGCACGGTGCGCAACCTGAAGACCTCGTCGTCCTCGGACAGCGCCGACAACGTCGTGACGACCTACACGGTCAACGCGTCGGACGAGGTCGCCAACGGCACCTGGAAGCTCCAGGTCCGCGATGTGGCCACGGGTGACACCGGCTACATCGACTCGTGGAGCCTCACCTTCTAAAGCACCACCGCACCACCTTCGACCCACCCCCCACATCAGCATCATTGCTGGTCAGCGACGCGCTCGTGGTCTACACCACGGGCGCGTCCTGGCGTTGTGGGAGCGCGTGCCACCGGAGCGCGCTGTCCGTATGCCGGACAAGGGGCCTGGACTCCGCCGGTGGGCTCCGTATTCTCTGCGCACGGGGCTCATGGGCCGGGGGCCCGAGCGGCCGGAGGTGGTGGACAGTGACGACAGCTCCGCACGTCGCCCTGCGCCCCGCGGGCGTGGGGGCGAATCCCGCGCCGGTGGGCCGCGAAGAACTCCTCGCCCGGCTGGAACGCGCCCTGCACACGCGGGGCCGCGCCCTGCTCACCGGACCCGCTGGCGTCGGCAAGACCGAGGTCGCGCTCGCCGGGGCGGCCCGCGCCGAGGCGCGCGGCGAGACCGTGCTGTGGCTCGCCTCCCTGCCGTCCGACCGCGAGATACCCGGCGCCTCGGCCGCCGCGCTCGTCGCCTCCGTGGCGGCGACGGTGACCCCGCCCGGATCCGGGTCCGTCCGCCCCGAGCCGTCCGACGCGTCCGGGCCCGGGGTCCCCGTCCCGGTCCTCCCGGCCCTCGGCTCCCCCAGGGCCCCCGCGGACCGGGCCGCCGTCCCGCACCCCGCCCCGGCTCCCGTCGCAGGAGTCCCCGGAGTCGCCGGAGTCGCCGGAACGCATGCCGCTGCGGCGTACGGGGCCGATCCGTACGCCACCGGCGCGTACGCCACGGGCCCGTACACCACCGGCGTGTTCGCCTCCGGGGTCTTCGACGAGCTGCCCGGCCCCCAGCGCACCGCCGTCGCCATGCTCTGCCGCGAGGCGCCGATCGACGCGGACGGCTGGGACCCGATCGCGCTGCGCCTCGGCATCGCGCAGATCCTGCGCACCCTGACCTGCCGGGGGCCCGTGCTGCTCGTCGTCGACGGGGTGCAGCACGTGGACGCGGACAGCGCGGACCTGCTGCGGTTCGCCCTCCACCTGGCGCCGCCCGCGCTGCGGGTGGTGGCCGTGGAGACCCCCGAGCCGTACGGGGAGGCCCGTGGTCCGTACGGCGAGCCGCACCGCTCCGAGGACCCGCACGCCAGCCACCTCTGGGTGCCCTCGGAGGCGGACGTGCTGCGCGTCCCGCCGCTGCACGCCGACGAGATCGCCGAGCTCCTCATCCACCACCGGCTGCCGTCCCGGATGGCCGGCCGCATCCACCGCGCGAGCGGCGGCAATCCGCGGCTCGCGCTCGCGGTGGGCCGCTCGCTGGCCGACGCGCGGACCCCCGTGCACCACGCCGAGGCCCTGACGCTCTCCGGGCGCGCCCGCGACCTGGCCCGCCAGCTCCTGGGCGCCGCGCCACCCGCCGTACGGGAGACGCTGCTGCTCGCGGCCCTG
Source organism: Streptomyces sp. NPDC055632 (assembly GCF_053618675.1). Lineage (NCBI taxonomy): Bacteria > Bacillati > Actinomycetota > Actinomycetes > Kitasatosporales > Streptomycetaceae > Streptomyces > Streptomyces sp. NPDC055632. The sequence continues at coordinate 347,552 of NZ_JBSHHY010000005.1, read as the reverse complement.
GCGCTGCGTCCGTCGGCGACGCTGGTGCGGCGGGCCGGGCGGCCCAACGCGGAGGCGGACCTGGCGGCGGCCGAACGGGCCGACCTGGTGTCGCTCGCCGAGGACGGTTCGGTGACCTTCACCGCGGGGCTGCTGCCCTCCACCCTGGTGCACGACGCCTGCTGGGCCGAGCGGAGCGCCGGGCACGCCGCCCTCGCGGAGGTCGTGGACGACCCCGTGGAGGCGGTGCGGCACCGGGCGCTCGCCACCGAAAGCCCGGACGAGGAACTGGCCGCCGAGGTCGCGGACGCCGCCGACCTGGCCCGGCGGCGCGGGAACAGCGCGCTCGCCGCCGAACTGGCGCTGCTCGCGGCCGAGTCGACGCCGGGGCGGCACGGCACGCGGCGGATCGCGCGGCTCGTGGACGCGGCCGAGGAGGCCGCGCGGGCGGCCCGCGCCGACCTCGCGATGCGGGCCGCGACCGATCTGCTCGCCCGGGACGCCGTGCCCGCCGACCGGGTGCGGGCGCGCCTCGCCGTGCTCGACACGGCGGGCCAGGGCCTGACCGGCCTCGACGAGATGTACGTCCACGCCATGGAGGACTCCGAGGGCGACACCGCCCTGCGGGCCGCCGTGCAGCTCCGGCTCGCCGTCAAGTACGTGCTCGCGGACGGCGATCCGCACCGCTCGCGGACGGCGGCGGTCGAATCGGCCGCGCTGGCCGCCTCGATGGGCGACCCCCGCACGGCCGCGCAGGCGCTGACCGTGCAGGCGCGGATGGAGCGGGCGCTCGGCTCGCCGGACGCGGAGGCCGTGCTCGCCCAGGCGCGGGCCCTGGAGCTGGCCGAGCGGCCCCTCGGCATCCGCAACGCCGCCCAGATCCTGACGATCCGCCACGCCCTCTTCGACGACCGGCTCGTGGAGGCCCGCGACGAACTGGGCGCGCTCCTGCCGCTGGTGCAGCGGCGCGGCTCCGTCGAGGACGCCATCGAGCTCTTCCGCACGCTGGCCGAGATCGAGTCCCGGATCGGCCCGTGCGCGGCGGCCCTCGCCCACGCCGGGCAGTCCCTCGCCCTCACCCTGGAGGCGGGCCTCTCCCCCGGTCCCGCCTGGTACGCGCTCGCGCTGGCGGAGACGGCGGGCGGCAGCTTCGCGCGGGCCGCGAGCTACGCGCGCCGCAGCGTGCAGGCCTCGGAGGAGGAGGGCGACCGGGTCTTCCTCTCCCGCAGCCGGTACGCGCTCGGCCGGGTCCAGCTCGTCAACGGGGACGTGGCCGCCGCCCTGGAGACCCTGCGCCGGGTGCAGGCCGACGAGCGCGCCCAGTCGACCGTGGATCCGTCGATGCTCCGCTGGCACGAGGAGCTGGCCGAGGCGCTGCTCGCGAACGACGCCGCCGACGAGGCCCTGGCGCTCCTCGCGGAGGTGCGGCCGGTGGCGGAGCGCCTCGGGCGGCCCACGGTCCTGCTCGGCTGCGACCGGGCGTACGCCCTGTGCCTGGCGGCCGAGGGGCGCACGGACGAGGCGGCGGAGCTGCTGACCCGCACGGCCGGGGAGTTCGGGCGGGCGGGGCTGCCCCTGGAGCGGGGCCGGGCGCTGATCGCCCTGGCCCGGGTGGAGCGCCGCCGGAGGCGCCGGTCGGCGGCGCAGGGCGCCCTGCACGAGGCGGCGTCGGTGTTCGAGCGGGCCGGGGCGGCGCCGTGGCTGGCCCTGGCGGGCGAGACCCCGGCGGGCGAGGGGCCGGCGGGCGGCCCGGGGAGCGAGGAGGCGGTCCCCGCGCTCTCCTCCCTCACCGAGGCGGAGCTGCGCCTGGCCCGGCTCGTGGGCCAGGGCGCCAGCAACCAGGAGGCGGCGGCGAAGCTGTACCTGAGCGTGAAGACGGTCGAGGCGCGGCTCACCCGCATCTACCAGAAGCTCGACGTCCGTTCCCGGGCGCAGCTCGCGACGGCCCTCAGACCGTGAGGGCCGTGAACGCCGTGGCGTAGGTGCCCCGGGCGGTGGTCCCGTCGGGCCGCTGCCATTCGCCCGTCACCCGGGCCAGGTCACCGTCGGCCGTCCCGTCATCGGCCGTCCCGCCGTCGGTCGTCCCGTCATCGGTCGTCCCGTCGTCGGCCGTCCCGCCGTCGGCCCGCAGGACGCGCCGGAGCCGCAGGACGAGCGGCGCGGGCGCGCCGGGCTCCCGCAGCACCACGTCGGTGTGGTCGGGCCCCTCCTCGACCCGTACGGGTTCCGCGTCCGCACCGGTGCCGTCCGACTTGAGAGGCGAGACGGCGACGGTGAGGTCGGGCGTGTCGGTCGCGGTCTGCTCCTGCGGCTCGGCGCGGCCGTCGAGCAGGGCGTGCAAGCGCTCGACGAAGACGGGGTCGTGGACGCCGTCGTAGATCCAGCGCTTCCCCAGGACCCCGTGCTCGGAGGTGCCGACGAGGGCGCGCTCGGCGCCCGCGAGCGGGTCCGCGCGGTAGGTCAGGGGGACCTGGTGGGCGACCGCGTCCGGGCCGGTGCCGTCGGTCACCACCATGAACTCGATGCCCACCTCGCCCTCGGGGTCGTCGAGGCGGAACCCGCCCGCCCTGACCAACTGCGGGCCGTCGGACCCGCCGGCGTACCAGGGGCGGGTGGGCAGCCACGCGGCGAGCAGCTCCAGCTTGGTGGGCTGCATCGTGGTGCGGTGGATGACGGCCATGGTGCGTTTCTCCCTCTCGGTCGGGATCTTTCCCGCCCCACCGTACGAGCCTTTCCCCGGTCGCCGTACGAGGCCGTGCGGACGGTCCTCGCGTCCGGCTCGCGCCGTGCCTGCTAACGTCAGAAATTACTCATTTACGGCATTTGCGGCCTCACGCCGCTTCCTCGTCCGAACAGGAGCAGGAATGACCGGTGGACCCGAGCCCATCAACGCCGTCGCCCGCGAGGAGCTGGAGAAGGAGCTCGCCGAGCTGCGCGCCGAACGCGATTCGGTCACCGCCACCCTGCGGGACGGCGGCGGCGACCAGACGGGCGACAGGGCGGACCAGGCCGACGAGTTGATGCGCGCCGACGAGGCCGACCGGCTGAACGGGCGCATCAGGGAGATCGAGGACCGCCTGAAGGCGGCCTCCGTCGCCGCGTCGCCGGCCGCCGGCACGATCGGCGTCGGCAGCAGCGTGACCGTGCGGTTCGACGACGGCACCGAGACCACCGTGCGGATCGCGGAGCTGGCCGACGCGCTCGACCCCGACCTGGTGACCGGCGACAGCCCGCTCGGCAAGGCGCTGCTCGGCCACGGCGCCGGTGACACCGTCACGTACGAGACGCCCGGGGGCCGGGCGACCGCGACCGTGGTCTCGGTCGGCTGACGGCGCCGTGCCGGAGGCGGACGCCGGACCGGGACGGGAGCAGGAGCGGAGGCGGGAACAGGAGCGGGAGCAGGAGCGGTTCAGGGAGGCCGACCGCAAGGGCGGCCCCGGGCACACCGTCCTGGTGGCGCTGGTCGTGGCCGTGCCGGTCACCAAGGTCACCTACACGGTCGGCGGCGGCGACGCGGTCCGCGACGTGCTCGTGGGCATGGAGCCGGCGAACTGGCCGGACGTCCTGCTCGGCATGGTGATCACCGATCCGCTCCTCGGGTCGGTGCTCGCCGTCGTCGTCTCCCGCGTGGTCTTCGCCCTCTTCGCCGCGCGCGGCGCGGTGCCGGTGGGCGGCGGGCGGGTCCGTTCGCTCCAGCGGCTGGGGCTCACGGCCGTCACGCCGATCGCGGTGGGCGTCATCGACGCGTGCTTCTTCGGGCCGTGGTGGGGACTGGGTACCGCGCTGGCCGCCTTCGCGCTGCGGCAGGGCGTGATCGAGGAGTACCGGACGGGACGGCGCCGGCCGCACCGGTCGCACGACCGGGAGGAGCACCACGACACCGGGTACCGGCCGCCCGACTGGCTGCGCCGGGCCGCCGGGGCCGAGCAGTGGGTGGCCCTGGTCCTGACCGTGGTGGTGCTGCCGTTCCTGTTCTTCGCCTCGGCGCTCGACGGGCAGTCGTGGACGTCGATCGTGACGTGCCGGGTCACGAGCGGAGCCGGGACGGCGGACGACCGCCTGATCGAGCTGGGCCGCAAGGGCGACGGTGTCGTGGGGTGGAACCTGGACTCCGAGCAGGTCTCGAACGGCCTCGACTGCACGGCCGAGGAGAGCCGCTTCGTGCGCGAGCCGTGGTGGCGCGGCTGAGCCCCTCCCGAAACGGAGGTCGCCGGACGGGCCTCAGCTCGTGACGATGCCGGTGACCAGGTTGATGGTGGTGGCCAGGATGCCGGCCCCGAAGACGTACGACAGCAGGCAGTGGCGCAGGACGATCGCGCGGAGCCCGGCGGTGGAGACGTTGGTGTCCGAGACCTGGTAGGTCATGCCGAGGTTGAAGCTGAAGTAGAGGAAGTCGCTGTACCGGGGCGGGACCTTGGTGTTGAAGTCGATCCCGCCGCCCGGTTCCAGGACGTAGTAGTGGTACGCGTAGCGGGTGGCGTACATCATGTGGAGCGCCGCCCAGGCCATGAAGACGCCGCAGAGGGCCGTCGCGGCCGCCGCGTGGCTCAGGTCGGTGCGGCCGACCAGGAGCAGCACGATGATGCCGACCAGACCGGCCAGGGAGGTCGCGACGACGGCGAGCTCCTCGACGACGGGCAGGAACTCCTCGCGGCGGACGTTGTGGTGGGTGGTGGTGGCGTCCATGGGCCACAGGACGATCCAGCCGGCGACGACGAAGGCGGTCTCCGCCACGGCGATGCCGGCGAGGACGCCGAGCGGCGCGTGGGTCGGCACGGCGACGAGGAGGCCGGCCGCCGCGCCGACGAGCGCTGCCCCGACGAGCCGGGGGACGGCGCCGAGCAGCCGGGCGCGCACGGCTCAGGCCTCCAGGACGACGACGGCTTCGCCGGCCCGGGCGGCCGAGCTGATCGGGGTGATCGAGTTGATCGAGGTGATCAGGGTGATCGAGGTGATCGGGGTGATCGGGGTGATCAGGGCGGGTTCGCGGTGCAGGTCGGTGGTGCCCTCGGGGGTCGTCATGGGGCTCAGGCTCCTTTCAGGCCGCCGATGCCCAAGGACTCCCCGTGGGCGGCGGTGTCCGGCGCGCCGGGGAGGTCGTCGAGGAGGTCGACGCTCGGTACGAAGAAGAGGCCGCCGGTCACGGCCCGGGAGAAGTCGAGGATGCGGTCCGTGTTGCCGGGCGGATCCCCGAGGAACATGTTGCGCAGCATGCGTTCGGTGACGGCGGGCGTCCGGGCGTAGCCGATGAAGTACGTGCCGAACTCGCCGCTGCCGACCCGTCCGAACGGCATGTTGTCGCGCATGATCTTCCGCTCGTCGCCGTTCTCGTCGGTGACGGTGTTGAGGGCGATGTGCGAGTTCGCGGGTTTGACGTCGTCGGGCATCTCGACGTTGGACTCCTTGCCGCGCCCGATGACGCGCTCCTGCTCCTCGACGGTGAGCGCGTCCCAGGCCGCCATGTCGTGCAGGTACTTCTGCACGACGACGTAGCTGCCGCCCTCGAAGCCGGGGTCCTCGGTGCCGATGTGGACCGACTCGGCCGCCAGGGTGCCGGAGGGGTTCTCGCTGCCGTCGACGAAGCCGAGCAGGTCGCGCTCGTCGAAGTAGCCGAAGCCGTGCACCTCGTCGACGACGGACACCGAGGCGCCCAGCCGGTCGAGGACGAGCCGGGCCAGCTCGAAGCAGAGGTCCGCGCGCCGGGCCCGCAGGTGGAAGAGCAGGTCGCCGGGGGTGGCGGGCGCGCGATGGCGGGGGCCCCGGAGGGCGGGGAAGGGGTGCAGGTCGCGCGGGCGCGGGTCGCCGACGAGCCGGTCCCACCCCTCGGATCCGATGCCGACGACGCAGGTGAGGCCGTCGGCGGGGGCCCGGAAGGCGACCGAGCGGGTCAGCCCGGTGACGTCCTGGAGCGCGTCCCGCACGGCGGCCTCGGCGCCGGGGTGGACGGTCACCACCAGGAAGAGGGCCGCCCGGGAAGGGGGCACGAGGACGGGCTGGGGTACGGCCATGGCGCTCCCGCCGGAGATACGGCCCCGCAGAACGGAACGAGAAGTCGGACAAAAGGTGCTCAGGAGACAGCGCCAGCGTAGGTGGGCGTGATCTCTCGCGCAGCCCGGCGCGGCGGCCCCCACCGGGAGAGAGCGGCTCGGCCCGTACGGCGGCCGTCTCAGGACCGGACGGCGCGCGGCCCGTACGGCGACCCCCTCCGGACCCGACGGCGCGCGACCCGTACGGCGGTCATCTCCGGGCCGGATGGCACGCGACCCGTACGGCGACCACCTCCGGACCCGACGGCGCGCGACCGCGCGCGGCCGGCCCTTCCGGGCCGAGTGGCATGGGTACGGGGGCGGACATAGCCTGCCCGAAGGGGCTGTTCCGTCCCGTACCGCCCATGCCCCGCGGGGCGAGAGGGTGAGATCCTTGAGCACCGACCAGGAGAAGCCGGAGACCCTCCAGGACACCCCCGAGACCCTGGAGCCCCGCGTGGGCCCGGTCCCCGACGGCGATCCGGAGTTCCACCCGTACCACCACCCCGCCGCCGGCTGGGGCGCCGCCAGGAGCGTCACCGGCTTCATGGTCCGCGAGGGCGCCCTCCCGCTCGACGGGCCCCGGGCGATCATGAAGATGAACCACGAGAACGGCGGGTTCGACTGTCCCGGCTGCGCCTGGCCCGACGACACCAAGGGCCTGCACCTGGACATCTGCGAGAACGGGATCAAGCACGTCACCTGGGAGATGACCCGCAAGCGGGTCGGGCGCGAGTTCTTCGCCGCCCACTCGGTGACCGAGCTCGACGGGTGGAGCGACCACGCCCTGGAGAACGAGGGCCGGCTCACCGAGCCGATGGTCTACGACCCGGAGACCGACCACTACGTGCCGATCACCTGGAAGGACGCCTTCGCCCTCGTCGGGCGCACGCTGCGGGGGCTCGACCACCCGGACGAGGCGACCTTCTACACCTCCGGCCGGCTCGGCAACGAGGCCACCTTCCTCTACCAGCTGATGGCCCGCGAGCTGGGCACCAACAACCTGCCCGACTGCTCCAACATGTGCCACGAGGCCAGCGGCCGGGCGCTCCAGGCGGCGCTGGGGACCGGCAAGGGCACCGTCGACCTGGAGGACTGGCAGACCGCCGACGCGCTCTTCGTCATCGGCGTCAACGCCGCCTCCAACGCGCCCCGGATGCTGACCTCCCTCACGGAGGCGTACCACCGCGGCGCGCAGATCGTGCACGTCAACCCGCTCGTCGAGGCGGCGGCCACCCGCGCGATCATCCCGCACGACTTCAAGGACATGGCCACCTTCCACTCCACCCGGACCGGCACCCTCAACCTCCAGGTGCGCGTCGGCGGCGACATGGCGCTGCTGCGGGGCATGGCCAAGGCGGTGCTGGAGCAGTCCGCGACCGACCCCAAGGCCCTGGACCGGGAGTTCGTCGAACGGCACACCAGCGGTTTCGAGGAGTACCGGGCGGTGTGCGAGGCGACCCCGTGGGAGGAGCTGGAGACCCAGTCGGGGCTGAGCCGGGACGACATCCTGGAGGCGGCCCGCGTCTACCGCGAGGCCGACCGCACCGTCATCAGCTGGTGCCTGGGGGTCAGCCAGCACGAACACGGCGTCGACACCGTCCGCGAGATCGTCAACCTGCTGCTGCTCCGCGGCAACCTGGGCCGCGAGGGCGCGGGCCCCTCCCCCGTGCGCGGACACAGCAACGTCCAGGGCAACCGCACCTGCGGCATCGACCACCGGCCCACCGCGGCGTTCCTGGACCGCCTCGCCGAGGTCTGCGGGATCGACCCGCCCCGTGAGCACGGCAAGGACACCGTCGCCAGCATCAGGGCCATGCGCGACGGGGAGATCAAGGTCTTCGTCGGCATGGGCGGCAACTTCGCGCTCGCGGCCCCCGACACCCCGGTCACCTACGAGGCGCTGCGCAACTGCGAGCTGACCGTCCAGGTGAGCACCAAGCTGAACCGCAGCCACGTCGTGCACGGGCGGCGGGCGCTGATCCTGCCCTGCCTCGGCCGGACCGAGAAGGACCACCAGCGCAAGGGGATCCAGAGCACCTCGGTCGAGGACTCGATGAGCATGGTGCACATGTCGGTCGGCATGAAGCGCCCCGCCTCGCCGCACCTGCTCTCCGAGCCGGCGATCATCGCGGGCATGGCCCGGGCCGCGCTGCCGGACAGCGCCACGCCGTGGGAGTGGTACGTCGAGGACTACGACCGCATCCGGGACACCATGGCCCGGGCGCTCGACGGCTTCGAGGACTTCAACCGGCGGGTGCGCCTGCCGCTGGGCTTCCGCATCAAGCAGCCCGCCCGCGAACTGGTCTTCCTCACCGCGTCCGGTCAGGCCGAGTTCTCCTCCTCCGCACTGCCCGACGTGCTGCCCGCCCCCGGCGAGCTGGCCCTGGGGACCATGCGCTCCCACGACCAGTGGAACACCACGATCTACTCCGACGACGACCGCTACCGGGGCGTCAAGAACCTGCGCACGCTCGTCTTCATGAACCGGTCCGACATGCGCGAGCGCGGCATCGCCGACATGGGCGCGGTGGACATCACGAGCACCGCGCGGGACGGCAGCCACCGGCGCCTGAACGGCTACCTCGCCGTCCCGTACGACATCCCCCGGGGGTGCGCGGCCGGCTACATGCCCGAGATGAACGTCCTGTGCGCGCTGGACGACTACAGCACCCAGAGCGACCAGCCGATCATGAAGCACGTCAGGGTCACCATCGCCCCCGCGGCGGCCTGAGGCCCGAGGACGGGGACGGGGACGGGGACGGGGCTCGGCCGGAGCGGACGAGCCGCTCCAGGAGGAGGTGGGCGCGCCGCTCGGCGGCCGCGAGCTCGACCGGGTCGATCTCGGCCGGCCAGAGCTCGCCCGCCGCGGCGTCGTCCGCCTCCCGCAGCTCCACCACGGCCGCCGCCAGACGCGTCTGGACGACCGGGTACGACCGGACCGCGCCCTCGCGCAGCACCCGCTCGGCCCGTTCCGCCGCCTCCTCGCAGGCGGCGAGGGCGCGCGCCGCCCGTACGGCCGCCCGGTCGTGGACCACGAGGAGCGCGCAGCCCAGCCCGACGAGGACCCCGAGGAGGCTGCCGAGGGCCCGGTCCCGCACCAGGGTCCCGGCGGGCTCGGGGTCGGCCAGTTCGCTGAGCAGCAGCGCCAGCGGGGTGAGGAAGACGACGCCGAGGCCGTAGTTCCGGGCGACGACGTGTTCGAGCAGGAACTCGAGGAGCACGATCACCAGGACGAGCGCCACCGGGCCGGGGCGCAGGGCGAGGACGCCGAACGCGAGCAGCAGCCCGGCGACCGTGCCCAGGGTGCGCTGCACGGCCCGCTGGGCCGCCGTGCGCACGTTGACCGAGTGCAGGACGGCGGTGGCGGAGATCGCCGCCCAGTAGCCGTGGCCCAGGCCGAGGAGGAGGGCCGCGCCGCCCGCGAGGCCGGTGCCGAGGACCATCCGCAGGGCGGGGACGAGCAGGACGGCGGTACGGGCGTGGGGCGGGCCCGTCACCAGGTGCGCCACGCGCGGCTCGGCGGCGTGGCGGGTGACCGGGTCGGCCGGGACCGGGCCGGGGCGGACGGGGGGCTCCCCGGCCCGGTCCGGGCCGCCCGGGTGCGGCCGCGTCAGGCCGGGCAGTACGGGCGGGGTGCGCCGGCCCCGGGCGACGAGCAGCGCGACCTGGCCGCGCAGGGTCCGCGCCAGGCCGAGGGGGTCGGCGGGCGGGCGGCGGGCCGAGCCGACCAGGAGGGACCAGGAGAGGTCGGCGAGGCGTACGCAGGTGTCGTCCCGGCCGCGCCGGTCGGCGCCCGGCGGGGGCAGGACGCCGAGGGTCCGGTACGCCTGGAGCACGGCGGCCGTGGCCCGGTGCCGCGCGGACCTGCCGCCCCGCTCGCACAGGTCGGCGAGTTCGCGCAGGGCGGCGGCCACGGCGAGCCGCTGCGGCCGGTCCGGGTGCACGAACCGTCCCGCCACGGCCAGGACCAGGGCGCCGGTCGCGGCCAGGGCCGCGTGCGGCAGGACGTCGGAGAAGGCGGAGACGCTGTTGGCCCCCACGGCGAAGGAGAACAGCAGCAGCACCGCGCCGAGGCCGGGCAGCCGGGCCGCGTCGCAGGCGAGCTTGGCGAACCCGGCCACCACGGCCGTCGCCGCGACCGTCACGGCGGCGCCCGCTCCCCCGTCCAGGGGGTGCGCCCGGGCGGCGAGCGCCGTCCCGCAGCCCACGCAGGCGGTCATGGCGACGGCCCCACCATCCGCGAGGTGGTCAACTTCCTCCTGGCGCGCGGCAACATCGGCCGGCCCGGCGCGGGCGTGTGCCCGGTGCGCGGCCACAGCAACGTCCAGGGCGACCGCACGATGGGCGTGTGGGAGCGGATGCCGCGGGAGTTCCTGGACGCCCTGGGGCGCGAGTTCGGCTTCATGCCGCCCGCGCACCACGGCCTGGACGCGGTGGACGGCATCCGGGCCATGCACGAGGGGCGCGCGAAGGTCTTCCTCGGGGTCGCCGGCAACTTCGTCCGGGCCACCCCGGACAGCGCGGTGACGGAGGAGGCGATGCGCGGCTGCCGGCTGACCGCGCACGTCTCCACCAAGCTGAACCGCTCCCACACCGTGTGCGGGGAGACCGCCCTGATCCTGCCCACGCTCGGCCGCAGCGACCGGGACGTGCGGGACGGCGTCGAGCGGTTCGTGACCGTCGAGGACTCGATGAGCGACGTCCACGCCTCCCGGGGCAAGCTGCCGCCCGCCTCCCCGCACCTGCTCAGCGAGGTCGCGATCGTCGCCCGGCTGGCGCGCGCGACCCTGGGTGACGAGCCTGCGGTCCCGTGGGAGCTGTTCGAGCGCGACTACGGCGCCGTCCGCGACCGGATCGCGCGGGTCGTGCCGGGCTTCGAGGACTTCAACGCCCGGGTGTCGGTGCCCGGCGGCTTCCACCTGCCCAACCCGGTGAACGCGGGGGTCTTCCCCACCCCGAGCGGCAGGGCCGTCTTCACGTGCAACGCGTTCACGATGCCGCACGTCCCCGAGGGACACCTGCTGCTGCAGACCCTGCGCTCGCACGACCAGTGGAACACCGTCTGGTACGCGCCGAACGACCGCTACCGGGGCATCCACGACGCCCGCCGGGTGGTGATGGTCAACCCCGCCGACCTGGCGGAGCTCGGCATCGAGGACCGCGCCGCGGTGGACCTGGTGGGCGTCTGGCACGACGGCCGGGAGCGGCGCGCGGAGGGCTTCCGGGTGGTCGCGTACCCGACGAGCCGCGGTTCCGCCGCGGCCTACTATCCGGAGACCAACGTCCTGGTGCCGCTGGACAGCGTCGCCGACGTCAGCAACTGCCCGACCTCCAAGGGCGTCGTGATCCGTCTGGAACCCGCGGATGCTCCCGTACGACCGGCGTGACACCGTGGACCCGGGGGTCCGGCGCACGGACCCCCGGGCCGGAGCGAGGGGCGGCCGGAGCCCGATGCGGAGCCGGAGCCCGAGGAAGGAAGAACCATGGGACGAGTGACCGCGCGGCGGCGCGTCCTGCGCGTGCGGGAGGGAGGGGCCTCCTACCGCCCGGACACGCTGGCCGCCGAGGAGCCGATGGAGATCCGGGTCGGCGGGCGTCCGCTGACCGTGACGATGCGCACTCCGGGCGACGACTTCGACCTCGCGGCCGGGTTCCTGGTGAGCGAGGGCGTGGCGCACGCGGCCGGGGACGTGGCCGGGATCCGGTACTGCGCGGGCGCCACCTCCGACGGCGGCAACACGTACAACGTGGTCGACGTCGCCCTGGCGCCGGGCGTGGCCGCCCCCGACGCCTCCCTGGAGCGGAACTTCTACACGACGTCCTCGTGCGGCCTGTGCGGCAAGGCCAGTCTGGACGCGGTGCGCACGACGGCCGCCTGGTCCGTCGCGGAGGACCCGCTGCGGATCGGCCCGGAGGTGCTCACGGCCCTCCCCGACCGGCTGCGGGCGGCCCAGCGGGTCTTCGACAGCACGGGCGGTCTGCACGCGGCCGGGCTCTTCTCGGCCGGGGGCGAGCTGCTCTGCCTGCGGGAGGACGTCGGCCGGCACAACGCCGTGGACAAGGTCGTCGGGCACGCCCTGCGGTCGGGGCTGCTGCCGCTGCGCGGGACGGTCCTGATGGTGAGCGGCCGGGCCTCCTTCGAGCTGGTGCAGAAGGCGGTGATGGCGGGGATCCCGATGCTCGCGGCCGTCTCCGCGCCCTCCTCGCTCGCCGTGGACCTGGCGGCGGAGAGCGGACTGACCCTGGTCGGGTTCCTGCGGGGCGCGTCGATGAACGTGTACTGCGGGGACGAGCGCCTGGAGACCGTGCCGGTGGCCTGACCGCCCTGCGGCCGGACCTCCGACTGGCGTTCCCGGAGAGGGTCCGGTAGACCCGGGGGGTGCTGTTCCGTCAACTCGAGTACCTGGTGGCCCTCTCGCGGGAGCGCCACTTCGCCCGCGCCGCCCGGGCGTGCCACGTCTCCCAGCCCGCGCTCTCGGAGGCGATCCGGAAACTGGAGGACGAGCTCGACGTCCCGTTGGTGCTGCGCGGCCGGGCGTACGAGGGGCTGACTCCCGAGGGCGAGCGGATCGTGGTGTGGGCGCGGCGGATCCTGGCCGACCGCGACGCCCTCACGAGCGAGGTCGGCGCCCTGCGCACCGGGCTCGGCGGGCGGATGCGGATCGGCGCGGTGCCGACCGCCTCGGGGGCCGTCGCCCTGCTCACGGCCCCGTTCTGCCGGGCGCACCCGCTGGTGACCGTGGAGGTGACGACGGACCTCCGGGCGGAGGACGTCCTGCGCCGGCTGCGGAGCTTCGAGCTCGACGCCGGGATCACGTACCTGCACGAGGGGATCGGGGAGGGCTTCGAGACGGTTCCGCTGTACGAGGAGCGGTACGTGCTCCTCACCGGCGCCGCCGACGCCCCCGACGACCGCGCGGCGGCGACCTGGGCGGAGGCCGCGCGGCTTCCGCTCTGTCTGCTGACCGGGGCCATGCAGGGGCGCCGGGTCCTCGACGGGCTGTTCGCGGAGGCGGGGGTGCGGCCGTCGCCCCGGGTCGAGACGGACTCCGTGGCGACGCTCTTCGCGCACGTCAGGACCGACCGGTGGGCCGGCGTCGTGCCGCACACCTGGCTGCACGTCTTCGGCGTGCCGTACGGCATGCGGGCGGTGCCGATGGACGGGCCCGCGCGGGCGGTGCCGGTCGGTCTGGTGACCGTGGCCCGGGACCCGGAGTCGGTGACGGCCCGCGCCCTCCGGGAGGTCGCGGGCCGCACCGACGTCGCCGCCGCCCTGGACCGCCTGCCGGGAGACCCCGTACAGAGGTGAGGGCGGGGAGCCTACGCCGCTTCGGCGGGGCTCTCCGCGTCCTCGCGGTGCGCGCCGCCCCCGGCGTCGCCCTTGCGGACCGTGCAGTGGATCGAGTCGTCCGCCACGTCGGCGACGATCGTGTCGCCGGGCCCGGCGTCGCCGCCGAGCAGCAGGGAGGCGACCCGGTTGTCGAGCTCCGTCTGGATGGTGCGGCGCAGCGGCCGGGCGCCGAACGCGGGCTGGTAGCCGTGGGCGACGAGGAGCTTCTTCGCCGCCTCGGTGACGTCCAGGGTCATGCCCTGCGCGTGGACGCGGTGCTTGCTGCGGTCCAGGAGGTGGCCGACGATCTCCGACAGGTCCTCCTCGGTGAGGCTGTGGAAGACGATGATGTCGTCGATGCGGTTGAGGAACTCGGGCAGGAAGCGCCCCCGCAGGTCCTCCATCAGCTGGTCCTTGAGCTCGGCCGCGTCGCCCTCGTGGTCGAGGATGCGGTGGGCGCCGATGTTGGACGTCATGATGACGACGCAGTGGCGGAAGTCGACCGTGCGGCCCTGCCCGTCGGTGAGGCGCCCGTCGTCGAGGATCTGGAGCAGGGTGTTGAAGACGTCCGGGTGGCCCTTCTCGATCTCGTCGAACAGCACCACGCTGTAGGGCTGGCGGCGGACCTTCTCGGTGAGCTGGCCGGCCTCCTCGTAGCCCACGTACCCGGGAGGCGCTCCGACGAGCCGGGCGACCGTGTGCTTCTCCTGGAACTCGCTCATGTCGAACCGGATCATCCGGTCCTCGTCGCCGAAGAGCAGGTCGGCGAGGGTCTTGGCGAGTTCGGTCTTGCCGACGCCGGTGGGTCCGAGGAAGAGGAAGGAGCCCACGGGCCGGTCGGGGTCGCCCATGCCGGCCCGGTTGCGGCGCACGGCCTCGGAGACCGCCGTGACCGCCTCGTCCTGGCCGACGATCCTGGCGTGCATCTCCTCCTCCAGCCTGAGGAGCTTCTCCTTCTCGCTGGCGGTGAGCTGGGAGACCGGGATGCCGGTGCGGCGGGAGACGATGTCGGCGATGTCGCCGGCGGTGACGGAGACGACGCCCTCGCGCCGCTCCTCGATGCCCGCGAGCTCGCCCTCGACCTCGGCGATCTGCCGCTTCAGGCCGGAGGCCTTCTCGAACTCCTCGCCCGCGACGGCCTGGTCCTTCTCGCGGCGCAGCTTGGCGAGCCTGTCCTCGCGGCTGACGACCTCGGTGGAGCGGCCGCCGCTGCGCAGCCGCACCCGGGCGCCGGCCTGGTCCATCAGGTCGATGGCCTTGTCGGGCAGGAAGCGGTCGCTGATGTAGCGGTCGGAGAGCTCGGCGGCGGCGGCGAGGGCGCCGTCGGCGAAGCGGACCTGGTGGTGCGCCTCGTAGGCGTCCCGCAGCCCTTCGAGGATCTGCACGGTCTCCTCGACGGTCGGCTCGGGGATCAGGACGGGCTGGAAGCGGCGTTCGAGGGCGGCGTCCTTCTCGATGTGCTTGCGGTACTCGTCGATGGTGGTCGCGCCGACCACGTGCAGCTCGCCGCGGGCGAGGGCCGGCTTGAGCATGTTGCCGGCGTCCATCGAGCCCTCGCCGGTGGCGCCGGCGCCGACGACCGTGTGCAGCTCGTCGATGAAGAGGACGATGTCGCCCTGCGCCTTCTGGACGTCCTCGATGACCTTCTTCAGGCGCTCCTCGAACTGTCCGCGGTACTGGGCTCCGGCCACCATCCCGGAGAGGTCGAGGGAGACGACCCGCTTGTCCTTGAGGGTGTCGGGCACCTCGCCCGCCACGATGCGCTGGGCGAGGCCCTCGACGATGGCGGTCTTGCCGACGCCGGGCTCGCCGATGAGGACCGGGTTGTTCTTGGAGCGCCGGGAGAGGATCTCGATGGTCTGCTCGATCTCCTCGGCCCGCCCGACCACCGGGTCGAGCTTCCCGGCCTTCGCCTCCTCGGTGAGGTCCCGGCCGAACTCGTCGAGGGTGGTGGCCGGCTGCTTCGGGGCCGCCGGGGCGCCCTCGCCGCCGAAGGCCGCCTGGTCCGCGGCGCCGCGCAGCTTCGAGACGTCCAGGTCCTCGGCGCGCAGGAAGCGGGAGGCGCCGGAGTCGGGGTCGCCGAGGAGGGCGCCGAGGATGTGCTCGGGGCCGATGTACGACACGCCGGAGGCCTGCGAGCGGGCGTGGGCGAGGGCGAGGGTGCGCTTGGCCGCCGGGGTGAGGCCGGGCTCCGAGGAGGGCTCGGCGGACTCCCGGGGCAGCACCTCGGCGATCCGGTTCGCGAGGGTGTCGGGGTCCACGCCGCCCTGGGCGAGCAGCCTTCGGGAGGGGTCGACCTGGGTGGCGGCCCACAGCAGGTGCTCGGTGTCGAGGTCGGACGTGCCGTCCTCGACCGCCTTGCGGGTGGCCAGGTTGAGCAGTTCGTGCGAGGACTCGGTGAGGAGCCTTCCGATGGGGACGCGTTGCACGGCCGGGGGCGAGGAGGCCGGCGACATGCCGAAGAACCGGTTCAGCATCTCGCTGAACGGATCGGAGGAACCGAAGGGGGAACCGAACGCCATCGACATGTCTGCTCCAGAGAAGCGCGGGGGGATCCCTCTCACCGAGCGGGGGGAATCCTTCTCACTGAAACGCCATGTACACCGCTCCGCAAACGGAACGGACACGGGTCCGGGCCGGGTGAGGGCGGGGTGCGGGCGGGCCTCGGAAGCCGGTGAGGGCGGGGCTCCGGGCCCGGTGCGGGCAGCACTCCGGGCCCGGCGCGGACAGGGCTCGGGAGCCGGTGCGGGCGGGACTCCGCGCACGACACGAACGGAACGTCCGACACGCCAGCCCCGCCCGTATCGTCCGCCTTCCCGGGGCCCGGGCGACCGTCCCGCTGGAGGTCACCCCGGGCTTCCACCGCTTCCTGGGCGTCTTCGAGCCGATGCGCCGGCTCAGCGAGGGCGTCCGGGCCATCCTCTCCTTCGACGCCCGCGCCGACGCCGGTCTCGCGCGCGGCTGGATCATGATCGCGGTCGGCGTGGTCGCGGCCCTGCTGTTCGGCTTCGCCATGACCCGCTACTACGACCGCAGGGGGCCGCGCCGGCTCACCCCGCAGCCCGAGTGAGCCTCCCCCGCCGCTCCCCTACTCCTCCTCGTCCCACGGCGGTTCGAGCTCGTCGAAGTCGAAGGGCGGTTCGTCGTCGTACGGGGCGGCGGGCGCGGGCACGGCCCCGGACACCCCGGCCCCCCGGGCGGGTGCCGCCGGGGCCGGGCCGGACGCGGCGGGGGCGGACGCGGCCGGTGCCGGGTCCTGCCCGGGCGACGGGGCCGTGGAGCCGGCCTCCGCCAGCGTCTCCAGGACGCCTTCGGCGTACTTGGTCAGCTTGGCCTCGCCGACGCCGCCGACGGTGCCCAGCTCCTCGACCGTGGTGGGGCGCAGGGTCGCGATCTCCCGCAGCGTCGCGTCGTGGAAGACGACGTACGCCGGGACGCCCTGCTCGCGGGCGGTCGCGGCCCGCCAGGCGCGGAGCGCCTCGAAGACCGGAACGACCTCCGCCGGCAGGTCGACCGGCACGCGGGCGCCCTTGCCGGAGCGGCTCCCGGACTCCTTCCGGGCCGGGGCGACCGCCTTCTCCTTGCGCATCTGGACGGTGCGGCGGCCGCCCAGGACCTCGCCGCTCTGCTCGGTGAGGACGAGCGTCCCGTAGTCCCCCTCGACCGCGATCAGCCCCTGGGCGAGGAGCTGGCGGACGATCCCGCGCCACTCGGCGGTGCCCAGGTCGGAGCCGACGCCGAACACCGAGAGGGCGTCGTGGTCGAACTGGATGACCTTGGCCGTCCGCTTGCCCTGGAGGATGTCGATGATCTGGCCGGCGCCGAACTTCTGGCGCCGCTCCTTGGCGAGCCGCCACACCGTGGACAGCAGCTTCTGCGCGGCGACCGTGCCGTCCCAGGACTCGGCCGGGGTCAGGCAGGTGTCGCAGTTGCCGCACGGCTCGCCCTTCTGCCCGAAGTACTCCAGGAGGCGGACCCGGCGGCAGTCGACGGTCTCGCAGAGCGCCAGCATGGCGTCCAGGTGCATGGCGAGGCCCCGGCGGTGCTGCTCGTCGCCCTCGGAGGAGTCGATGAGCTTGCGCTGCTGGACCACGTCCTGCAGGCCGTACGCCAGCCACGCCGTGGCCGGCTCGCCGTCGCGGCCCGCGCGGCCGGTCTCCTGGTAGTAGCCCTCGACGGACTTCGGCAGGTCCAGGTGGGCCACGAAGCGCACGTCCGGCTTGTCGATGCCCATGCCGAAGGCGATCGTCGCCACCACGACGACCCCGTCCTCGCGCAGGAAGCGGGCCTGGTTCGCGGCGCGCGTGCGGGCGTCCATGCCGGCGTGGTACGGCACGGCGTCGACGCCCTGCTCCACCAGGAGCGCGGCGGTCTTCTCGACGGAGGACCGCGAGAGGCAGTAGACGACTCCGGCGTCCCCCGCGTGCTCGGTTCTGATCAGCTCCAGGAGCTGCTTGGACGGGTTGTTCTTGGGGACGATGCGGTACTGGATGTTCGGCCGGTCGAAGCCGGCGACGAAGTGCCGGGCGTCCTCCAGGCCCAGCCGCTTCGCGATCTCGGCGTGGGTGGCCTCGGTGGCCGTCGCCGTCAGCGCGATCCGCGGCACCTTCGGCCACCGCTCGTGCAGCATGGACAGGGCGAGGTAGTCGGGCCGGAAGTCGTGGCCCCACTGGGCGACGCAGTGCGCCTCGTCGATCGCGAAGAGCGACACCCGGCCCCGGTCCAGGAGCCGCTGCGTGCCCTCGGTCCGCAGCCGCTCGGGCGCCAGGTAGAGCAGGTCCAGCTCGTCCGCGAGGAACGCCTGCTCGACGGCCTGCCGCTCGTACGGGTCCTGCGTGGAGTTCAGGAATCCGGCCCGCACCCCGAGGGCCCGCAGCGCGTCCACCTGGTCCTGCATGAGCGCGATGAGGGGCGAGATCACGATGCCCGTACCGTCCCTGACCAGGGCCGGGATCTGATAGCAGAGCGACTTGCCGCCGCCGGTCGGCATCAGCACGAGCGCGTCGCCGCCGCCGACGACCTGCTCGATGATCTCCTGCTGCTCCCCGCGGAAGGAGTTGTAGCCGAAGACACGGTGGAGCACCCGGGCGGGCTCGGAGATCTCTGGGGAAGCGTCGGAGAGGACCATTCGTGAAGCGTATCCGCCCCCGCCGACACCCCGGTCCCGTCCGCCGCAACCTGTGGACAACCCGGCCGGCCCGACCCCGGCGGCCTGTGGACGACCTTCCCGGGCCGCCTCCGGCAAGCCCGGGGCCCCTCGCCCGGCACCCCCGTGAAACCCCTCCCGAGCCGCCAGCGGCCGGCCCCCCGGCCCGTCACCGGCACAAGGACGACCCTGCGGCCCGTCACCGACGCGGGCCGGCCCCGCGGCCCGTCACCGGCGCAGGTCGGCCCCCTCCCTGGTGTCGTCGAGGAAGCCGCCCGACTGGTGCTGCCACAGCTTGGCGTAGGCGCCGTCCGCGTCGAGCAGCGCCTGGTGCGTGCCCTGCTCCACGATCCGGCCCCGGTCCAGGACGACGAGCCGGTCCATCCCGGCCACCGTGCTCAGCCGGTGGGCGACGACGAGCGCGGTCCGCCCCTCCATGAGGCGCCACAGCGCCTCCTGGACGAGGATCTCGCTCTCGGAGTCCAGGGCGCTGGTGGCCTCGTCGAGGAGGAGGACCGGGGCGTCGCGCAGGATCGCCCGGGCGAGGGCGACCCGCTGGCGCTGGCCCCCGGACAGCTTCACGCCCCGCTCGCCCACCATGGTGTCGAAGCCGTCGGGGAGTGCGTCGGTGAACTCCGTGACGTGCGCCGCCTCGGCCGCGCGCCGGATCTCGGCCTCGGTGGCGTCCGGCCGGGCGAAGGCGATGTTGTCCCGCAGGCTCCGGTGGAACATCGCCGGGTCCTGCGGCACGTAGGCGATCATGCTCCGCAGGTCGGCCTGGCGCAGCCGGCTGATGTCCTGCCCGCCGATGAGGATCCGGCCCCCGTCGACGTCCGCCATCCGCAGCAGCAGCCGGGTCAGGGTGCTCTTGCCGCCGCCGGACCTGCCGACGAACCCGACCTTCGCCCCGCCGGGCACGTCCAGGTCGAGCCCCTCGAAGAGGGGCTTCGCGCCCGCGTGGGCGAAGGCGACCTTCTCGAAGCGGACGCCGGCGCCCCGGGGCTCCAGCGGCTCCGGTTCCGCCGGGTCGAGCACGGTGGGCGGTTCGAGGAGCAGCTCGGTGAACTGCCCGGCCTCCGTCATCGCGCTCTCCAGGCGCCGGTAGATCTGGTTGAACTCGAACATGATCCGGGTCGCGTTGGAGTAGTAGGTGAAGGCCACGATGACGGCCTCCACGCCCTGCCCTCCCCCGCCGAGGGTGACGGCGAGGACGAGTCCGAGGACGTTCGTCAGGACGGACATCGGCGCGACGAGCGTGTCGATGCGCAGGTTGCCGTAGTCCCAGGACCGCAGGGTGAGCCGCCGCGACTCCGCGACGCGGGAGCGGTGCTCGGCGGCCTCCCGGTCCTCGGCGGCGAACGACCGGACCGTGTCCATGTTCATCAGGCTGTCGGCGACGTGCCCCGACACCCGGGCGATGGCCTGCTCGCGCCGGGCGACGAGCGCCTGGCGGCGGCGGATCAGCGGGGTGACGCACAGGCCCGTGAAGGCGATCAGCGCCAGGAGGCCGACCACGAGCAGCGGGTCGTACTGCCAGAGCACCACCGAGGCGAAGATCAGCGGCACGAAGTTGCCCATGATCGAGAAGGTCAGCGTGTCGACGAACACCTCGAAGCGGGAGGCGAAGCCGAGGACCCGCTTGGTCAGCGAACCGGCGAAGTTGTCGTGGAAGAACGAGGAGTCCTTGGCGAACAGCTCGTCCATGCCGACGACGTACAGCTGCTCGATGCCCCGGGCCTCCAGGCGGTGCAGGCAGTGCAGTCCGACGCGCCACAGCGCCTCGCCGGCCAGCAGCACGCCGGCGAACCCGAGGACGTACGGGAGGTGCGCGCCGACGCCGCCCGCGTCGGCGCCGTCCCCGGCGACCTGCCCGACGAGCTTGGCGACGACGAGCGGCGCGACGTAGAAGACGCCGATGTTGCCGAGCGCCGGCAGCAGCATGGCCGGCGCGGTCAGCCACCGCAGACGGAGCAGTTCCCGTCCGTAGTGGCGCAGTGCGAGGAGTACCGAACCCTCGGACGGTAATCCCTCGCGCGTTTCAGGTGATCCCATGCCCAACCCCTTCCTGTCGTACCGAAGGTGAGGAACGGGAGTCTCCCGTGCAAACGCCTCCCCGGTCCACGTGTTTTCGGCGGCCCCCGGGGAGGCCGGGGCAACCTCCCGGGCCTCCGTCGCGTCCTTCCGCACAGGACCCGACGCCGACCGGCGGCCACCGACCCAGGAGCCAGGACACCCCATGAGCGACAAGGCCCGGACCCTCTTCGACGCGCTCGACCTCGACCGGGACGGCGCCCTGACCCGTACCGAGGTCATCAACGCCCTGCGGTCCAAGGGCCCCACGCTGGCCGCGCGGGGCGTGATCCCCTTCTGGGGCGTGGGGACCGACGACGACTCCTCGGCCCTGTTCGACGAGGCCGACATGAACGGCGACCGCGTGCTGTCCTTCGAGGAGTTCGCGACGCTGGTGAACCGGCGTTTCGGCTGGTGAGCCCCGGGGCCCGGCCCGGACGCGCGAACGGCACCGCGCGGGTGGCGCGGTGCCGTTGCGGAGGCCGGTGACGGCCCGGGGACGGACGGGTCAGACGGAGACCGCGGGGAGCACCCCGGTGACCGGGGCCGCCAGGTCGGTGAGCTGGTGGAGCTGCTGGAGGTCGTGGATCCGGTTCAGCCCGCCGAGCTGCTCGGAGATGCCGGGGAGCTGGGCGGCCTGCTCCTCGGGGAGACCGGTCGCGGCCAGGGAGTCGAGCTCCGTGACCGGGTTGATCGGCGGGCCGAGCGGGCCGGCGGCGGGGGCGGCGCTCGCCGCGGACGCGCCCAGGCACGAGAAGGCGGCGGCGACGGCGAGGACGGAGGAGATGCGTCGTGCTGAGGTCATGCCCCGACCAACGCGGCCGGACCGCCGGCGGACACGGCCGGCCCCGTTCCCACCGCCCGAACGGGGGCCCGCCGCGAGAAAGGCGAAGGGGCGAGGAAAGCGAAGAGACTAGTTTTCATGGAAGGTGAGAAGGAAGCCTCTTCATGGCCTCGCCCGGGACGACCGTAGCAGTCAGGCGGGGATCAGGTCGCGCAGATTTTCCGGCGTGAAGACGCGCGAGCCCGGGGGCAGGCCGGCGGGGCGGTCCAGACCGATGTACGTGACGGGGCCGTCCGGCACCGCCGTGCCGTCCCACGCGGCCGGCGCCGAGGCCTCGTCCGCCATCAGGTCCACGAGGTGGCGGACCGTCAGCGGGGTGCGGGCCAGCAGCCCCCGGAGCAGGACCGCGACCGACACCCGGTTCTCCTCGACGCGGTTCGCCGACGGGCTGCCCTTGAGGTACAGGTGCAGCCAGCGCGCGTGCCAGCGGCCGTCGCCGTCCCGCTCGAACGCGAGCGGCAGCGCGACCCGGCCGGGGCCGCGCAGGTCCGACTTCATGCGGACCGTGCGCGGCTCGAACGGGCGCCCCTTCTGTTCGGCGTCGCGGAGCATGAAGCCGAAGAACGACTCCTCGACCTCCTCGAAGCCCTCGCCGGAGTAGATGTTCACCTGCGGGACGACGTACGTGCCGCGCACGGCGCCGAGCCGCAGGTCGATGAATTCCGAGGCACCCTGGGAAGCGTCGGTGATGTCACCCGAATGGGCGCCCTCGACCGCGGTGAGGGCGGTGTACGAGAGCCAGGTGACGGTCCGGTGGCCGGCGTCCAGGACGAGGGCCGACAGGTCGTAGTCGGTGCTCCGGCCCGTCTGCTTCCAGTAGGTGAAGAAGCGCAGCAGGTCGCCCTCCACCGGCGAGACGGATCCGCGCGGCAGGACGCCGAGGCCGTCGGCGGTCGCCCTGCCGCTGAGCGGGAGCGCCACGTCCAGGACGGCGGGGTCGACGAACAGGCGGCCGGGGGCGGGGAGCCGGCGCCGGGTCTCGGCGTCGAGGGCGGCGCAGAGGCGTTCGCGCGCGGCGTCCGGCAGCGGGGGCCTGGTGTCGGGGACGACCCAGGCGCCGCCGAGCCGGTTGACGAAGACCCGGCGCTCCCCGTCCCCGCCCGTCCGGTTGCGGAGGTGCTCGCGGAGGGAGAGGACGACGCGGCCGGAGACCCGCGGGAGGGCCCGCTCGCACGCGGTGACGACGGCGTCCAGTTCCTCCGGGCCGTCGGCCGTGCGGAGCAGCCGGTCGAGGGCGCGCAGGAGCCGGCCGGGGGCCGAGGTCAGCAGTTCGGCCGCGCCGGTGACGTCGTTCCGGCCGAGCAGTTCCTCCACGCGGCTGTCGAAGGACGGGGCCGCCCGCTCGCCCCGGGCGACGGCGAAGACCTCGGCGGCGTGCGGCCACCGCGGGTACTCGTGCGGGTGCAGCCGCTCGCCCAGGCGCTTCCAGGCCTCGCGGTGCGCGGAGACGTCGGCGAGCTTGGCGGGGTTCGCGGCGGCGACGGCGTCGAGGCCGCCGAGCAGGGCGCGGCGGACCGGCCGGGACAGGGCGCGGAAGCGGGTCGGTTCCCGCAGGGTGACGTCGCCGTCGGCGAGCGCGCACGCCAGGCGGAGCACGTCGGTGACGGTGTCCAGGAGCGGGTCGGCACCGGCCGCGAGCCGGGCCCGGTTGACGACGGCGCGGATCTCCCGGACCGGGATCTCCTCGGGCTGGGGCCCGTCGGCGCGGTGGGCGGCGAGGACGGCGAGGTCGCGCAGGTGGTCGTCGCCGAGCGGGGTGGTGCTTCCGGCCAGGGCCAGGTAGAGGGCGGTGGCCTCGTCGTCGAGCGGGCGGCCGGGGTGCAGGACGGTCACGCGGTCGCCGGCCGAGGCGATCAGCTCGTCGTGGGCGGCGAGCATCTCCTCGTAGGTGTGCCGGTAGGTGCCGTAGGACGGGAGGTCGAGCAGGTTCAGGACGCCGGCGCGCAGCCGTTCGGTCACGCTCTTCCGCGAGGAGGGGTCGGCGAGGGCCTCGGTGACGCACCGCGCCCAGAACTCGTGGGTGTCGGGCACGTTGGCCGGGAAGTCCACGAAGCAGACGTTGTGCCGGACGTGGTCGCCGGCCAGTTCCCGGACGGTCTCCAGGGTGCGTGCGGCGGTCGTGAGGACCGTCTCCCGCGCGAGGCCGGAGAGGGCGTCGAACAGGTCGGCCGAGAGCTTGAACCCCGCCGTCGCCAGGACGGCGTCGAGCTGCCGGGCCGCCCCGGCGCCGTCTCCGGCGGGGCCGGCCGGGACGGGGACGCGGCGGGTGTGGCGGACGACCAGACGTTCGAGGGCGTGATCCATTCGGGCATGCTGCCAGCCTTCCGCACGCACGTGCATGCGGTTTTCGCCCCGGAGCGGAGGGCCCGCGTGCGGTTTTCACCACCGGAGCGGGGGCCCGCGTACGCATTTCGTCCGATGCCGGAGGATCCGTCCGGCGGGATCGGAATCGGATGGTTGACGAGCGGGATTCGGGGAACCCGCCTAACGTGACCGAAGTACCCCAGTCGACCAGAAAAGGGGCGTATCAGTCATGGGTGAGAGCCACGTGGACAAGGCCAAGGGCAAGCTCAAGGAGGCGGCCGGCAAGGCGACCGGCAACGAGCGCCTGAAGAGCGAGGGCAAGGCCGACCAGATGAAGGGCCAGGCCCGCGAGGTCGGCGAGAAGGCCCGGGGGAAGGTCGAAGGCGTCAGCGACTCCCTGAAGCGCGACGACTCCTAGGCTCGCACCTCCGAGACGCTCGGGCCGTCGTACCGCGCTCTGGAGGACGGCCCGTACGGCGGAAGGACCGCCCGGCACCGGCCGGGCGGTCCTCCTCGCGTTTCCGGAGACGTCGGGCGAGCCCCGGGGGGCCGTCCGCACGGGCCTCAGGGAGCCGTCCGTACGGGGAAGCTGAAGGTGCGCCCCTGCCCCTTGAGCCACGGCAGCACCTGCCGCAGGGCCGCGACGGTCTGGGCGCGGTCGCCGCCGCCGTCGTGGAAGAGGATGGTCGGCCCGTTGGACAGCTCGGTCTTGACCGTGTTCACGATCGAGGCCGTGCCGGGCAGCTCGAAGTCCTTGGTGTCCACGTTCCAGCCGAGCGGCCGCATGCCCGCCTCCGCGGCGATCCGCCGGCTGTCCGGCGTGAAGGCCCCGCCGGGCGCCCGGTAGTACTCGACCTTCGCGCCCCCGGCCGCGTCCTCGATCATCTTCTTCGCGTCCAGGATCTGCTGCTTCTGGTACGCGACGGACTTCCTGTCCATCGAGGTGTCGTGGGAGATGGTGTGGTCGCAGAGCCGGTGCCCTTCCGCGACGACCCTCTTGACCAGGTCGGGGTGCCGCTTCGCCTCGGGTCCCACCATGCAGAACACGGCCTTGACGCCGTGCTGCTTCAGGATCTCCAGCATCGGGGGCGTCCAGCGCGGGTCGGGCCCGTCGTCGATGGTGATGTTGACCGCCCTGCCGCCCGCCTCGGCGGCGTGCGCGATGCTCTCGGGCATCTTCTTCGGCGGCGCCTGGGCCGGGCCCCCGGCTCCCCCGGCCGGCGACCGCACGGCCGTCGGGCGCCCGCTCCCGGCGTCGGCCTCCGCCTCCGTCTGCGTGACCGCGCTGGCCGCCCACACCGCCAGGCTGAGTCCGACCGCGGAGGCGACCACCGCTATGTGCGCCGCGTACTTGTTCCGCCCCATGGAATCGACC
The DNA here is from genome assembly GCF_053618675.1 of Streptomyces sp. NPDC055632. Taxonomy (NCBI): domain Bacteria; kingdom Bacillati; phylum Actinomycetota; class Actinomycetes; order Kitasatosporales; family Streptomycetaceae; genus Streptomyces; species Streptomyces sp. NPDC055632. The sequence continues at coordinate 322,475 of NZ_JBSHHY010000005.1, read as the reverse complement.
ACTCCCCGTTGTTCCAGGTCCTTCTCCCGCGTGAGAGGACGGTGCGGACGGCGAGAAGGTTTCATCCGGGCGCCGGGACGTTCGCCTTCGCCGGGAGGCGTACGTCACCTCCGGCGCACGCGTCCCACCACGTGAGGAGCGCCCGGCGGCGGGGCGGAGCGGCGACGGGGCCGAAAGTCGGCCCTCTGGCCGGGAGTACGCGGTGTCCGGCCGGTGCGGCGGACGCGCCGGGCGCGCGGAACTGTTGCGTACGCGCCAATGGTGTAGCCCACACCGCGGGGAGCCGCCGGGGGCGGGGCCGGCCGGCGGCGGGGGGCCGCACCCGTCGCGGCGTGCGCGGATGCGGTCGGCGGACGCCCGTCACGCTTTCCTTCCAGGTCCTTCACGGGAAGCGCACTTTCGGCCGCCGGCCGCCCGGACCGCCCGCGCGGGGGCAGACGCCGGGCCGCGCCCGTCCCTAGCCTCCCGGGCCATGCGATCCCACCTCACGAGACGCCTCGGTCTCACCGCCGTCCTCGCCCTCTTCCTCGCCGTGTTCGGCCTGGCCCCGACCGCGAGCGCGTCCGCGTCGCTCGCCTCCGCCGAGCTGACCTTCAGCACGAACGCCGCCACGACCACCCCCGGCGGCACGGTCAACCTGTCCATGACGCTGAAGAACAACCAGTCCTACGACGTCTGGTTCGTCTACCAGACGATCGACCCGACCTGGCTCACCACCCAGCGCCCGGACCTGAAGTACTCCTTCACCGGCTGTTCGCTGGTCGGCCCCGGCGGCAGCACCCCCTGCGCCGGCACCGGCCCCGCCAACCTCGGCGCCAACTACGGAGCCACCATCCCGCCCGGCCAGAGCAGGACCGTGACCCTGACGCTCCAGGTCGCCGCCGACTCCGGCTGCAACGGCAACATCGGCTTCTACTCCTACTTCTACGCCGAGTTCAGCGACAGCTCCAGCGTCAGCGGCGGTCCGGTCCACACGCCCGAGACCCGCGTCCTCTGCGCCTGACGATCTCCGGCCGGACGGGGCGGCGCGTCCGGAAACAGACCCCCGCCCCGTCCGGCCCACCGGTCTACGCCAATGACGGCCGCCCCGGAGGCCCCACCATCCGCCGACGCCCCGGCCACCCCTCCCACCTGGGCGTCGAGCCCCGGGCGTAAAGGGCGGCCGGGGCCCAAGCCGGGCCCCGGTCCGATCGTCACACCGGAACCGCCGTCCCGGACGCCCGCGTTTTTTCGTCACCTTTCGCGGCGGGACCACGAAAGCTCCACAGATACCTCACCATTTGACGCAACGGATGCGTGGACGACCGGCCTTCGAGGGGGATGCCGGCGCCCACGAGGGGGTGCGTCCGCTCCTCGGAGCCGTACCCACCCCTGCTCCGGGAGGGGACACCACCGCATGAAGCGGCTCATAGGCACCACCCTGTTCACCACGGGCGCGCTCGTCGCCGCCCTCGCCCTGCCGGGCGCGTCGGCACAGGCGGTCGGAACGGATCCGCGCATCGACCTGAGGGTCCTCGTCGTGACCGACGGCGGGCCGGCCACCGACGCCATCGCCGCCGAACTGGACGCCGCGGGAACGCCGTACACGGAGATCGACCTCACCCGTGCCGACCGCCCCGTCATCGACGCCGCCTACCTCGCGGACACCGTGGGCGACCGGAACCGGGCCAAGTTCCAGGCCGTCGTCCTGCCGAACGACAACCCGTTCCCGGCCGGCTCCGCGGAGATGACCGCGCTCGCGAACTACGAGCGGACCTACGACATCCCGCAGGTCGACGCGTACACCTACGCCCGGCCCGAGGTCGGCCTCCAGTACGCGGTCTACGGCGGATACGCGGGAAGCCTCGACGGGGTGCGGGCGCAGACGACCCCGGCCGGGCTCTCGGGCCCGTTCGGCTACCTCGAAGGGGCCGTGCCGTTCGAGGACAACTCACCCTCCGTGGGCGAGAGCTACGCCTACCTGTCGACGCCGACGGCGGGTGCCGACTTCACCCCGTACGTCGAGGCGGCGATACCCGGGACGACCAAGCGCGGGTCCCTGGTCGGCGAGTACCGGCACGACGGGCGCCGCGAGCTGGTCGTCACCTTCGTCTACAACCAGTACCAGCAGCAGTTCCGCCTGCTCGCCCGGGGCATCGTGGAGTGGATGACCGGCGGGACGCACCTGGGCGCCTCCCGGAACTACTTCGCCGTGCACGTCGACGACGTGTTCGCGGCCGACGACCGCTGGAACTCCACGCTCAACTGCACGCCCGGCGACGTGGACTGCACCGACCCGAACGCGGTGCCGGACCCGATCCGGATGACGGCCGCCGACGTGGACCACGCCGCCTCCTGGCAGACCTCGCGCGGCTTCACCCTGGACATGGCCTACAACGCCGCCGGCACCGTCGACTTCCGCGCGGACAACAACGGCGCGGACCCGCTGGCCGACCGGTTCGTCGCGAAGCGGAACGACTTCCGCTGGATCAACCACACCTACACGCACGCCTTCCTCGGCTGCGAGCAGAACACGAGCGTGGTGCCGTGGCAGTGCGCCACGAACCCCAACGGCTCGATCAAGTGGGTCTCCCGGCAGGACGTCTCCGACGAGATCGCCCTCAACCGCGTGTGGGGCCAGCTCAACGGCCTCCCGCTGCAGAACGACGAGCTGGTCACCGGCGAGCACTCCGGACTGCGCGTCCTGCCCCAGCAGAACGCCGACAACCCGAACCTGGGACCGGCCCTCGGCGACAACGGCATCGGCTGGCTGGCCTCGGACAACTCCCGCGAGCCCGGACAGCGCCAGGTCGGAACGGCCACGACGGTCCCCCGCTACCCGATGAACGTCTTCTACAACGCGGGCCGGGCGGCCGAGCAGGTCGACGAGTACAACTGGATCTACACCAGCCGCGCGCAGGGCGGCAGCGGGATCTGCGAGGACAACCCGGCCACCACCACCTGCCTGACCGCCCCGCTCGACCCCGCCACCGGCTACGCGAACCACATCGTGCCCCTGGAGCGGCAGATCGCCCTGGGCCACGTCCTCGCCAACGACCCCAAGCCGCACTTCATCCACCAGTCGAACCTGGCCGAGGACCGCATCGCCTACCCGGTCCTGGACGGCGTCCTCGACGCCTACGACGCGCTGTTCGCCCCGGGCACCCCGGTGGTGAACCTGCGGATGAAGGACATCGGACGGGAGCTCCAGCGGCGCTCCGCCTGGCGCACGGCCGTGCAGAACGGCCAGATCACGGCGTACCGCGTCGGCGCCACGGTGACCGTCGAGGGCCCGAGCGGCACGACGGTCCCGGTGACCGTGCCCGAGGGCACCCTGCGGTCCGGCTCCGCCTTCGGCGAGGCGTACGCGGGCGGACGCTCCGGCTGGACGTCCCTCGCGGGCGCGCCGCTGTCCCTGGCACTGCCCTCCGCCCCGGCCGTCGACCCCGGCGGCTCCGCCCCGGCCGCGGTCCCGGCCCCGGCACCCGCCGCCCTGGTCCCCGAGGGCGTGGCCGAGCCCGTCTCCCCCGGCACGGACGGCTGACCGCCGCACCACCCGGCGCTGATCCCGTACGGGCAGCGAGGTCCCGGCCGTCCACCGGCGGCCGGGACCGGCACGACCACTCCCACCACGGCCGTGGAGCACACACCTATGCACGTTCACCGCGGTGCGGGGCGCTCCGGCGCCCCGCGCGTCACCCTCCTGACCGAAGGCACCTACCCGCACAGCCACGGGGGTGTCAGCGTCTGGTGCGACCAGCTCGTCACCGGCATGCCGGACGTCGACTTCGACGTCCTCGCCGTCACCGGCTCCGGCCGCGAACCGCTCGCCTGGGACCTGCCGGCCCACGTCTCCCACGTCCTGTCCGTGCCCATGTGGGGCCCGGCGCCGGAGGGCCGGCCGCCCCGGGGCAGGGCGGGCAGGAGGCTCGCCGACGCCTACGAGAAGTTCGTGACGGCGCTGCTCGACCCGGGCGCCGAGGCCGGTTTCGGCCCCGCCCTGTACGCCCTCGCGCACGCCGCCGGGGACGGACAGCTCAGCCCGTTCCTGCGGAGCGACGCGGCGATCTCGGTGCTCACCTCCGTGTGGCGGCGGCCGGGGCTCGCCGTGCGGGAGGCCCGGCCGACCCTGCACGACGCGATCACCGCCACGGCCCTGCTCGAACACGCGCTGCGGCCGCTGTCCGCGCCGCCGCCCTCGGAGGGCGTCGCGCACGCCGTCAGCGGCGGGGTGGCCGCCCTGCCGGGCCTCGCGGCCCTGGAACGGAACGGGGTGCCGCTGCTGCTCACCGAGCACGGCGTCTACCTGCGCGAGCGCTACCTCGGCTACCGCACCGCCCCCTACCGCTGGCCGGTCAAGGCCGTGGTCCTGGGCTTCTTCCGGCTGCTCGCGGAGGAGAGCTACCGCAAGGCGGCCCTGATCACCCCGGGCAACCGCTACAACCGCCTGTGGGAGGAGGAGGGCGGCGCCGCCCCCGAGTCCATCCGCACCGTCTACAACGGCGTCGACCCCGCCGCCTTCCCGCCCGCCGGGCCCGAGCCGGACGCCCCCACCCTGAGCTGGGCCGGGCGCGTGGACCCGATCAAGGACCTGGAGACGCTGATCCGTTCCCTCGCCCTGGTACGGGAACGGATGCCCGAGGTCCGGCTGCGGCTCTTCGGCGGCACGCCCCGGGGCGGCGAGGCCTACCGGGAGCGCTGCGAGGCCCTGGCGGCCGAGCTCGGCCACGCGGACGCCGTGACCTTCGAGGGGCGCGTCGACGACATCAAGGACGCCTACGCGGCCGGCAACGTCGTGATGCTGTCCAGCATCAGCGAGGGCTTCCCGTTCACCCTGATCGAGGCGATGTCGTGCGGCCGGGCGACCGTCTCCACCGACGTCGGGGGCGTGCGGGAGGCCGTCGGCGACACCGGGCTCGTGGTGCCGCCGCGCGACCCGGCCGCGATGGCGGAGGCCGCGCTCGCCCTCCTCGGCGACCCCGTCCGGCGCCGGGCGATGGGCGAGGCGGCCCGGCTGCGGGTGATCGAGCGGTTCACCCTCCGGCAGACCGTCGACACCTTCCGCGCGATCTACCACGAACTGGCCGCCGGGGAACGGCGGTCGGAGCCGGCCCGGATCGTCCTGCCCGTCCCGGCGGTCAGCCGCACGGGGAGCCTCGCCGGATGAGCGGGCCGATATCCCTCGAACCCGGCGGGGCCGAGCAGGACACGCTCGCGATCCGGCTGGCCGTGCCGCGCCCCCGCCGGTTCCTGGACGACGCCACGCTCGCGATCCGGCTCCCCGCGAAGGGCCCCGACGAGGAGGCGGTCAGCGCGCTCGCCGCCGAACTCGCCGACCGCATCGGCCCGGCCGTCCACCCCTACGAGGTGGCCGCGCTCCTGGAGGCGGACGGCCTGTCCGCCGTCGTGATCAAGGAGCGGTACGGCCACCCCACCCTGTTCTCGCTCGCGGCGGCGCTGTACGAGCGGGTGCCCCGGGCGTTCCCCGAGCCGGCCATGCCCCCGGACCCGTGGCGGCCCGACACCGTGCGGTGCCTGCTGCGCGGCCTGCTGTTCGCGCTCCCGGCCCTGGCGTACCTGCTCACCGGCCCGCTGTGGCGGATCGACGAGCACGCCCCCGTCCTGGTCACGGCGGGCGTCGTCTCCTGGGCGTGGGGGCAGGCGCTCGGGCACCGGGCGCACCTGCGGCTCACCACGGGCCGGCGGGAGGCGTCGCGCACGCTGCTGGCCGGTTCCGTGCTGGGGGCGTGCGTGGCCACGGGCCTCGCCGCGATCCCCGCCGGGGGCGGTCCCGCCACCGTGGCGGCGGCGGCCCAGTCGCTGTACCTGGCGGCGGCGGGCGTCCTGCTCGTGCTCGGCCGGGAGCGGCTGCTGCTCGCCGCGCTCAGCCCGCTGATCGCCGGTGCGGCGGTCCTGCCCTGGTGGGAGCCCGGCACCCTGCTGCGGCTCACCTTCCCGCTGCTCGCGCTCCTCGCCACGCTGGCCGTCGCCCTGCGGGTGCTGGCCTCCGGTCTCGCCGTCCCGGCGGCCGAGGGCCCGCGCCCCCGGCTGCGCGGCTCCGTGCCGTACGGCCTGTTCGGGCTCGCGGCGGCGGTGCTCGTGATGCTGGAGGGCCGGCGGGACCCGTACGCGGTCATCGTCCTGACGCTGAGCATGGGCCCGGCGGAGTGGCTGCTCTACCGCTACCGGGGCTGGTCGGTCGCCGCGCTGCGCGCCAGCGCGACGCCCCGGGCGTTCCTGCTCCGCTCGTCCGGCGTCCTCGCCCTCTGCCTCCTCTGCTACCTGCCGCTCCTGCTGCTCCCGGCGCTGCTCCTGGGCTCCGGCCCGGCCGCGCTGCTGTCCCTCGCGGCGTTGCTGTGGACCGCCCTCCTGCTCCAGGCGTTCGGCGTGGCCTGGCCGCCGGCGGTGGTCTGCCTGGCGACGGCCGCGGGCGCCTCGGTCGTCACCCTGGCGGGGCCGCCCGGCGGGTCCGCCGTGCTGCCGTCGGTCTGCGCCGCGGCCGCGGTCTGTCTGGCGGCCTGTGTCGTCGCCCTCCTGGGCCGGCCGTCCCCGCACGTCTGACCGGACCGCCCGCCCACCCACCGCTCCTCATGCCCGTCACCGTGCTGTTCCCGTCGAAAGGACCGAAGAGTTGACCTCCGCACCGCTCGCCGCCGTCACCGGAGCCGAAGGGTTCATCGGCTCGCACCTCACGGAGGCGCTCGTCGCCTCCGGCCACCGGGTCAGGGCCATGGCCCAGTACAACTCGTTCTCCTCGTACGGCTGGCTGGAGACCCTCTCCCCCGACGTCCTGGACCAGGTGGAGATCGTGCTCGGCGACGTCCGCGACCCGGGCTCGGTGCGCGGTCTCCTGGACGGCGCCGACTGCGCGTACCACCTCGCCGCGCTCATCGCGATCCCGTACTCCTACCAGGCGCCGCACAGTTACGTGGACACCAACGTGACCGGCACCCTCAACGTCCTCGAAGCCGTGCGCGCGCTGGGGACGCCCCGGCTCGTGCACACCTCGACCAGCGAGACGTACGGCACGGCGCAGACGGTCCCGATCACCGAGGACCACCCCATCAACACCCAGTCGCCGTACGCCGCGTCGAAGGCGGGCGGCGACCGGCTCGCGGACAGCTACCACGCCAGCTTCGGCACCCCCGTGGTGACGCTCCGCCCGTTCAACACCTTCGGCCCCCGGCAGTCGATGCGGGCCGTGATCCCCACCGTCATCGGCCAGGTGGCGGCCGGGGAGCGCACCCTGACCCTCGGGGACCTGCGCCCCACCCGGGACTTCACCTACGTGAAGGACACCGCGCGGGCGTTCCTCGCGGTGGGCACGGCCCCGGCGGAGGACGTCGTGGGCCGCACCCTCAACGCGGGCACGGGCGGGGAGATCTCCGTCGGCGACCTGGTCGCGCTGATCGGCAAGGTGATGGACACCCCGCTCGACGTCCGCGAGGACCCGGCGCGGCTGCGTCCGGCCGACTCCGAGGTGATGCGGCTGGTCGCGGACGCCTCCCGGCTGACCGCGGCGACCGGCTGGCAGCCGGACCACTCCCTGGAGGAGGGCCTCGCGCGGACCGCCGAGTGGTTCACCGACCCCGCGAACCTGGCCCGCTACAAGACCGGCATCTACAACATCTGACCCGTCCGGCACGTCCCGCAGGAGGTATGCCATGCACGCTGTGATCCTGGCCGGTGGAAAGGGCGTCCGGCTGCGGCCGTACACCACCGCGCTGCCCAAGCCGCTCGTCCCCATCGGCGACCAGCACGCGATCCTGGAGATCGTGCTGCGCCAGCTGTCGCAGGCCGGCTTCACCCACTGCACCCTCGCCATCGGACACCTCGGGGAGATCATCCGCGCCTACGTGGGCGACGGTTCGCAGTGGGGCCTGAGCGTCGACTACGCCACCGAGGAGAACCCGCTCGGCACCATGGGCCCGCTGCTCAACCTGCGCGACCGGCTGCCGGAGCACTTCCTCGTCATGAACGGCGACGTGCTCACCGACCTCGACTACGCCGACGTGCTGAACCGGCACGAGGCGTCGGCCGCGCCGCTGACCATCGCCACGTACGCCCGCAAGGTGCGCATCGACTTCGGGGTGCTGACCACCGACGACAGCCGGGTGGTGGCCTTCACCGAGAAGCCCAGCATCGACTACCGGGTGTCCATGGGGGTCTACGGCGTCTCCCGGAAGACCCTCGACGCCTACACCCCGGGACTCCCCCTCGGCTTCGACGAGCTGGTGCTCGACCTGCTCGCCGCCGAGACGCCCCCGCACGCCTACGACTTCGACGGCTACTGGCTGGACATCGGCCGTCCCGACGACTACGACCGGGCCAACGCGGAGTTCACCAGCCGCAAGTCCCTCCTGCTCAAGGGAGCCTGAACAGCAATGCGCATCCTCGTCCTCGGCGCCGGCGGATACCTGGGCGGCCACGTCACCGAGCGGCTGCGCGCCCTTCCGGGCGCGCGGGTGCTCGTCGGCGGCCGCTCCCCGGGGGCCGACGTCGCCGTCGACCTCGCCGCCGACCCTCCGTACCTCCTTGCGGGGGCGCTCACGAAGGCCGCGCCCGACGCCGTGGTCAACTGCGCGGGCGCGACCGGCGGCGACGCCGTCACGCTCGCGGAGGTGAACGCGCGCGGGCCCGCCGCCCTGTGCGCGGCCCTGCGCGAGGCCGCGCCCGGGGCCCGGCTCGTCCACCTGGGGTCGGCCGCCGAGTACGGGCCGGGGACGCCCGGTCTGCGGGTGGCGGAGTCGGAGCCGTGCGCCCCGGCGGGGCCGTACGGCGCGACCAAGCTGGCGGGCACGGTGGCGGTGACGGCGTCGGGGCTCGACGCGGTGGTGCTGCGGGTGGGCAATCCGGTGGGCGCCGGGGCGCCCGCCACGGGCCTGCCGGGCCGGGTGGCCGCGCTCCTCGCCGAGGTGGCGGATCCCGGGGACCCGGAGGGGGAGCTGCGGCTCGGCGACCTCTCCGCGTACCGCGACTTCGTGGACGTGCGGGACGTGGCGCGGGCGGTGGAACGGGCGGCGACCGCGCCCGGTCCGCTGCCGTCCGTCCTGAACGTCGGCGGCGGCGAGGCCCTGCCCGTACGGGAGTTGGTGCGGCGCCTCGCGGACGCGGCCGGGTTCCGCGGCCGGATCGTGGAGGCGGGCGGGGACGGGAGCGGGGGCGGTTCGGAGCGGTCCGCGCGGGTGTCCTGGCAGTGCTCGGACATCACCGCGGCCGCCGCCGCCCTGGGCTGGGCCCCGGCCCATTCGCTCGACGCGTCGCTCGCGGCGCTGTGGGAGGCCCGGCCCCGCTCCTTCGTGGCCGACGGGGTGGCGGCGCCGTGAGCCTGCTGATCCCGCTGTACGTCCATCCCGCCGAGGACCCGGACGCCTGGCACCGGCTGATCAACGGCGCCGCGCACACGTACGCCGTCGTGCTCAACCCGGCGAGCGGCCCCGGCGACGCGCCGGACCCGGCGTTCGCCGCCGCGGCCCGCGCGCTGCGGTCCGCGGGGGCCCGGCTGCTCGGCTACGTGGACACGGACTACGGCATGCGCGACGCGGAGGTCGTCACCGAGGAGGCGCTCCGGCACCGGGAGTGGTACGGGGTGGACGGCTGTTTCCTGGACCAGACGACGGCGGGGCGCGACGGACTGCCGGCCTGCCGGCGCACGGTCCGTTCGCTGCGCAGGGAGGGCATCTCCCCCGTGGTCATCAACCCGGGGGTCCACCCCGCCCCCGGGTACGTCCGGCTCGCGGACCTGACGGTCACCTTCGAGGGCCACTGGTCGACGTACGTCTCGACGTTCAGCCGCCCGTCGTGGACGGCGCGGCTGCCGTCCGAGCGGCTCTGCCACCTGGTGTACGGGGTGCCCGCCCCGCTCGTCCCACTGGCCGTGCGCACGGCGCGCGAACGGGGCGCGGGGGTCTGCGGCCCGGTGACGGGAGAGCCGCCGAACCCCTGGGCGGGGCTGACCCCGGCCCTCGCGGAGGCGGAGCGGTGAGGTGGCGACCGGGCGCGGCCCCGACGGCCGCGCTCCTGGCCCTGGCCCTCCTGGCGGGGTGCTCGGGGAGTACGGGGGGACCGGCCGAGGGGGCGGGGACGAGCGGGCCGGGCACCAGCCCCGCGACCACCCGGCCCACGAGCCCCCCGCCGGTCCCCGTCCCCACGACCGGCGGCCCGACGGCGTCCCGGCCGCCCGGTCCGACGCCGAGCCCCACGACCGGCCGCCCCTCCCCGGAGCGCACGCCCACCCGCCGCCCCGCGACCGGCGCGCGCTGGCAGCCGCGTCCCGGCCTTGCCTGGCAGTGGCAGCTCAACGGCAGGGTGGATCCGTCCGTCGACGTACCGGTGTACGACATCGACGGCTTCGAGAACAGCGCCGCCGACGTGGCCCGGCTGCACCGGGACGGGCGGAAGGTGATCTGCTACGTCAACGTGGGCGCCTGGGAGGACTACCGGCCCGACCGGGACGCCTTCCCCGAATCCGTCCTGGGCGGGCCCAACGGCTGGCACGGCGAACGCTGGCTGGACATCCGCCGCCTCGACGTCCTGCGCCCCCTGATGGAGCGCCGGTTCGACATGTGCCGCGACAAGGGCTTCGACGCGGTGGAACCGGACCTGGTGGAGGGCTACGGCAACGACACCGGCTTCCCCCTGACGGCGGCGGACCAGCTCCGCTACAACCGCATGATCGCGGACATCGCCCACGCGCGCGGCCTGGCGGTGGGCCTGAAGAACGACCTCGCCCAGATCCCGCTGCTCGTGGACCACTTCGACTTCGCGGTCAACGAGGAGTGCGCCCAGTTCGACGAGTGCGGGCTGCTCGAACCCTTCGTCGCGGCGGGCAAGGCGGTCTTCCACGTGGAGTACGAGGAGTCCCCGTCCCGCTTCTGCCCCCGGTCCCGTTCGCTCCGCCTGTCGTCGATGCTGAAGAACCCGGAGCTGGACGTGTGGCGGAAGCCCTGCTGAAGCCCTTGCCGGCCGGTGATCGATCTCCGCCGCCCCGGGCGCCGTCCGACGCGGCTAAGGTGTGTCCGCGACGACACCACGCCCGCCGCTCGCCCAGGAGGTCATGAGTGGGGCCAGCCGAACCCCCGCCGATACGCGTGCCGGTCGGGGAGGGGTCCCCGCGCTGGACGAGCCGCACCGTCCGGCGACGGGTCCTGCTGGTGGTCCACAACGCCACGTCGGCGGGCCGGCTGCTCGACCTCCTGCCGCTGTTCCACGACGACTTCCGCGTCCAGCTCCTGGTCACGTCCACGGGTTCCTCCGCCTTCCAGAGCGGCATCCGCGAGATCTTCGCCGAGCTGGAACTTCCCGTACTGCCCTGGGAGCAGGCGCTCTCGACACCGGTGGACCTGGCGGTCTCCGCCAGCTTCGGCGGCGAACTCGCCCATATTCAGGGCAAGTTGTCGGTCATTTCCCATGGTGTCGGATATACTAAGAAACTGGGCACACCGGGAGCCGGGAGCCGGGAGCCGGGAGCCGGGAGCCGGGAGCCGGGAGCCGGGAGCCGGGAGCCGGGAGCCGGGAGCCGGGAGCCGGGAGCCGGGAGCCGACGTTCGGGTTGTCGCCGGAGTGGCTGCTGGCCGACGGGAAGCCGTTCGTCGACGGCTTCGTCCTGTCCCACCCGGAGCAGTCGGAGCGCCTGGCCCGCGTCTGCGCCGAGGCGGTGCCCGCCGCCGTACTCGCCGGTGACCCCTGCTTCGACCGCATGCTCGCGGCCCGCCCGTACCGGGACAGGTTCCGGCGCGCCCTGGGGGTGCGCCGCGGACAGCGGCTCGTCATCCTGAACTCCACCTGGAACCCGGAGGGCTTCTTCGGCAGCGGCGGGGGCCTGGACGTCCTGCCCGGCCTCCTGCCCAGGCTCGCCGCCGAACTGCCCGCCGACGACTACCGGCTGGCCGCCGTCCTCCACCCGAACATCTGGCACGGGCACGGCCCCGGCCAGATCCGGGCGTGGCTGGACCGGGCCCGACGCGGCGGGCTGACCCTGATCGACCCGGTCCACGGATGGCGGCAGGCCCTCCTCGCCGCGGACCTGGTCCTGGGGGACTTCGGGGCGGTGACGTACTACTCCGCGGCCCTCGGCACCGCCGTGCTCCTCGCGGCGGACGGGCGGGAGAAGCTCGATCCCGAGGCGCCGCTCGCGGAGTTCGTCCGGCGCGCGCCCCGGCTCGATCCGCACGCTCCCCTGCGCCCGCAGGTGGAGCGGGCGTGGGAGGAGCACCGCCCGGACCCCGCCCCCGCCGGGTTCGTGACCTCGGACCCGGGCCGGTCGGCCGAGCTGCTGCGCCGGCACTTCTACGCGCTGATGGAACTCCCCGAGCCCGCCGCCCCCGCGTCCCTGGAGCCGCTGCCCCTCCCTCCGTACGATCCGCCGAGGCCGACCGCGCCCCTGTACGTGCGGACGCGCGTTTCCGGAACGGAGATCACGATCGAGCGCTCCACGGAGCACCCCCACGACGCGGTCGGCGACGCCCACCTCGCCGTGCACGAGGAGACCCGCCACCCCGGGGACCTGGAGTCGGCGGACGTGATCACGCGCGACGGGCGGGCGGACGATCCGCGTCTGGGCGGCGCGGACCTGTGGACCGCCGAAGTGCTGCGGGAGCACCCGCACTGCGCGGCGGCCGTGTACGTGACCGGGCCCGGCGGCTGCACCGTGCGCACCCGGGACCACGGCGCGTTCCGGCTGACCGCCGGCACCGGAGCGGACGCGGACCCGGCGGCGTACGCGTCGTCGCTGCACGCCTGGCTGGCGCACGGCGGGACGGTCCCGCCGGACGGCGTCACGCTCCGGACGCACGTGGCGGGCGGCGCGCACCCGTTCCTCGTGGAGGGCGTGGATCCGCGCCGGGCGGCCATCGGCTGGGGCCTACCCGACCCTGATCCGTCGGACACGCCCTAGCGGGCCGCGGCCTCGCAGCGTCGCCGCAGGCCGGCCAGGTACCGGAGGTGCGGGGCGGCGGCCGGGGTGAGCAGGGCCTCCGCGTCGGCGATCCTCTTCAGCGCCTCCCCGTCGTCACCGATGTCGTGCAGCGTCTCCGCGAGGTCCGTGAGGGCGCGGGCCCGGTTGTACGGCTCCGCCGGCCTCTCCTCCGTCCCCCCGAAGAACTCCACGGCGCTCTCCAGCAGACGGCGGGACTCGTCGAGCCGGCCCAGACCGCGCAGGGCCCGTCCCCGGTGGCGGTCCACCAGGGCGAGGGCCCTCGGCAGGTCCGCCGCGCCCTCCTGCGGTTCCTGGCCGGAAGTGATCCTCCGGTAGACGCTCTCGGCCTCGACGAACCTCTCGTGCGCCTCCTCGTACAGCCAGCGGTTCAGACAGAGCAGTCCGAGCAGTTCCACGGACGACGCCTCGCCCCGCAGGTGCCGTGCCGCCCGCTCGTACGTGACGGCGGCGCGTGCCGCGCGGTTCGCCTGCTCCCACCGGCCCAGCTCGCCCAGGCAGTGCGCCAGCTGGAAGTGCAGCGCCCCCGCCGTCCGCGCGTCCGCCTCGTTCTCCTCGGCGCACCGGGCGGCGGTGCGGAGCGCCGGAAGCACCTCGTCCCAGTGCCCGGCCTTCAGTTGCAGCGGCCACAGGGTGCGGGCGAGTCGCAGGGCGGTGGTGATCCGCCGGTGCTCCTCGGCCACGGACACGGCGTGGACCACGTTGGCCGCCTCGGCCGCGAGCACGGCGATGCCGTCCGCCTCCCCGCCGGGCCCCTCCGGGCCTTCCGGGGCCGGCTCGGTCCGCCAGCTCATCGGGAGGGCGGCGTGCGCCGCGCGCAGGGCCCGATCCAGGAGCGCGTCGAGCACCCGGGCCACGGCGTCCGAGCACTCCTGGACGCCGTACTCCGAGGCGGCGTCGGCGAGCTGGCGCCTGACCTCGGGCCGGAAGCGGTAGCGCAGGTCCGGGAGGCGTTCGAGGAGGTCGGCGTCCGCCGCCTCGGCGAGCATCCGGGCCGCCGGCTCCTCCTCGCACCCCGCGGCGGCGGCCGCGATCCCGGCGCTGACGGACGGCCAGCCGCCCAGCGCCGTGAGCCGGCAGAGCCGCAGCGTCCGCGGGTCGAGCCGGAGCGAGGCGTGCCGGGCGGCGGCCCGCACCGGATGGTTCCGCCACGCCTCGGCGTCCCGCTCCGACGCGTGCCGTTCCGGTGCGTCCTGTTCGGAGGCGGCCGCGCCCGCGGCGAGCAGGCGCGCCTCGGCGTGGAGGGCGAACGGATTGCCCCGGCAGCGGTCGAGCAGTCCGGGCAGCTCCGCCTTGACGCGCGCGGCGTTCTGCGGCCCGGCCACCTTCCGCACCATCCGATTCGCGTACCGGTCGGTCAGCGGCGGTACGGCGACGCGCTCCGCCTCCAGGAGGAAGGGCGGTCCGGACACGACGACGACCAGGAGGACGTCGGGGGTGGCCGGCACGAGGCCGCGGACCTGGGCCAGGGAGGTGGCGTGGTCGACCACCACCAGTGCTCTGCGGCCCGAGGTGAGGCGCCGGTAGAGACGCTCCCGGCCCGCCTCGGTGGCCGGCATCAGGTCGGGGGCCACGTCCATCTCGCGCAGCAGCCGCAGCAGCACGGCGGCCGGTTCGGGACCGCTCTCCCCGGCCGAGCCGCGCAGGTCGACGTAGAACTGCCCGTCGGGAAAGCGGTCGAGGTTCTCGGCGCCGAGGCGCAGGGCCACGGAGGTCGTGCCGCTGCCGGGAGGTCCGGAGAGGAGCGCGACCCGGGGCCGCCCCTCCCAGGGGCGGGTCGCCTCCCCGAGGAGCTGCTTCAGGACCTTCTGGCGGTTGGTGAACGCCCAGGGGGCGGGGGGCATGCCGCCGCCGGCGGGCGCGTCCGCCCCTTCCTGTCCGCTCTCCACGAGCAGCGCCCACTCGTCGGCCTGTCCGGGGTCGTGGGCCAGCCTCGCGTACAGCCGTCCCGCCAGCTCCCGCCGGTCCTCGGCACCGGCCGGGAGCGGGGTCTCCCGCCCCAGCGTCCTTCTCACCAGAGCGCCCGCCGACAGGGCCAGGTTCTTGCCGACCTCCCCCGCCGCGCCGTTCCCCACTCCCAACAGGAACGTAGTGAGCGCGCTGAGCGCCACGACCTCCAACACGTCGGCCCCTCCCCCTGGTCGCCCGTCCGCCTCTGGCCGGACTGTATCGCCGTGACTCGGGCCCACGGAAACATTCGGGCCCCGTGGCTTCCCCGTTCCGGCGCGGGAGGCCCTCCCGCTCCGGTGTGGGACAACTTCCCTTCGCGGCAGCAGACATGCGGCGCACCGGCGGTCCCGGGGGAAGGTCGGGGAGAGGGATCCGGGGAAAATCGGGGTGCCGGTCCGGGTCCGTCCGCGCCCGGATGTGTCACCTCCGTGCTCCGGATGCGCCGCCTTCACGTTCCCTGTGTGCCGCCTCCGCGTTCCGGACGTGCCCCTCCGCGCTTCCGATGTGCCGCCTCCGCGTTCCGGACGTGTCCCCGTCCGAGCCCGGACGCGCCCCCTCCGCGCTCCCGGCGTGCCGCCTCCGCGTTCCGGACGCGCCCCCTCCGCCCGCCGGAACCGCCCGCATGCCTCACGACAGGCGGGGCAGACGCCCCTCGCATACCGTCGACGAGGACGAGGACGAGGAGGCAGATCCGTGGAATCCGTGGACCGGACCGCACCGGCGGGCGAGGCCCCGGTGGCCGCCCCCGAGACCGTTTCCGCCCTGACCCTGCGGGTCAACGGCACGGACCGCGCCCTCACCGTCGACCACCGCACCACCCTTCTGGACGCCCTGCGCGACCACCTCGACCTCACCGGTTCGAAGAAGGGCTGCGACCACGGGCAGTGCGGGGCCTGCACCGTCCTCCTCGACGGCCGGCGCGTGAACGCCTGTCTGCTGCTCGCCGTCGCCTGCGCGGGCGCCTCCGTCACCACGGTCGAGGGCCTCGCCGACGACGACCGGCTCCATCCGGTCCAGGAGGCGTTCGTCGCCCGGGACGCCCTGCAGTGCGGCTACTGCACCCCCGGTCAGATCTGCTCGGCCGTCGCCCTCCTCGACGAGGCCGCCGACGGACAGCCGTCGTACGTGACGCCGCCGGAGCAGCCGCCGGGCGACCCCGTGTCCCTCACCCCGTACGAGATCCGCGAGCGCATGAGCGGGAACATCTGCCGCTGCGGCGCCTATCCGAACATCGTCGACGCGATCGAGGAGGCCGCGCGGTGAAGCCCTTCGCCTATGTCCGTCCGGAGCGCACCGAGGAGGCGATCGAGCGGTTCGCCGCCCAGCCCGGTGCCCGGTTCCTGGCGGGCGGGACCAATCTGGTGGACCTCATGAAGCTGGGGGTCGCGGGGCCGCCGCTGCTCATCGACATCAACGGGCTGCCGCTCGACGCCGTCGAGGAGACCGCCACGGGCGGACTGCACGTCGGCGCGACCGCGCGCAACAGCGACGTGGCCGCCCATCCGCTCGTGCGCGCCCGCTATCCCGTCCTCTCGCAGGCCCTCCTGGCCGGCGCCTCCCCCCAGCTGCGGAACGCGGCCACCACCGGGGGCAATCTGCTCCAGCGCACCCGCTGCCCGTACTTCCAGGACGCGTCGAAGCCGTGCAACAAGCGTGCGCCAGGCTCGGGCTGTCCCGCCCGGGAGGGCGTCCACCGCGATCTCGCGGTGCTCGGCCACTCGGCCCACTGCGTCGCCACGCACCCGTCGGACATGGCGGTCGCCCTGGTCGCCCTGGACGCGGAGGTCCGGCTGCGCGGTCCGGCGGGCGAGCGGACGGTGCCGGCCGCGGAGTTCCACCGGCTGCCCGGCGACCGCCCGGACCGGGACACCGTCGTCGAGGACGGCGAGCTGATCACCGGCGTGACGCTGCCCGCGCCGCCGCCCGGCGCGCGCGGCGCCTACCGCAAGGCCCGCGACCGCGCCTCGTACGCCTTCGCGCTCGCCTCCGTGGCCGCCGTCCTGACCGTCGAGGACGGGCGGATCGGGCACGCGGCCCTCGCCTTCGGCGGCCTCGCCCACAAGCCGTGGCGGGCCCGCGCGGCGGAGGAGGTGCTGCGCGGCGCCCCGGCGACCGCCGAGACGTACCGGCGGGCCGCCGACGCCGAGCTCGCCGCCGCCGAACCGCTGCGCGACAACGGCTTCAAGGTGCCCCTCGCCCGCAACCTCGCCGTGAGCGTGCTGCACGACCTCGCGTCCCGCGCCGACGCGGCCTGACCACCCGACGCCCACCACAGGAGGCACCGCGCCATGACCAGCCAGCTCGTGCGGCCGACGACGGGGGCCGTCCGCCGCGACGCCCGGCAGAAGGTGACGGGCGAGGCCCGCTACGCCGCCGACCGGACGCCGCCCGGGTGCCTGCACGCCTGTCCCGTGCCCGCCGGCGTCGCCCGCGGCCGGGTCACCGCCGTGCACGCCGACGCGGTCCTGAAGCTCCCCGGTGTGCACGCCGTCCTCACCCACGAGAACGCGCCCCGGCTGGGCGAGGCGGACGACCCGACGCTCCTGCTGCTCCAGGACGACCGGGTCCCGCACCGCGGCTGGTACGTCGCCGTCGTCGTCGCCGACACCCCGGAGATCGCGCGCGAGGCCGCCGAGGTCCTCGGCGTCGACTACGCCGCCGAGGACCACGACGTCCTGCTGCGCGCCGACCACCCGGACCTCTACACGCCCGAGGAGGCCAACGGCGGCCATCCGGCCGTGCGCGAGCGCGGCGACTTCGACGCGGCCTTCGCCGCCTCGCCGGTGCGGCTCGACGCGACGTACTCCATGAGCGCCCTGCACAACCATCCGATGGAGCCCCACGCGTCCACGGCCCACTGGGAGGACGACGGCCTGACCGTGTACGACTCCAGCCAGGGGGCGTCGACGGTGCGGGACGTCCTCGCGGGCCTCTTCGAGCTGCCGCCGGAGCGGGTCACGGTCGTCTCCGCCTTCGTCGGCGGCGGCTTCGGTTCGAAGGGCACGCCCCGGCCCCCGTGCGTCCTCGCGGCGATGGCCTCCCGGCACACCGGCCGCCCGGTGCGGCTCGTCCTGCCCCGCCGCGAGCTCGCGGCGGTCGTGGGCCACCGCGCGCCCACGGTCCAGCGGCTGCGGATCGGCGCGTCCGAGGAAGGGGTGATCAGCGCCCTCTCCCACGAGGTCGTCACCCAGACGTCGACGGTGAAGGAGTTCGTGGAGCAGGCCGCCGTCCCGGCCCGCGCCATGTACACCTCTCCCCACAGCTTCACCGGTCACCGGGTGGTGGCCCTGGACGTGCCGTCGCCGTCGTGGATGCGCGCCCCGGGCGAGGCGTCCGGCATGTACGCCCTGGAGTCGGCCATGGACGAGCTGGCCGGAGCGGCGGGCGTCGACCCGGTGGAGCTCCGGCTGCGCAACGAGCCCGACACGGAGCCCGACAGCGGCAAGCCCTTCAGCAGCCGGGGCCTCGCCGCGTGCCTGCGGGAGGGTGCGCGGCGCTTCGGCTGGGAGGGCCGCGACCCCCGGCCGGGCGTCCGCCGCGACGGCGACCTGCTGTGGGGCACGGGGGTGGCCTCGGCCACCTACCCCGTGCTCCTGAGCCCGTCGAAGGCCTCGGCGCACGCCGAGCCGGACGGGCGGTACACCGTACGGGTCGACGCCACCGACATCGGCACGGGCGCGCGTACCGTCCTGGCCCAGATCGCCGCCGAGGCCCTCGGCGTCCCGCTCGACTCCGTACGGGTCGAGCTCGGCAGCAGCGCCCTGCCGGACGCCCCCGTGGCGGGCGGCTCCTCCGGCACGGGCTCGTGGGGCTGGGCCGTGCACAAGGCCTGCACCGCCCTGCGCGAGGAGCTGGCCGGCCGTTCGGGCCCGCTGCCTCCCGGGGGCGTCACGGCCGAGGCGGACACGGAGGAGGAGACGGGCCAGGAGTCCCCGTACGCCCGGCACGCGTTCGGCGCCCACTTCGCGGAGGTCCGCGTCGACACCGTCACCGGCGAGGTCCGGGTGAGCCGACTGCTCGGCGTCTACGCGGCGGGGCGGATCCTCAACCCCCGCACGGCCCGCTCCCAGTTCATCGGCGGGATGACGATGGGGCTCGGCATGGCGCTGACCGAGCACAGCACCATGGACCCCGCCTTCGGCGACTACACCGAACGCGACCTGGCCTCCTACCACGTGCCGGCCTGCGCCGACGTGCCGGAGATCCAGGCGCACTGGGTGGACGAGCACGATCCCCACCTCAACCCGATGGGCAGCAAGGGCATCGGGGAGATCGGCATCGTCGGCACGGCCGCGGCGATCGCCAACGCCGTCCACCACGCGACCGGCGTGCGCCTGCGCGAGCTGCCCCTGACCCCGGACCGGTTGCTGCCGCACCTGTCGGCCTGAGGGCGTACCGCCGGCTGAGGACGCACCGCCGGTCCGAGGAAGCACGAAAGGCCGTTCTCTCCTGTACGAGAGAACGGCCTCCGACCTGCGTTTCCGCATGGTCGGGACGACAGGATTTGAACCTGCGACCCCTTGACCCCCAGTCAAGTGCGCTACCAAGCTGCGCCACGTCCCGGTGCCCGTCTGACCTGGGGTTTTCCCCTGGCCGAACGCGCATGAGAACAATACCGCACTTTCCCGGGTGGTCACGAACCCCTTTCCCGGCGCCTCCGGGCGGGCGGGAGCCCGGGACGCTTCGGTGACCCTCCGTGACGCTCCCCGTCGGCCCTCTCGCGCTTGCGCCGCACGGACGGGGCTCGCGCGAGGGGGCGGAATGCCGCTCTTCTGTAGCGGAAGCGGCTCATATGGGGAAGGTACGGGGCCCACGACCATATGTCTGGACCTTTATTGCCCCTGGCATGTGGCAGAAACATGCCCACCGGCGGAGAGGGCGGATAGGGCCGAGGGGGCCAAGTCCACCCGAAACATAGTCGAACTCAATCGTCAACCGCTCCTGTTTCAGACAAACTTCGTTCCGTTATTGATCCATCACAGAAAGATCAACACCATGAAGAGGTCGGCCTGTTCGGGACGGGACCACTGCCGATGCACCACCTGATCGGACAGATGCCGATCAGGCGTTTCGCGGGAGGGACTCGTAATGAACAGCTACTTCAGCAGTCGGCTGCATCATGAGCTCAGGGCGACGGTCCGGGACTTCGCGGAGCGTGAGGTCCGGCCACGCATAGCCGAGATGGAGGCCTCCCGGACGGTTCACCACGAGCTGTCCCGGCTGATCGCCGAGCAGGGCTGGCTGGGCGCGACGATCAGCCCCGAGTACGGCGGCATGGGCGCCGGCCACCTGGCCAAGACCATCATCATCGAGGAGCTCTCCCGGGTCAGCGGCGCCATGGGCGCCATGGTCCAGGCCTCCCAGCTGGGCACCGCCAAGATCGTCCACTTCGGCAGCGACGAGCAGCGCAAGACCTGGCTCCCGGCGATCGCCGCCGGCGAGTGCCTGCCGACCATCGCGGTCACCGAGCCCGACGCCGGCGGCCACGTCCTCGGCATGAGCGCCAGCGCGGTCCGGGACGGCGACGACTACGTCCTCAACGGCAGCAAGGTCTACGTGGGCAACAGCCACGTGGGTGATCTGCACGGCGTCGTGGTCAGGACCGGTCCCGGCTCGAAGGGCCTCAGCGCGTTTCTGGTCGAATCCGATCGACCGGGTTTCAGGACCGGTCCGCAGCAGACGGCCATGGGGCTCCACGGCTTCAGCTTCGGCGAGCTGATCTTCGAGAACTGCCGGGTGCCGGCCGCCAACCGGCTCGGCGACGAGGGCGACGGCCTCTCCGTCGCGTACTCCTCCAGCGTGCTGTACGGGCGGGCCAACCTCACCGCCGTCTCCCTCGGCATCCACCAGGCGATCCTGGAGGAGACCACCCGCTTCGCCTCCGAGCGCATCCGCTACGGAAAGCCGCTCCACGACCTCCCCACGGTCAAGCTGAAGCTGGGCCAGATGCAGTCCCGGCTCATGACCGCCCGGCTGGCCGCGTACCACGCCGTGCACCTGCTCGACCAGGGCCTCTCCTGCGACGCCGAGCTGATGAACGCCAAGCTCGTCAACGTCGAGTCGGCGATCGACTCCGGCCGCAACGCCATGGAGATCCACGCCGCCGCCGGGCTCTTCACCGACCGGGCCATCGAGCGGTACCTCCGGGACGCGCACCACATCTTCGCCCCCGCCGGCACCTCCGACATCCAGCTCCTGCGCCTGGCCGAGGTCGCCCTCGGCCAGGACAAGGGAAGCTGGTCGGAGCGGCTGTCCGAGCTGGTCCGCACGCCGGAGCCGGAGCCGCTGCCCGTCTGATCCGCGATCGGCCCCGACG
Organism: Streptomyces sp. NPDC055632; assembly: GCF_053618675.1. Taxonomy (NCBI): domain Bacteria; kingdom Bacillati; phylum Actinomycetota; class Actinomycetes; order Kitasatosporales; family Streptomycetaceae; genus Streptomyces; species Streptomyces sp. NPDC055632. The sequence continues at coordinate 301,296 of NZ_JBSHHY010000005.1, read as the reverse complement.
GGCCCCGGCCCGTCGTCGGACGCCGACGGTCAGAGCGTGCCGTCCTCGCGGCGGTGGATCTGCTCCACCAGCTCCGCGGCCATCGCCTTGATGGTCTCCAGGCCGGCGCGGCCCCACGGGCGCACGTCGGTGTCGACCACGCAGATGGTGCCGAGCGCGACCCCGGTGCGGTCGATCAGCGGCGCCCCCATGTAGGAGCGGATGCCGATCTCGTCCACGACCGGGTTGCCCGCGAAGCGCGGGTAGTCGCAGACGTCCTCCAGGACGAGCGCCTTGCGCCGCACCACGACGTGCGGGCAGTAGCCGTGGTCGCGGGCCATGAAGCGGCCGACGCCGCCCGCGCCCGCGGCGGCGGCACCCAGGTCGCTGCCGGAGTGGGTGCCCTCGGGGGTGTGGAGCCCCGCGAAGAACTGCCGGTTCTCGTCGATGAAGTTGACCATCGAGAACGGGGCTCCGGTCATCTCGGCGAGCCGGTGCGCGAAGTCGTCGAACGCCGGCTCCGGCCGCTCCCCCAGGCCGAGTTCGCGCAGCCGTCGCACCCGGGCCGGCGCGTCCTTGTCGTTCGGGGTCAGCAGGAGGTGACCGGTCGGGTCGTAGGTCATGGCGTGGCTCCGTAGCTCGGCACGGTGTCCGGGATGGTGGTGAGCAGGTACTGGACGAGGGTCAGCAGGGTGCGGACGCCGGAGCTGGAGATCCGGGCGTCGCAGAGGACGACCGGCACCTCCGGGTCGAGGTCGAGCGCGGACCGCACCTCGTCCGGCTCGTAGCGGTGGGCGCCGTCGAACTCGTTGATCGCGACGACGAAGCGGATCCCCCGCCGCTCGAAGAAGTCGACGGCGGCGAAGCACTCCTGGAGCCTGCGGGTGTCGGCGAGGACGACCGCTCCGAGCGCGCCCTCGGAGAGCTCGTCCCACATGAACCAGAAGCGCTCCTGGCCCGGGGTGCCGAAGAGGTACAGCACGTGCTGGTTGTCGAGCGTGATGCGGCCGAAGTCCATGGCGACGGTGGTCGTGGTCTTCGACTCCACGCCCTCCAGACTGTCGGTGGCCGCGCTGACCGAGGTCAGGAGCTCCTCGGTGCTCAGCGGTTCGATCTCGCTGACGGCGCCCACGAGGGTCGTCTTGCCCACGCCGAAGCCGCCCGCCACCAGGATCTTGACCGCGGTGGGGAAGGAGTCGGCGGGGAAGGAGTCGGCCGCGAAGCTCTCGTGGCGCTCAGAGCCGTTGTCGTAGGCCATCGAGCACTGCCTCCAGCAAGGAACGGTCGGTTGGGTTGGCGTGGAACCGGGGCGCCCGGGCGGTGAGCGCCCCGCAGTCCACGAGGTCGGAGAGCAGGACCTTGGTGACGACGGCCGGCAGCCTTAAGTGCGCCGCGACCTCGGCCACCGAGGTGGGCCCGTCGCACAGCCCGAGGGCCAGGCTGTGCTCGGGACCCATGTGCGCCTGGGGGGACGAGCCGGTCGCCATCACCATCGACAGCAGGTCGAGGGCGGTGGTGGGCTTGGTCCGGCCGCCGCTGACGGTGTACGGGCGGATCAGCCGCCCGGCCGCGTCGTCGAGCCAGGGTCCTTCCTGAGGGGACGTCACGACTACTGTCCGAAGCCGCCGAGGGCGCCGGCTGCCTGCCGGGCGGGAGTGACCAGGTACGGCCGGACGCTCTTGACGAGCATCGCCATCTCGTAGCCGAGGACGGCGGCGTCCGCCTCGCGCCCGGCGAGGACGGCCAGGCAGGTGCCGGAGCCGGCGGTGGAGACGAACAGGAGGGTGGAGTCGAGCTCCACGACCACCTGGCGGACCTCGCCGCCGTCGCCGAAGCGGGCACCCGCGCTCCGGCCGAGCGAGTACAGGCCGGAGGCGAGCGCCGCCATGTGGTCGGCGGCGTCGGGGTCGAGTCCGTGGACGGATTTGACGAGGCCGTCGGAGGAGAGCAGAACGGCGTTGCGGGTGTACGGGACCCGCTGGACCAGTCCGCTCAGCAGCCAGTCGAGGTCCGAGGAATGGCCGGTCGGCGCATTGCTCGCCATGGTGCATCTACTCCTTGTGCGCGTCGCCGGGACGCGGCGACTCATGGGGGGCGGGCTGGGATTCGGCGAGGCCGATACCGCGCTGGAACGCGGCCATCAGACCCGGGTCGTGCAGGGCGTGCTCCTCGTTCCTGCGGGCCACGGGCTCCTCCCGCAGCTGCGGGACGAGGTGCTCCTGCGCGCGCCGCTTGGGGAGCAGGGGCCGGCCGTTGTCCTCGGCGGAGGGTGCCGGGGGCAGCGGCGAGACCAGGGAGGCCGGCGGGCCCGGGTGTCCGGTGTCGGCCGGACGGTCCGGGACCAGGGAGGTATGGCCGGTGGTCACGGGGGTGTGGCCGGTGACCACGGGGGTGTGGCCGGTGTCTCCGTATCCGCCGGTCGGCACGGTCGTACGGGGGTACGCGTGCGAGCCGGTGGCGACGGCCTCCTCGTGGTGGGCGGGGGCCCGCTCCGGGGAGGGCGCGGACGCCGGTGCGGCCGCCCCGTCGAACAGCGCGGGCACGGGTGCCTGCGGGTGGGACGGGACGGTGTGGGACGGGACCTGGGCCGGCACGGGGGCCGGGTGCCGGGGGTCCGGTGCGTGGGCCGGCGCCGTCTGCGGGGCCGTGACGGCGGGCTGCGCCGGGGGCTGGGGCTGCATCTGCACCTGGCCGGGCGGGATCGCCGAGGATCCGGCGGTCGCGGCGGCCTGGCGCTCGTGCTGGGCGAGGCCCTCCGGGTCGGCGCCGAGGAGGCCCTGCGGGAGGACGAGCACGGCCTGCACGCCGCCGTAGATGTTGGACTGGAGGCGGACGGCGATGCCGTGCCGCCGGGCGAGCGCCGAGACGACGAAGAGTCCGATGCGGCCGTCCTGGAGCAGGTGCGAGACGTTGACCTGGTCGGGATCGGCCAGCAGGGCGTTCATCTTGTTCTGCTCGGCGACGGGCATGCCGAGCCCGCGGTCCTCGACCTCGATCGCGAGGCCCGCCGTGACGTACTGGGCGCGCAGCAGCACCGTGGTGTGCGGCGCGGAGAACAGCGTCGCGTTCTCGACGAGTTCGGCGAGGAGGTGGATGACGTCGGCCACGGCATGGCCCCGGAGCGTACCGTCGATCGGGGGCACGAGCTTCACGCGCGGGTACTGCTCGACCTCGGCGATGGAGGAGCGGAGCACCTCGGTCATGGTGACCGGGTTCGACCACTGGCGGCGGGAGATGGCGCCACCGAGCACGGCGAGGTTCTCGGCGTGGCGGCGGATGCGGGTGGCCAGGTGGTCGACGTGGAACAGGCCCTTGAGCAGCTCCGGGTCCTCGACCTCGTTCTCCAGCTCGTCGAGGAGCTGGATCTCGCGGTGGACCAGGGACTGGAGGCGCCGGGCGAGGTTGACGAAGACCTCGACCTTCTGTTCGTTCCCGACGCTGCTGGAGAGCCGGGACGCCTGCACGACGGCCGCGACGGCGGCTTCGTGAGAGCGCGTCAGTTCTTGCGAGAGCAGGTCGAATTCGTCACCTGTGGCGGTCGTGGCCGGCGGTACGGGGCGGGGCGGGGCCCCTTCCCCCCTGCGCAGCTGTTCGACGATCGCACGCAGTTCGCTCTGGCCGCGGGCACTGGTGCGGCGCAGGGCGTTGCAGCGGTCGAGGACCGCCTTGGCGGCGCGGTCGGCGCCGAGCGCGGCGGCCGCGACGGAGGCGACGGTGAGGGCGGCCGCGCCGGTGAGGGCGGCCCAGAGGCCGGGGGTGGGGCTGGCTCCCGTGGAGCGGATGGTGAAGAGGACCGCCGCCGCGCCGCCGAGGGCCACCGCGACGGCGGGGAGCACGGAGGTGCGCAGGAGTTGGGGCCGGATGCGGGCTTCCGCGGGGAGCGGCGCGGGGGACTGCGCCGTGGGGGTGCTGCCGTTACCGGTGACGGAGCGGGCGCCCGGCCGGCCGTGCCGCCCGCCCTCGCGTCGGTCGGAACGCGAGGCGGGTGCGCGAAGTTGAGACATGAGTGTCCTTGGTACGTGCCCAGGAGTCGGCGTACTGCGGGGAGCGTGGTGGGGGCGTGCTGGGTGTTCTACCGGGGTGGACTAAAGCGGGCGTCTACGGGGTCGTCTACGAGGGGGGTGCGGTGAGCCTACCGATGATCATCGACCACACACTGTAGTCGTCAACCGTTCATGTGCGGCGCGCAGTTGGCAAACTTACCCGTAGAGCGACCCCGCCCGGTATCGCCCCTCGCACAACAGGCCGAGAACAGTCGGCCGGAACTCGTCCCCGCGGCGCGGAGTGATCGCCGGGAGGCGGGAGCGGAAGGACGCGGAGGCGCCCCCGCACCTCCACCCCTCGGGGAAATCGCTCCCGACCGGAATCCCCGGCGGGGATGCGGACCCACCCGGTCCGCCCGTTCTCTGCCGATTCCCGCGATCTTCGGCGCATCCGTCCCGTGCTCGTGAAGGACGCCTTCCGCCACCCGGCGGACACTTGCCACGGTGGCCGGATCCGTACGTTCGACCGGCACCGGCGGCGGAGGCGCATCACGGTGGGTGAAGACGCGCCCCCCTCCCTCCCCGACCTCGACCGCGCGGCGGACACGTGCGCCCCGACGCGCGAGAACGGGCACCGCATTCCGCTTGCCTTCCGCACTCCCGCCATCTTAGGGTCACCTTAGTTAGTGGGGGTAACTACGCTGCGCGGAGGGCAAGAATGGCACGAACCGGTGGTCGGCCACGTCAGATCGAGACGGCCGACATCGTCCGGGTGGGGCGGGAGATCGGGCTGCGGGACCTGAGCATGAACGCCGTGGCGGCGCGTCTCGGGGTGTCGTCCACGGCCCTGTACCGCCACGTGGACGGGCGGTGGGGGCTGGATCGGCTGGTGGGCGAGAGCCTGCTCGCGGAGCTCGACCTCCACGACGACCCGGCCGACGGGCCCGTACCCCACCTGCTGTCCACCGCGCTCCAGTTGCGGGCCTTCATGCTGCGGCACCCCGGCCTGACCTCGTACGTGCAGACCCTGTTCCCCCGGGGCGAGGGGGGCCGGCGGCTGCTCGCCGCCGCGGCCGCGTCACTGGTGCGGCGCGGTTACTCCACGGAGGCGGGCATCGTGCTCTCGGCCGCCGCCGCGTCGGTGGTCATCGGGTACGCGGCGACCGAGGAGATCCAGCGCGAGAGGGCCGGGGAACTCGACGCGCAGCGGCAGGGCGCCGAGGAGGCCCTGCTGGCCGACGCCCACCTCAGCGAGGCGCACCGCGCCCTGCCGACGATCACCCCCGACGAATACGTCCGGCTGTGGCTGGGGGCCGCGATCCGCGGTTTCGTGGAGGCCGCGCCCCCCGGACGGCCCGTGGACGAGATCAGGGCGGCCCTGCGTGCCGCCGGAGAGGGACGGTGATGGCCGGACGGGGCGTCAACGGGGTGATCATGCGCGCCTACGGCGCGCGCGACCACGAGGCGACGGTCACCGGGACGGAGCTGCTCGCCCCGCACTTCCTGCGCGTCCGGATGACCTCCCCCACCCTGCTGCGGGACGTGGTGGTCGCTCCGGCGGCGTACGTGCGCTTCTGGATGCCGGACCCGGACGATCCCGGGGTCGAGCACCAGCGCGGGTACACGCTGACGGAGGCGGACCCGGCCACCGGGGCGTTCGCGGTGGACTTCGTGCTCCACCACCCGGCCGGTCCGGCGTCCACCTGGGCGCGGCGGGCGGAGCCGGGAACGGGCGTGCGGGTCACCACGCTGGGCTCCACGCGGTTCGACCTGCCGCCCGACCTGCCGGCCGGGTACCTGCTGATCGGTGACGCCGCCTCCGTACCGGCGGTCAACGGCATCCTCGGGGTCCTGCCCCCGGAGGTCCCGGTGGAGCTCTACCTGGAGGAGCACCGGGAGACGGACCGGCTCGTCCCCCTCGTCGGGCACCCCCGGGCGGACGTCCACTGGGTGCCGCGCCGGGGGGAGGCGTCGCTCGCCGCCGCGATCCCGGACCGGGACCGGTCCGACTGGTACGCCTGGGCCACGCCGGAGTCCGGTTCGCTCAAGCACCTGCGCGCACGGCTGCGCGACGAGTTCGGCTTCCCCCGCAGCGAGACGCACACGCAGGCGTACTGGTACTACGGGCGGGCCTTCGGCTCCAACCGGCGCAAGGCCGCCGAGGAGCCGGTGACCGCCGGGACGCCGGTGGAGACCGTCCCGGAGACCGACGCGGCCGGGACCGGGACCGGGACCGCAACCGAGACCACGCTCGCGACTACGACTACGACCACGGCCACGGCCACGGCCACGGCCACGGCCACGGCCACGACTGCTCCCACGCACGCGGCCGAGCCGAAGCCGCACCGGGGCACCTGGCGGGCGCAGGCCGGCGGGCGGCTCCTCCGTCCGCTGCGTCCCACGCTGATCGCCGCCGGTGTCGCCCAGGCGCTCGTCACCCTCGTCCAACTCGCCCCGTTCGTCATGATGGTGGAGCTGGCCCCGTGCCTGACCTCGGGCAAGGACACGGACCGGCTGTGGGCCCTGGGGGCCTGGGCGGTCGGGTTGACGGGAGCCGGGGTGCTGCTGTCCTCCGGGCTGCTGCTCTGGCTGCACCGGGTCGACGCCCGGTTCGCGCGGAGCCTGCGGCGGCGGCTGCTGACCAAGCTCTCCCGGCTGCCGCTGGGCTGGTTCGACAGCCGGGGCTCGGGGCAGGTCAAGCAGATCGTGCAGGACGACACCCTCTCGCTGCACTACCTCGTCACCCACGCGGTCCCCGACGCGGTCGCGGCGGTGGTCGCCCCGGTCGCGGTCCTCGTCTACCTGTTCGCCGTCGACTGGCGGATCGCCCTGCCGCTGCTCCTGCCCGTCCTCGTGTACGTCGTGGCGATGACGATCATGGTGGTGCGGTCCGGTCCCCGCACCGCCGAGGCGATGCGCTGGTCGGAGCGCATGAACGTCTAGGCGGGCGCCTATCTGGAGGGCCAGCCGGTCGTCCGGGTGTTCGGCGGCGCGGCGGCCTCCTCCTTCCGCACCCGTCTCGGCGAGTACATCGAGTTCCTCGACGACTGGCAGCGGCCGCTCTCCGGACAGAAGACCTTCATCGACCTGGCCACCCGGCCCGCGACGTTCCTGCTGCTCGTCTGCGCCCTCGGCACCCCGCTCGTCGCCACCGGGCGCATGGACCCGGTCTCCCTGCTGCCCTTCCTGCTGCTGGGGACGACGTTCGGCGCGCGCCTGATGGGCATCGGTTACGGGCTCTCCGGCCTGCGCGAGGGGCTGCTCGCGGCCCGCCGCATCCAAGTGACGCTCGACGAGGCAGAGTTGGAGACGGCAGCGGGCCGGGAGGCCGTGCCGGAGGCGCCGGCGGGCAGGGTCGAGTTCGAGCGGGTCGGCTTCTCCTACCGTCCCGGCGTCCCCGTACTGGAGGACGTCTCGCTCACCCTCGAACCGGGCACCGTGACGGCCCTCGTCGGCCCCTCCGGTTCGGGCAAGTCCACGCTCGCCGCGCTCCTGGCCCGCTTCCACGACGTCACCGGCGGCGCGATCCGGATCGACGGCCGGGACGTGCGCGGGATGACCGCGGACGAGCTCTACTCCCGGGTCGGCTTCGTGTTCCAGCGGACGCAGCTCGTGCACGGCACGGTCCGGGAGAACATAGCCCTGGCCGTTCCCGGCGCCGGCGAGGAGCGGATCCTGGCCGCCGCCCGCGCGGCGCGGATCCACGAGCGGATCATGCGGATGCCCGACGGCTACGACACGGTCCTCGGCCCCGACGCGGCCCTCTCGGGCGGGGAGCGGCAGCGGCTCACGATCGCCCGGGCGATCCTCGCGGACACCCCGGTGCTCGTGCTCGACGAGGCCACGGCCTTCGCCGACCCCGAGTCCGAGTACCTGGTCCAGCGGGCGCTGAACCGGCTGACGGCCGGGCGCACGGTCCTGGTCATCGCGCACCGCCTGCACACGATCACCGGCGTGGACCGGATCGTGGTGCTCGACCACGGACGGATCGCGCAGACGGGCACCCACACCGGGCTGCTCGCCGACGACGGCCGGTACCGGCAACTCTGGGACGCCGCGACGGCGGGCGTCGACCGCACGGGAGCCCCTCGATGATCCGTACCCTGCTCCCCGCCGGCGGCCGGCGGGCGATCACCGCCCATCTGGCGCTGACCTCGCTGGGCGTCGTCCTGCGCGCCGTCGGCGCGGTGCTCCTCATCCCCCTGGTCGCCGCGCTGTTCGGGGACGAGCCCGCCACGGCGTGGCCGTGGCTGGGGGCCCTGGCGCTCGTCACGGTGGCGGGCTGGGCCGTCGACGCCGCGGCGGCACGACGCGGGTTCGCCCTCGGCTTCGGTCTGCTCGACACCGGCCAGCGCACGGTCGCGGACCGTTTGGCCGACATCCGCCTGACCTGGTTCACCGCCGAGAACACCGCGACCGGCCGGCAGGCCGTCGCCGCCACCGGACCCGACCTCGTCGGGCTCGTCGTCCACCTCGTCACCCCTCTCCTGAGCGGAGTGCTGCTGCCCGTCGTGATCGCCGTGGCGCTCCTGTCGGTCTCCTGGCAGCTCGGACTCGCGGCACTGGCCGGCGTCCCGGTGCTCCTCGCCGCGTTCTGGGCCTCCGTGCGCCTGGGACGCGACGCCGACCGGGCGGCCTCCCGGGCCAACAGCGCGCTGACCGAACGCGTCATGGAGTTCGCCCGCACCCAGCAGGCACTGCGGGCGGCCCGCCGCGTCGAGCCGGCCCGCAGCCACGCCGGGGCCGCCCTCGCCTCCCAGCACGGCGCCTCGACACGGCTGCTGCTCCTCCAGGTGCCCGGCCAGATCGTCTTCGGCCTGGCCGGGCAGCTCGCCCTGCTCCTCCTCGCGGGGACCACGGTCGCCCTCACCGTGGACGGCACGCTCGCCGCGCCCGAGGCCGTCGCCCTGATCGTGGTCGTCGTCCGCTACCTCGAACCGTTCACCACGGTCGCGGAGCTGTCACCGGGGGTCGAGACCAGCCTCGGGACGCTCCGCCGCATCCGCGACGTCCTCGACGCGCCCACCGACGGCGCCGGCACCCACCGGGCCGACCCGGGCCCGGCCCCCGGGATCGAACTGCGCGGGGTCACCTTCGGCCACGACGGCGGGAGGCCGGTGCTCGACGGTCTCGACCTGGTGCTCGCACCCGGCACGACCACCGCGATCGTCGGCCCGTCGGGCTCCGGCAAGAGCACCGTCCTGGCGCTCGTGGCGGGGCTGCACCGGCCCGACTCCGGAAGCGTCCTCTTCGACGGCGTCGACGGCGCCGCGCTGGACGCCCGGTCCCGGCGCGGGCTCGTCAGTTTCGTCTTCCAGGAGCCGTACCTGTTCGACGGAACCGTCCGGGAGAACGTCCTGGCCGGTGCCCCCGGGGCGGACGACGAGGCGGTGGACCGCGCCGCGCGCCTGGCCCGCGTCGACACCCTCGTCGACCGCCTGCCCGACGGACGGGCCGGCCGGGTCGGCGAGGCCGGTACGACGCTCTCCGGCGGCGAGCGCCAGCGCGTCTCCATCGCCCGCGCGCTCCTCAAGCCCTCACCGGTGCTCCTGATCGACGAGGCCACCAGCGCCCTGGACACCGAGAACGAGGCCGCCGTCACGGCCGCCCTCACCACCGACCCGGTCCCCCGCACCCGGGTGGTCGTCGCCCACCGGCTCAGCAGCATCCGCACCGCCGACCGGGTGCTCTTCCTGGAGGACGGCCGCGTCGTCGAGGACGGCCCGGTCGACGAACTCCTGTCCGCCGGCGGCCGGTTCGCCGACTTCTGGCGCCGGCAGGACAAGGCCGGCGGCTGGCGGCTCGGCGGGTAGGGCCGGGCCCGCCCCGGCGGGGGCGTTCCCGGGCGTCACCGGTCCGGCGGCGGAGGCGTTCCGGGCGTCACCGGTCGGCCGGCGGAGGCGTTCCGGGCGTCACCGCCCCGTCGACGGAGACCTTCCGAACGTCACCGCTCCCCCACCGCGAGGTCCAGGTCGCCGCGCGGCTCGGGCGCGGTCCCGACGGGGCGGGGGCGGCGCCACGGGCGTGCGACCGGGTGGGAGAAGGCCCGCCACCAGGCGTCGGACGGCAGCTTCCCCGCCGGTTCGAACGGTTCGCCGGGGCGGGGGAACGCCACCGCCTGGCCCGCCTCCTCCGCCGCGTCCTTCGTCCACTCCCCCGGCTCCGCCCACGGGTGCGGGGCGAGGTTGAAGCTGCCCCAGTGGATCGGCAGCAGGACGCCGGCCGGGCCGCCGCCCTGGAGGTCCAGGTGGGCGCGCATGCCCTCGGCGGGGGTCATGTGGATGTCGGGCCAGAACTCCGAGTAGGCGCCGAGCTGGATCATGGTGGCGTCGAAGGGGCCGTGGGCCGCGCCGATGTCCCGGAAGCCGGAGAAGTAGCCGGTGTCGCCGCTGTGGAAGACGCGGTGCTCGGGCCCCCGCGCGACCCAGGAGGCCCAGAGGGTGTGCTGCCTGTTGCGCAGGCCCCGGCCGCAGAAGTGGCGGGCCGGGGTGGCCGTGAGGGTCAGGTCGCCGATCTCGGTGGACTCGTTCCAGTCCAGTTCTCGCAGCCGGGAGGCGGGCACGCCCCAGTGCTCCAGGTGCGCGCCGACGCCGAGCGGCACCGCGAAGAGCGTGTCGGTGGTGGCGAGCTCCTTGATCGTCGGCAGGTCGAGGTGGTCGTAGTGGTCGTGCGAGATCACCACCACGTCGACCGGGCCGAGCGCGGCGAGCGACGCGGGCACCGGGTGGAGCCGCTTGGGCCCTGCGAACGGGAACGGGGAGCAGCGGTCGCCCCAGACCGGGTCGAACAGGACCCGGTGGCCGTCGATCTCCGCGAGGACGCCGGAGTGTCCCATCCAGGTGAGGCGCAGGCCGGTGGCCGGGGGCCGCGCGAGGTCGGCCACGGTGGTGGGGTGGACGGGTATCGCGCCGGTGGGGGCCCGGCGGGCGCGTCCCTCCTTCTCGAAGTAGGTCCTGGCGAGCTCGACGGTCGAACCGGAGGGGCCGCGCCGGGCCTGCTCGGGATTCTGGAAGATCCCGTCCCTGAAGTTGGGCGAGCGCCGGATCCGGGCGAGGCGCTCGCCGGTGGGTTCCGCGCCGAAGGACTCGGGGCGCAGGGCGCGCAGCCCGGCCCGTGGCGAACGGTCTGAGCCGGTGCCGGTCACAGGACCTCCTGATCTCTGGGGTCATTCCATTATGGGCGGCCCGTGGAGGGAGGGAGGGGGCGGTGCCGGGCCCGGTCCCGGCGGACGCCGGTGGCGGGAGCGAGTGGTGACGGAGGGTTTGGACGCGGGCACGCACCGGTGTTTTTTGTGATCATGCTCTTGTCATGTGCTGTGTAGGCTGCCGGGCGTGACGAGAGTGCGGTTGAGCGTGGCCGAGCGGCGGGAGGAGCTGCTGCGGGCCGCCGTGGAGCAGATCGAGGCGCGCGGGTCCGCCGCCGTGCGGATCGCCGACGTGGCCTCCGCGCTCGGCGTGAGCAACGCGCTCGTGCTCTACCACTTCGCTTCCAAGGAGCAGCTGGTCGCGGCCGCCTTCGCGCACGCCGCCGAGGCCGACCTGGCCCATCTGCGGCGGCTGCTCGGCCGGCGCACCACGGCGGTGCGGCGGCTGCGGGCGGCGGTCCGCTGGTACGCCCCGACCGGGCAGGCCAAGGGCTGGCGGCTGTGGATCGAGGGCTGGGCCGCCTCGCTGCGCGACCCGGAGCTGCGCCGGGTCGCCGCCTCCCTCGACCAGGAGTGGAAGGCGGCGCTGACCCGGGTGATCGCGGAGGGGGCCGCAGCCGGGGAGTTCTCCTGCCCGGACCCGGCCGAGGCGGCCTGGCGGCTCACCGCCTTCCTCGACGGCCTCGCCGTCCAGACCACCGCCTACGCCGGTCCCCTCTCCCGCACCGCGATGCTCCGCTGGGCCGACGCCGCCCTCGCCCGGGAGCTGGGCCTTCCGGACGGGGAACGCCGGGAGTGAGGGGAGCGGGCGGTCCGGAGGGATCCCGATCCGCCGGAGCCGGAGGGAGCGGGCGGTCCGGAGGGCTGCTGATCCGCCGGAGCCGGTTCGGCGGGCGGTCCGCAGGGCTGCTGATCCGCCGGAGCCGGTTCGGCGGGCCCCGGCGTCCGTCAGAGCAGTTCGAAGACCGCCGAGACCGTGATCTGCTCCTCGATCTCGCCGGGGGCCATGGGGACGCCCGAGTCCTCGGCGGCGAGGGTGGGCACGGCCCCGCCGGGGCCGGGGCGCACGGACTCGCCCTCGCTCAGCGAGACGAGGCGGCCGAGCCGGTGGCCGCTGAGCCGGGCGTGCTGCGCGGCCTTGTCGTACGCATCCCGGAAGGCGGCCTCCCGCGCCTTGGCCCGCAGCGCGGACGGGTCGGCCACGTCGAAGACGACGCCGTTGATCCGGCCCGCGTCCCGGGTGGCGTCGTTGACGGCGCCGACGACCTGCCCGGTCCTGTCGATCTCACGGACCTTCACGGAGAAGGCCTGGCCGGCCTGGTAGCCGGTCACCCGGCTCTCCCCCTCGGCGCTCTGGGTGTAGACCGGGGCCAGCGAGAGGCTGTCGGTACGGATGTCCCGATCGGCGATCCGCTGCTTGCGCAGCACCGCGAGGAGGGCCTCGGCCGCAGTCTTCTGGGCCGCCATCGCCTCCTTCGCCGTCGCCCGGCTGGCCTCGACCCCGATGGACAGGATCGCCAGGTCGGGCGCGGCGGACGCGCGTCCGTGCCCGGCGACGGTGACCGTGGCGGGCGCGGCCTCCCGGGCGGCGGGGCGGGGCGTCCCGGCGGGCGCGGCGGCCAGGGCGGGGGCGGCGGTGCCGGCGAGGAGGCCGCCGAGCAGAGCGGTGGCGGCGAGCAGACGGAAGGTGCGGGAGGTACGGGCGGCGCGTGGCCGGGGGGTCGTCACAGGCGGTCCCTTCGGATGTGGGTGCCGGGGCTCCGGCGGGCACATCCCAGCACCCGGCGCCGCCGCGTCCCGTGCGCCACTCCTGACCGGCGTCCCCCTTCCCCTGTCCGTACCAGCCGGGTACCGCCACCGGGGCACACGGCTCAGGTCTGGACGAGCGGCTCGTACGCCTCGGGGCGGAGGCCGAAGGTCCAGGCGACCCCCTCCCGCGCGGTCCGGGTCGCGGGCGGCACCCGCAGCCAGTACGTGCGGTGGGTGCCGTCCGGTTCGGGCGTGGAGTTGACGACCTCGACCATCGCCACGTCCTCGTCGTCGTCCAGCTCGATCCGCCACAGGACGCCCGTCTCGTCGCGGTGCTCGTGCCGGGCCCCGGAGACGGCGAGGTAGCGGTCGTAGCCGTAGTGCTCGAACATCACGCGCCGCAGCTCGGCGTTCTCCTCCTCGCGTATCCGCTCGGGGGTGAGGTCCTCCAGGCCGGCCAGGAAGGCGGCGGAGACCGTCATGCCCCGCCAGGCGTGGAGGGCGAACCCGTCGGGGTAGGCGAGCGCCGGCCCGTCGCCCCGGTCGAGGCGCCCCGCCTCGTCGCGGTGGAGCTCGGCGGGCCGCTCGCAGACCACGGCGACGTTCTCGTACGGCCACCACCAGCCCGCGTGCGCGGCGACGGCGGCGAGTCCCGCCAGGCGCTCGCCGTGCCCGTCGAAGGCGGCGAGCCAGGCGGCGTCGTGCTGGCCGAGGACGGCGTCGAGCAGCACCAGACGGGTCCCGCCCGGACCGCCGCCGTCCTCCGCGGCCCCGCGGGCCTCCGTCACCGCGGTCCGTATCCGGTCCGCGAGGGCCCGGTTGAGGTCCCAGAGCGCCGCCCCCGTCGCCTGCCAGTGGGCCGCCCAGCCCGCCGGGCCGAGCGCGTCGTGGAGGCGGCGGCGCTCCTCGGCCCACGGCCGGGTGCGCACCTCCTCCCGTACGGACCGGCCCCGGTCCGCCAGGCCGTCCAGGAGCGCGACGGCGGCGAGCGGCGAGTCCGCCCAGAGGACGCGCTCCGGCTCGGCGAGGCCCGCCGTGCGGTAGGCGAGCCGGACGCCGGCCTCGGCGGCGGCGCGGTCGGCGGGCCCGGTGGCCGCGGCGACGGCCCGCCACTTGTCCTGTGCGGTGGTGCGGTTCATCTCTCGGTGTCCCCCGGGTTCCTCAGGTCGACGGGTCGGTGCGTCGGTGGAGCGGTGTGTCGGTGTGTCGGTGGAGCGGTGCGTCGGTGCGTCGGTGCGTCGGTGAATCGGTGAATCGGTGAATCGGTGCGTCGGTGAATCGGTGAATCTCGATGGACCGGTGTGTCGACGGGTCGGTGCGTCAGTCCGCGACGATCCGGTACGCGCCGGGCACGTACTCCCGCTGGCGCACCACCCGGTACCAGCCCTTCGGCAGCGGGATCGGGGCGTGCTCCTCGTGCACCACCCGGCCGCCCTCGGGCAGTTCGAGCAGGAAGGGGCCGTAGGGCCCCGGCTCCCGCACGAGCCGGCCGGGGCCGGGGATCGCGTGGGCGTGTCCGGTGACCTCGCCGAAGGCGAGGACGAGACGGCCCCGGGCGTCCCTCGGCTCCCCCGCCGCCGTCCTCGCGCGCTCCGGAACGGCCGTCTCGTCGACGGACGCGATCAGCACGTCTCCCTGCCGGTACATGGCTGTCCCCTCCCCGTTCGGCACGGTCGGCCGAACACGGGAACGACGCTAGGGGCCGGCACTGACAATCGGCCCCGGGCCCGCCCGGCGGCCGGTCCGGGCCCGGGCGACACGCGGTTCGGTCCCGTCCGGCGGCCGGTCCGGGCCCGGGTGGCACCCGGCGCGGGCCCCTGTCGGTGCCGCTTGGTAGAACTCAGGGGTTCAGCGACACACGCCGTCCGTCCTCTGGAGCACCGTCATGACCATCGGCCACCACCTGCAGGAGTTCCACGGCCTTCCCGTCTTCGAGTTCCCGGACGCGGCCGCGCCGGTCGAACTGCCCGACGCGGCCGGGGTCGCCTGGCGGATCTCCGCGCCGACGTACTCCGACCCCGGGGACGAGGACTGGGGCGCGCGCTTCGAGCGGTTCCTGAAGGCGGTCGACGCCTCGCGGGTGCGCGCGCTCGTCGTCGGCGGCTGGGACGAGCCGTACGAGATCTCGTCGGCCGGCATCGTCGCCGCCCTGATGGGCGCCAACAACCGGCTCACCGGCCTGGAGGCGGTCTTCCTCGGCGACATGACCTTCGAGGATTGCGAGATCTCCTGGATCGTCCAGTCCGACGTGACGCCGCTGCTCGCCGCCTACCCCGCGCTGCGCGAGCTGGGGGTGCGCGGCGGCACGGACCTGGTCTTCCCGTCGGTCCGGCACGCCGCCCTGGAGAACCTGGTGGTGGAGACGGGCGGCCTCGGCGCCGAGGTCGTGCGCGGGATCGTCGGCAGCGACCTGCCCGCCCTGGAGAACCTGGAACTCTGGCTCGGCACCGACGAGTACGGCGGCGACAGCACCCCCGAGGACCTGGCGCCGCTGCTCGCCGGCACGTCTTTCCCCGCCCTGCGCCACCTGGGCCTGCGCAACAGCGTGATCGAGGACGCGATCGCCGCGGCCGTGGCGGGCGCGCCCGTCGTGGCCCGGATCGAGCGGCTGGACCTGTCCATGGGCGTGCTCACCGACGAGGGCGCGACGGCCCTGCTCGACGGGCAGCCCCTGACCCACCTCTCGCACCTCGACCTCTCGCACCACTACCTCTCGGAGCCGATGCAGGAGCGGCTGAAGGCCGCGCTCGTCCCGCACGGCGTGACCGTGGTCCTGGACGACGCCCAGGCGGGAGAGGACGACGGCGACGGCGAGGTCCACCGGTACGTCGCGGTCGCCGAATGACCTCCGGCCCGCGCCCCGTGGTCGTCGGCGTTCCGGCGGGCCGCCGCGTCGCGTTCTTCCAGGACGCGCTGCGGTCCGCCGGGCTGCCCGGGGCACGGGTCGTGTCCTGGCCGGACGTGCTGCGGGGCCGGGCCCGGTTCGCGGCGGGCGAGACCGTGCGCCTGGACTCGCCCGGCGAGGAGCCGGAGACCGACCGGCTGCTGCGCGGGGTCGGCGACCCGGCCCGGGTCGAGGGCACCGGCCGCTGGTACGGGCGGTTCACCGCCGCCGTGGCGGACCTCGCCCGGAACGTCGAGGAGGCGGGAGCCGCCCTCGTCGACGACCCCGCCGAGCTGCCGGTCCTGTTCGACAAGCGGCTGACCCACGGCCGGCTGCGGGCGGCCGGCGTGCCGGTGCCCGAGTCGCCGACCTCCGGCGCCGCCGCGCCGGCCGTGCGCGGCTGGGCGGACGTCCGGGCGCTGACGGCCGGGACCGGGATGCGCCGGGTGTTCGTGAAGCTCGCGCACGGCTCCTCCGCCTCGGGGGTGCTCGCGGTGGAGACGAACGGCGCGGGCCGGGTCCGGGCCACCACCTCGGTGGAGCGCGATCCGGACGGGCGGCTGTTCAACTCTCTGCGGGTGCGGCGCTACACGAGCGAGGCCGAGGTCGCCGCGATCGTGGACGCCCTGGCCCCCGACGGCCTGCACGTCGAGCGGTGGCTGCCGAAGGCCGTCCAGGACGGACGGGCCGCCGACCTGCGGGTGGTGGTGGTCGACGGGCGGGCCACCCACGCGGTGCTCCGCACCAGCCGCTCCCCCATGACCAATCTGCACCTGGGCGGGGCCCGGGGCGACCTGGACGCGGCGCGGGCCGCGATCGCCGCCGCCGGCGCGCGGTGGACGGACGCGCTGGAGGTGTGCGAGCGGGCCGCCGCCGCGTTCCCCGGCACCCGGTGCGTGGGCGTCGACCTGCTGCCCGCGTCCGGCTGGCGCCGCTTCGCCGTGGGCGAGGTCAACGCCTTCGGCGACCTGCTGCCCCGGCTCACGGGGCTGCCCGGCGGCGGGGCCGAGGGCCTCGACACCTACGCGGCCCAGGTGGCCGCGCTGTTCCCCCGTACGCCGCGCGACCCGAACGCCGTCCGCACCCCGGACGACACCCGCACCACCCCCACTCCTCGCACCACAAGCACCGCAAGCACCGCAAGCACCCCCCGCACCACAGGAACGAGCACCGCGTGAACCAGCCCGACATGAACGCGATCGTCGGCAGCCACGACCTGCTCCTGGTCACCCTCGACACGCTCCGGTACGACGTGGCCGCCGAGCTGGCGGCCGCGGGCCGCATCCCGAACCTGGCCCGGCACCTGCCCGGCGGCGCCTGGGAGCGACGGCACGCGCCGGGAAGCTTCACCTACGCCTCCCACCAGGCGATCTTCGCCGGCTTCCTGCCGACCCCGGCCGCCCAGGGACCCCATCCCCGGCTGTTCGCGGCCCGGTTCGCGGGGAGCGAGTCGACCGCCGACGGCACCTGGGTCCACGACACCCCGGACTTCGTCTCCGCCCTCGCGGACAAGGGGTACCGGACGGTCTGCGTCGGCGGGGTGGGCTTCTTCAACAAGCGACCGCCGCTCGGCTCCGTGCTCCCCGGGCTCTTCCGGGAGAGCCACTGGGAGCCCTCCTTCGGCGTCGCGTCGCCGACCTCGTTCGAGTCCCAGATCGAGCGCGCCGAGGAGGTCGTGGCCGGACTCCCGCGCGAGGAGCTGCTCTTCCTCTTCGTCAACGTGTCGGCGCTGCACCAGCCCAACTGGTTCCACCTGCCGGGGGCGACCCGCGAGGCGGGCGACTCCCGGGAGACGCACGCGGCGGCCCTGGAGTACGTCGACCGGCACATCGGGCGGCTCTTCGCCGCGATGGGCTCCCGGCGCCCCTGTTTCGCGATCGTCTGCTCCGACCACGGCACCGCGTACGGGGAGGACGGCTTCACCGGTCACCGGCTCGGCCACGAGGTCGTGTGGACGGTGCCGTACGCGCAGTTCGTCCTGCCGGGCCCGGACGAGGAGGCCACCGCGTGAGCACCCGTACCCGCACCCCCGCGCCCGCCCCCCGCCCGTACCGCAGCTACGTCTACGCCTACCCGCACAAGACCGCGTACCGTGAGCTGCCCGGGTCCCCGGAGCTCGCCGCGCTCTGGGCCGGGGAGCCGAAGGACGCCCTCTCGCTCTACGCGCACGTGCCGTTCTGCGAGGTCCGCTGCGGCTTCTGCAACCTCTTCACCCGGATCGGCGCGCCCGGCGAGCTGACCACCCGCTACCTGGACGCCCTCGACCGGCAGGCGGCCGCCGTACGCGAGGCGCTCGGGGACGCGGAGCCGGTGCGGTTCGCCACGGCCGCGTTCGGCGGGGGCACGCCCACCTTCCTGACCGCCGCCGAGCTGGAGCGGCTCTGCGACATCGCGGAGAAGCGCATGGGCGCGGACCTGCGGGCGGTGCCGCTGTCCGTGGAGACCTCGCCCGCGACCGCGACCGCCGACCGGCTCGCGGTGCTCGCGGAGCGGGGCGCGACCCGGCTCAGCATCGGGGTGCAGAGCTTCGTGGAGGCCGAGGCGCGGGCGGCGGTCCGGCCGCAGCGGCGCGCGGACGTCGAGGCGGCGCTCGGCCGGATCCGGGACACCGGCGTCCCCGTGCTCAACGTCGACCTGATCTACGGGATCGACGGGCAGACCGAGGAGTCCTGGCGCCGTTCCCTGGACGCTGCCCTGGCCTGGCGCCCGGAGGAGCTGTACCTCTACCCGCTGTACGTCCGGCCGCTGACCGGTCTGGGCCGGACGCCCCCCGAGGACGACCGGGAGTGGGACGAGCGGCGGCTGCGGCTCTACCGCCACGGCCGCGACCACCTCCTGGAGCGCGGCTACGAGCAGGTGTCGATGCGGATGTTCCGGCGGCGGGACGCGGCGCCGCTCGGCCCGGACGACTACGCCTGCCAGACGGACGGGATGATCGGCCTCGGCTGCGGGGCCCGTTCGTACACCTCGGCCCTGCACTACTCCTTCGACTACGCCGTCGACATGCGGGAGATCCGCTCGATCATCGACGCCTACACGGAGACCGGCGACTTCTCGCGCGCCCGGGTGGGCCGGTGGGTCGACGCCGGGGAGGCGCGCCGCCGCCATCTGCTGCAGTCGCTGCTCCAGGCGGAGGGGATGCCGGTCGCCGGGTACGAGGAGCGGTTCGGGTCCTCGCCGTTCGCGGACTTCCCCGACGAGCTGGGCCGGTTCGAGGCGCTCGGCTGGCTGGACGGGGAGGCCCCGGCGGGGCTGCTGCGGCTCTCGCCGGAGGGGCTGGCGCACTCGGACGGGCTCGGCCCGGAGCTGTTCTCCCCCGGGGTGCGGGCCGCGATGGCCGCGTACGAGCCGAAGTAGGGGGCGGCCGTGGACCTGACGCTGCTCTACCGGGGGCCGCTCTCCTCCTGCGACTACGACTGTCCGTACTGCCCCTTCGCCAAGCGCCGGGACAGCCGCGAGCAGTTGCGCGCGGACCGGGCGGCGCTCGAACGGTTCACCGGGTGGGCCGCCGCGCAGACCGGTGACCGGCTGCGGATCCTGTTCACTCCGTGGGGCGAGGGCCTGGTGCGCTCCTGGTACCGGCGGGCGCTCGTCGAGCTGTCGCGGCTGCCGCACGTCGAGCGGGTGGCGATCCAGACCAATCTGAGCTGCCGGACCGACTGGCTGGCGGACGCGGACCCGGAGGGCGTGGCCCTCTGGTGCACGTACCACCCCGGGCAGACGCCGTACGAGCGCTTCCTCGCCAAGTGCCACGACCTGGCGGAGCGGGGCGTGCGGTTCAGCGTGGGCGTGGTGGGCCTTCCGGAGCACCGGGAGCACGCGCGGCGGCTGCGGGACGCGCTGCCGCCGCACGTGTACCTGTGGGTGAACGCGGCCGAGGGGCACGCGTACACCGACGCGGAGGCCGACGGGTGGACGGAGCTCGACCCGCTCTTCCCGTACAGCCGGCATCCGCACCGCTCGGCGGGGCTGCCCTGCCGCACCGGCGAGTCGGTGATCTCGGTGGACGGCGCGGGGACGGTGCGGCGCTGCCACTTCGTCAAGGCCGAACTGGGGAACCTGTACGACGGTTCGTACCGCGCCGCCCTGCGCCCCCGCGCCTGCCCCCTCGCCGTCTGCGACTGCCACATCGGCTACGTCCACCTGGAGACGCTGCCGCTGTACGACGTGTTCGCGGGCGGGGTCCTGGAGCGGATCCCCGCCGCGCCGCCGGCTACAGGGGCATGAGGTCGCCGAGGGGCATCAGGTCGGGGCGCTTGGCCTCGACGTGGTCCCCGGAGCTCTCGCCGCGCAGCCGGCGCCCGATCCAGGGCACGAGGTACTCCCGCGCCCACTGGATGTTGTCGCGGCGCACTTCGAGGGAGCCGCGCGGCGGGACCGGCGGCCACACCTGGTCGGGGTCGGCGGGCACCGGCAGGCCGAGGACCTGGGCGGCGCGCAGGGCGACCCGGGTGTGTCCCTCGGGCGAGAGGTGCAGCCGGTCGCCGTCCCAGGCCCGCCTGTCCTGCACGGACTTCAGGGACCACAGGTCGAGGACCGGGCAGCCGTGGCGGTCCGCGATGGCGCGGACGTGCGCGGTGTAGGTGGCGATCTTGCCGCGCAGGTGCCGGAGCACGGGGACGTCGCGGGTGTCGAACCCGGTGGTGATCATGACGGTCCCGACGGCGGAGGTCAGTTCGGCGACGGCGCGCTCGAAGCGCTCGGCCACGTCGTCCGGGTCGGTGCCGGGGCGGATGATGTCGTTGCCGCCCGCGCAGAAGGTCACCAGGTCGGGGGCGAGTTCCTTCGCCCGGGGGACCTGTTCCGCCACGATCTGGTCGAGGAGGCGCCCGCGTACGGCCAGGTTGGCGTAGCGGAAGGCGTCGTGCTCCGGCAGCTGGTCGGCGAGCAGGACCGCGAAGCGGTCCGCCCAGCCGACGTACGTCCCGTCGGGGCCGGGGTCTCCGACGCCCTCGGTGAAGCTGTCACCGATCGCCGCGTACGACCCGAATGCGTTCTTGTCTCTTGATCTCGAATCGTCTGCCACGGGGGCACATCCTTCCCTTTCGCGTGTGACCTACGCGACCGTAAGGAGGGGTTGACGGCGGGTGACATATGCCACCGATAAAGATTCCCCCAAGTCGGAATAGGCCGACGGCCCGGCACGGGTGTGCCGGGCCGTCGGAAAGGGGTGTCCCCCGGAGCGTCAGACGGAGACGCCGTGCTGGCGCAGGTAGGCCAGCGGGTCGACGTCCGAGCCGTAGTTCGGCGTGGTGCGGATCTCGAAGTGCAGGTGCGGGCCGGTGGAGTTGCCGGTGGAGCCGGAGAGGCCGATCTGCTGCCCGCCGCTGACGCTCTGCCCGGCCGAGACCGAGAGGGAGGAGAGGTGGGCGTACTGCGAGTAGTTGCCGTCCGCGTGCTTGATGACGACCTCGTTGCCGTACGAGCCGCTCCAGCCGGCGGAGACGACCGTGCCGGCGCCGACGGCGCGGACGGTGGTGCCGGAGGAGGCGATGAAGTCGACGCCGGTGTGGTAGCCGGAGGACCACATGGAGCCGGAGGCGCGGTACGGGGTGGAGAAGCCGCCGGTGACGGGGGCGACCCAGCCGGAGGAGGAGGCGGTGGAACCGGTGGAGGACGAGGAGCCGGTGGAGCGCTCCGCGGCCTTCGGGGTGGCGGCGGCCGGGGCGGCGGCGCGGCGGTTCTCGCGGGAGGCGCGGGGGGCGTCGTCGCCGTTCTTGCCGGACTCCTGGGCGCTGTGGGTGCTCTTCGGGCCGGCGGGGGCGGAGCCCTTGGCGCCGATGGTGAGCTTCATGCCGGGCAGGATGAGGGAGGGGTCCGCGCCGATGGTCCGGCGGTTGTCCTCGTACACCTTCTGCCAGCCGCCCTCGAGGTGGTGGTCGGTGGCGATCTTCGACAGGTAGTCGCCGGGGACGACGGAGTACGTCCGGGGGCCGGTCTCGGCGGCGGCCTTCGCGGGGGCGGCCTTCGCCGCGACGACGTGCGCGGTGACGGCGGACTGGACGGAGGCGGGGGCCGGGGCGGCCTGCTCGGCGGCGTGGGCCCCCGTGGCGCCGAGGAGTGGGAGGGCGACGACGGCGCCTCCCGTACCGGCGGCGGCGAAACCGCGGGCGAGGGGGTTGTTCTTGGGACGGCGGTGCTTACCCTTCGCGGGCATGGCGAATCCTCTCCGGCGCCTGCGAGGTGAGCTGTCGGGTTCGGACTGGAGATGCCCGGCCGCGCTCTCGCGCGGCTTCACCCCGAGCCGTCCTGCATCGCGGGACCGGCGTACTTCCTGGGTCCCCCGCTCCTGCCACGCATGGGATGGGTGGAATTCCGGGCGGTGGCAGGATTCGGCGGTCCGTCCGGATTGAGCGTGACGCTAGACGAGCGGAGTCGGCGCGAACAAGCCGCTGTTTTGTCCCGGCATTCCGCCCTAGATCGTTCCCCCGGAATTCCGGTCACCCTCCGTGGACGACGATCCTCCGACTCCCTTTTCCCGTAAGGAAATCGCGCCGGACTCCCGGCCACGATCCGTCACCTCTATGACCCTGCTCACGCGCCGAATCCCATCTCGCCTGCAAACAGGGCGCGTTATACGCAATGGCTCAATAGGGGCGCGCCATACTCAACGCCCCAATTGGGACAGATCACTCATTCCCGTCCGAGGGGGTGCGCCACGCCCCTCCCGTCTGGATGATTGCCCCAGGAACCGATTCGCGTCGGGCATCCGAACACCGACTTTCCAGGAGCATCCGTGACGCAGCAGCTGCCGCAGGTCCCGCCCGTAGAAGCCGACGAGCCCGAGCTGGCGGAGGTCCGCAACTTCCGGGACGTGGGCGGCCTGCCGACGACGGACGGGCGCGCGGTCCGCCCCGGCCGTCTCTTCCGCAGCGGCCACCTCGCCCACGCGACCGAGGACGACGCCGCCTTCCTCGCCGGACTCGGACTGCACACGGTCTTCGACTTCCGCAACGAGGCCGACCGGCGGATCGAGGGCCCGGACGTCGAGCTGCCCGGCGTGCGGAACGTGAACATACCCCTCAACGACCCGGCCGACGGCAAGGAGTTCTGGAAGCTGGTGCGCGACGGCGACACCGCGCAGCTGCGGGGGATCCTCGGCGACGGCAGGGCGGCGGCCCGGATGTCCGAGTCGTACCGGCGGATGGTGGTGGAGCGGACCGCGGAGCACAGCCGGATCCTGCACTCCATGGCGGAGGAGAGCGTCCCGGCCCTGATGCACTGCGCGGCGGGCAAGGACCGCGCCGGGCTCGCCGTCGCGATCACCCTGCTCGCCGTCGGGGTGGAGCGGACGGCGATCGAGGCCGACTACGTGAAGTCGAACGAGCCGCACCGCCGCTACAAGGTGCGCCGCAGCTCCACCGCCCCGGACGCCATGGGGCCCGAGGTGATGGAGCTGCTGGCCCCGCTCTTCGACGCGCGGGCGGAGTACCTGCGGGCCGCCTTCGAGACGATCGAGGCGACCTGGGGCTCGATGGACGCCTACTTCTCCGAAGGCCTCGCGCTGTCTCCGGAGACCCGCGAGCGGCTGCGGGAGCGCCTGCTCACCGAGGCGTAGGGAGCACGCGGCGCCGCGAGGACCCGCGGCGCCCGGGAGGTGCCCCTACTTCGCGCCCATCGCGAAGAGCAGGTAGAGGAAGCCGGCGAAGAGGTGACCGGCGACCAGGTAGGCGAAGAGGCGGAGCACCAGCCCCTTGGGGAACTTGCCCTCCCCGCGCTCCTCGCCGGTGACGGATGAAGACTTCTCGGACATATCAACTCTTTCCTGAAGAATCGTCACGGAAGAATCGTTCCGGCGGTCAGCGCCGGTGCGGGGTCCCGTCGCCGAGGCACAGCTCGGCGACGGGGCTCTGCATCAGGGTGTGGACGAAGAGCAGCTCGGCCCCGCCGGGGGTGGCGGCACCGATCCGGTGCGGGGTGAGCGAGTCGAAGTGCGCGCCGTCCCCGGGGTCGAGGACGTGGACCGCCTCGCCGAGCGCGAGCCGCACCCGGCCCTCCAGGACGTGGATCCACTCCTCACCGGGGTGGACGCGCACGATGTCGGCCCGGGTGGCGTACGGCACGTGCACCCGCAGGCACTGGAGGGCGCGTCCGGCGCCGCCCGCCTGGCGGTAGATCCAGCCGTCGGCCTCGACGGGCTCGGAGCGGTCGGCCCGGACCACGGGATCGCGCTCGGGGGGCGCCTCTCCCAGGAGCTCGGAGACCGTCGTACCGTAGATGCGGGACAGGGCGAGCAGCATCGGCAGCGAGGGCTGCCGGTTCCCCGTCTCCAGGCGCGAGAGGTGGGCCGGCGAGAGGCCGGCCCGCTGGGCGGCGGCCTCCAGGGTGAGCCCCCGGCGGCGGCGCTGGGCCCGCAGCTGCGGGGCGACGTCGGGCAGGGCGGCGGGGTCCGGGGAAGGGTCCCCGGGGACGTGGTCCATGCGTCCATTCCGCCAGGATCGTGCCTCTGAGGCAAGTTTCTTGCCCCAGAGGCAAAATCCGGAGGACCGTTTCGGGTCAGCGCTGGGCGACCGCCTGCCTGACCAGGGTCTTCCCGAAGTCCCACATCAGCCCGCCGCCCCCGTGGGCCTCGTCCATGACCGCCGTGAAGGCGGTGACGAACCGGTCCACGTCCGCCTCGTCGACGACGAGCGGCGGGATCAGCTTGATCACCTCCAGGTGGTCCCCGGAGACCTGGGTGAGGATCCTGTGCCGCTGGAGCAGCGGGACGACGACCATCTGGGCGAAGAGGCCCTTGCGGGCCGCCTGGAGCATCGTCCAGCGGCCGCGCAGTCCGAGCGAGGACGGCCGGCCGAACTCGATGCCGATCATCAGGCCGCGCCCGCGGATCTCGTGGAGCAGCTCGTACCGGGGCACCAGCTCCTTCAGCCGGCCGGAGAGCAGGTCGCCGATCCGGCGGGCGCGGGCGACCGTGCCCTCGTCCTCCATCACGGAGAGGACGGCGAGCCCGGCGGCCATGGCCTGCGCGTTCGACCCGAAGCTGGCGGAGTGGACCAGGACCCGGTCCATCGACGAGTAGACCTTCTTGAAGATCCAGTCCTTGCCCAGGGTGGCGCCGACCGGCACGTAGCCGCCGGAGAGCGCCTTGGCGACGCAGACGAGGTCCGGCTCGACGCCCTCCTCGTGCTGGTACGCGTAGAAGTCGCCGGTCCTGCCGAGGCCGGTCTGCACCTCGTCCGCGATCAGCAGGGCGCCGTGCCGGTGCAGCAGTTCCTGGGCCGCGCCCAGGAAGCCGGGCGGGGCCGCGTGGACGCCCTTGCCCTGGATGGGCTCCACGACGAAGCCGGCCACGTCCCCCTTCCGCAGCTCCCGCTCCAGGGCGTCGAGGTCGCCGAGGGCGATCGCGGTGTCCGGCAGGAGCGGGGCGAAGCCGTCCCGGAAGCCCCGCTCGCCGTTGACGGAGAGGGAGCCGGTGGTGAGCCCGTGGAAGGCGTGGGCGCAGTAGACGATCCTGGGCCGCCCGGTGGCGTACCGGGCGAACTTCAGGGCGGTCTCCACGGCCTCGGTGCCGCTGTTGCCGAAGAAGACCCGGTCGAGGTGGGGGCTGTGGGCGAGCAGCCGCTCGGCGAGGAGGCCGGGCAGCGGCTGGCAGTCGAAGCGGGTGAGGTCGGCGAGGCCGGCGTCCAGGACGTCGTGGAGGGCCTTGCGGACGACGGGGTGGTGCCGTCCGAGGCCCATCACGCCGAAGCCGGCGAGCATGTCCAGGTGGTCGTTCCCGTCGGCGTCCCAGAAGTGGGCGCCCTCGGCCCGCTCGTACACCTTGTCGAAGCCGATGGTGCGGAGCATGCGCGGGAGCTGCGGGTTGAGGTACCGGGCGTGCAGCTCGTACCGCTCGCCGCCGCGCTCGGCGAGCAGCGCCCGCAGGTCGAACCCGCCGGTCACGCGCCGCTCACCTGCTGTTCCCGGAGGCGGTCTCCCGGACCGCGCGCAGGGACTCCTTGAGGGAGCCCATGGTGGCGAGGACGGCGGTGGGCTCGTAGCCGCAGTGCGCCATGCAGTTGGCGCAGCGCGGGTCCTTGCCGCGGCCGTACTTCTCCCAGTCGGTCTCCTCGACGAGCTCGCGGTACGTGGGGACGTAGCCGTCGCTCATCAGGTAGCAGGGGCGCTGCCAGCCGAAGAGGGAGTAGTTCGGGATGGCCCAGGCGGTGCAGGGGAAGTCGGCCTTGCCCTCCAGGAAGTCCAGGAAGAGCGGCGAGTGGTTCAGCCGCCAGCGGCGCCGGTTCCCGCCGGCGAACGCCTTCTTGAAGAGCTCCCGGGTCTGCTCGACGCCGAGGAAGTGCTCCTGGTCGGGGGCCTTCTCGTAGGCGTAGGCGGGCGAGATCATCATCTCGTCGACCTGGAGGTCGTCGTTGAGGTAGTTGAGCACCTCGATGATGGTCTGCGGGGTGTCGGTGTTGAAGAAGGTGGAGTTGGTGGTGACCCGGAAGCCGCGCCGCTTGGCCTCCTTGATCGCCGCCACCGCCTCGTCGAACACGCCCTCCTTGGCCACGGACTCGTCGTGGCGCTCGCGCAGCCCGTCGATGTGCACGGCGAAGGCGAAGTACGGGGAGGGGGTGAAGTCCTCCAGCTTCTTGCGGAGCAGCATCGCGTTGGTGCAGAGGAAGACGTACTTCCTCTTCGCCACCAACTGCCGCACGATCTCGTGGATCTGAGGGTGCATCAGGGGCTCGCCGCCCGCGATGGACACCATGGGGGCGCCTGACTCCAGGACCGCGCCGACCGCCTGGGCGACCGGCATGCGCTGCTTGAGGACACCCGCCGGGTGCTGGATCTTCCCGCAGCCCTCGCACTTGAGGTTGCAGGCGAAGAGCGGTTCGAGCTCGACGATCAGCGGGAACTTGTCGCGCTTGCGGAGCTTCTGTTCGAAGAGGTAGGTCCCGACCCGGACGGACTGGCGGAGCGGCATGGCCATAACTCGCTCACCTCCTGGGGAGCAGCAAAGAACGGTGCCATTCGTAGAAAGCGGGAAGCACGGAACGAAGGACGCGAAAGGCCGATATTCCCCCGCGTACCGTCCCAATGCGGACCAGCTCATGCTCTGGAGCGTCCACGACCACCCGGACGGCCGCAACCGGACGCGCGCCCGGCCCCTCCCCGAAGGCTCCGGCGGCCCGTGCGGTGCGCAGGGTCGCGGCGGACTCCATGTCGACGGCGATCGCCCCGGTGCCGCGCAGCGCGGCCCGCTCGGGGCCCCGCACCACGTGGTCGGAGCCGGACAGCGGGCCGACGTGCACGGACCGCCCCGGCACCGCCTTGACCAGGGCCTTCACCAGCAGGTCCGTGCCGGTGCACGAGGTCGAGCCGCCGGGCCCGCGGGTCTCGTCGGCGACGACCAGGTCCCCGGGGTGCATGCCCGGGGCGAGCCCCGCGCAGAACCCGGAGGCGATCACGGCCGCGTCCCACCGGTGCCGCTCCCCCAGCGCCCGGGAGACCGCCTCCCGGGCCCGTGCGGGCCCCATGCCCGTCCGCAGCACGGTGACCGGGCCGGGGGCGCCGCCCCGGTCGCCGCTGCGCAGGGCGAGCTGCTCGATGCCGAGCGCGCAGGCGATCAGCAGCGGCGGGGTGGCGGCGCCGGGGGCCGGCGCGCGGCCCATCAGCCCTCCCGGCGGGGCGTCGGCTCCCCGTACACGTAACGGCCGAGCGCCGTCAGGGGGAAGACCTGGCGGTAGAGGTGGTAGTTGATCGAGAAGTCCCAGGGGAAGCCGGTGCCGGTGAAGTACGGCTCGTCCCACGAGCCGTCCGGGAGCTGGGTCTCGACCAGCCAGGAGATCCCCCGGCGGACCGGCTCGGACTCGCGCTCGCCCGCCGCGAGCAGCGCGATCAGCGCCCACGCGGTCTGGGAGGCGGTGGAGGCGCCGCGTCCGACCCACTGCTCGTCCTGGTACGAGCGGAGGTCCTCGCCCCAGCCGCCGTCCTCGTTCTGCACGGAGCCGAGCCAGGCGACGGCCCGGCGGACCGCCGGGTGGGAGGCGGGGATCCCGGCGGCGGCGAGGGCCGGGAGCACCGACCCCGTCCCGTACACGTGGTTGACGCCCCAGCGGCCGAACCAGCCGCCGTGCGGCTCCTGTTCGGCGAGCAGCCACTCGATCCCCCGCTGGGTGCGGGGATCGTGGGCCAGGCCCTCGTGGGCCAGCATCTCCACCACGTGGGCGGTGACGTCGGCGGAGGGCGGGTCGACGACCTCGCCGAAGTCGCAGAAGGGCAGCTTGTTGGGGAAGGGGCTGGTGTTGTCGGCGTCGAAGGCCCCCCAGGCGCCGTTGCGGGACTGCATGCCGAGGGTCCAGCGCGCGCCCCGGGCGGCGGCGGCCTCGACCCGGGCGGGGTCGGGGTGCCGGACCCGGCGCAGGGCGAGCACGACCTCGGCGGTGTCGTCGGTGTCGGGGTAGTTGTCGTTGTGGAACTCGAACGCCCAGCCGCCCGGCGGGAGTCCGGGCCGGCGCACCGCCCAGTCCCCGGTCCGGGTGATCTCCTCGTCGAGCATCCAGTCGGCGGCCTTCACCAGGGCCGGGTGGTCGGGCGGGAGCCCGGCGTCGGCGAGGGCGATGGTGGCGAGGCAGGTGTCCCAGACCGGGGACTGGCAGGCCTCGACCATCCGGGAGCCGTCCTCGCGCCGGACGGCGAACCGGTCGAGCGACTCCAGACCGGCCCGCATGACGGGGTGGCCGAGGTCGTGACCGAGGAGGTGGAGGGCGATGATCGAGTAGACGGCGGGGGGCTGGATGCCGCCCCAGCAGCCGTCGTTCTCCTGGCGCTCGACGATCCACCGCGCGGCGAGGTCCATGGCCACCCTGCGCAGCGGGCGCGGCGCCACCCGGTGGTAGAGGTGCAGCGCCTTGTCGAGCCGCTGGAAGATCCCGTCCCAGCCGGTCGTCGGGGCGAGCGGGCGGGGCGGGTTCGGGCGGGCCGGGTCGGTGTGCAGCTCGTCGAGCGGGAAGGGCGCGGGGCGGACCGGGCGCTTGGCGGAGACCACGGTGAGCGGCACGATCGTCTGACGGGCCCAGCAGCCGAAGTCGTAGATGTTGAGCGGGAACCACTTGGGCAGGAAGAGCAGCTCGGGGGGCAGCTCGGGCAGGTCCTCCCAGCGCCACCAGCCGAAGAGGGCGAGCCAGATCCGGGTGAAGACCCGGGCGGACGCGATGCCGCCGCGGGCGCGTACCCAGGCGGAGGCGCGGGCCATGTGCGGCGCCTCGGGCGGGTCCCCGGCGAGCCGCAGGGCCACGTAGGCCTCGACGGTGGCGGAGAGTTCGCCGGGTCCGCCGTAGAAGGTGGTCCAGGCGCCGTCCTCGCGCTGTTCGCGGCGGATGTGGAGGGCCGCGGCCCGGGTGGTGTCGGGGTCGAGGATGCCCAAGAACTGGCGGAGGAGCAGGTCCTCGGCGTCCATGGTGACGTTGGTCTCCAGGTCGCCCTTCCACCAGCCCGCCGGGTCCTGGCGGGCGAGGAGGTGCTCGGCGGCCCGTGCCGCGGCCCGCGCGGCGGTCTCGTCGAGTCTTCCCTGGACGGGGTCCGCCCCCTCCGGGCGGGCTCTTCCCGGCACGGGGGCGGTCCCCTCCGGGCGGGCTCTTCCCGCCGCGGGGGCAGTCCCCTCCGGGAGGGCGGTGTCGGTCGTCTCGCCGGCCACGGCCGTCCGGGGGCTCACGGCCCCGGCGTTTCCGTCGGTCGTCGCTGTCATGGCTTCCCCTTCGTGCAGTCTGTTTCCTTCTGCTCCTGCGGGTCTGCCGTCGGCCGGCGCCGGGTGGGGCACCGGCCGGCGACCGCGAACTCATATCAGGGTGATGGTGATCATCTCTTCCGTACGACCACGAAGTCGGCGAGGGCGACGAGCTGGTCCCGCACCCGGGCGGGCATGTCCACCTCGTCCAGGGCCGCGATCGCGACGGCGTGCTGGCGGCGGGCCTCCTGGGAGGTCCACTCCCGGCCCCCGGCCTCCTCGATGAGGGCGGCCCGGAAGGCGAACTCCTCCTCGGAGAAGGAGTCGAACTCGGTGGACTTGGCGTCCGCGGCGAGCAGCTCGCCGAGCCGCTCGGAGGCCGGTCCGCCGGCGGCGAGGGCGGCGACGACGGGCAGGGACTTCTTGCGCTGGCGCAGGTCGCTCCAGGTCTGCTTGCCGGTGGACTCCGGGTCGCCCCAGATGCCGAGCAGGTCGTCGACGGCCTGGAAGGCGAGGCCGAGGTGGTAGCCGTACTCCTCCAGCTTGTCGGCGGTCCGGTCGTCGGCCCCGCCGAGGACGGCGCCGATGGAGACGGCGCAGGCCAGGAGGGCGCCGGTCTTGTTGCCCTCCATCTCCAGGCACTCCTCGACGGTGACCCGCTCGCGGTGCTCGTAGGAGATGTCCTGGGCCTGTCCGTCGATGAGCTTGCGGGTGGCCGTGGTGAGCCGGCGGGTGGCCCGGCCGGCCTCGACGGTGCCGAGTTCGAGGAGCAGCTCGTTGGCGAGGGCGAAGAGGGCGTCGCCGACGAGGATGGCCTGCGCGGGGCCGTGCACCTTCCACACGGTGTCGCGGTGGCGGCGCTGCTCGTCGCCGTCCATCAGGTCGTCGTGGAGGAGCGAGAAGTTGTGGACGAGCTCCACGGCGACGGCGCCGGGGATCCCGACCTCGGGCGCGGCGCCCGCGGCCTCGGCCGACAGCAGGGCGAGGGCCGGGCGGACGGCCTTGCCGCCGTCGCCGTCCGCGGGGTTGCCCTGCGCGTCGATCCAGCCGAAGTGGTAGGCGGCCACGGTGTCCATGGGCGGCGCGAGGCGGTCGACGGCCGCCCGCAGTACGGGGGTGGACAGGGTCCGTCCCCGCTCCAGCAGTGCGGACACGTCCGCGGTGTCGACGGCCGGGTGTCCCGGCGGCGCTGTCGGCACGGTCTCTCCTCTTGTTCCGGTACTCACACTCATACCGCCTCCTGCAGCGGATGGTCATGGCGGCGGCCGAGGGCGGAGAGCGCCGCGCCCGCGGCGCTGAAACCACTGCGGACGGCCCCCTCCATGGTCGCGGGCCAGCCGGTGGCGGTCCAGGCTCCGGCCAGATGGAGGCCCGGTGCCCGGGTGCGGGCGCCGGGGCGGAGCCGGCCGACGCCCGGGGCGGGGTCGAACGTCGCCGTCCGCTCCCTGGTGACGAAGAAGTCGCGCACCCCGGCGCCGCGGGCGGCGGGCAGCAGCCGCTCCAGCTCCGGGAGGTAGCGCTCGCGCAGGACGGCGACGGGCTCCTCGATGTCGTCCTGGGCGGCGGACTGGGAGACGGCGAGGTACTGGCCGCCGCCCTTGAGCCCGGAGGCGTCGGTGCGGTCGAAGACCCACTGCACCGGGGAGCCGAGGGCGGTGAAGAAGGGCCGCTTCAGCACCTTGCGGTCGTAGACGACGTGCAGGTTGAGGATGGGCGCGGTGCCGATGTCGAGGAGCCGGTCGGGGTCGTCGAGGGCGCCCTCGGGCAGCAGGGCGTGGGTCTCGTGCTGCGGTACGGCGAGGACGACGGTGTCGGCCTCGATGGTCTCGCCGGGCACCTCCACGGTCCAGCGCCCGTCGCCGGTGCGGGAGATCCGCTCGGCCTTGGTGCGCAGTTCGGTGCGCACCCCGGCGGCGGCGAGGGCCTTCCCGGCCAGGGTGTCGTGGAGTTCGCCGAGCGGGACGCGGGCCCAGCCGATGTCGGCGGCGCCGGGCTCGGAGAGGAGTCCGGTCTTGAAGACCATGGCGGCCAGGCCCATGGAGGCGTGCGGGGCGGTGGCGTTGAGGGTGGCGACGCCGACCAGGTCCCACAGGGCCTCGACGGCGCGCGGGGACTGCCCGTGGCGGCCGAGCCAGGTGGCGAAGTCGATGCCGTCGAGGGCGGGGTCGGCGGGGTCGAGCCGGCTCAGGGCGAGGGCGGCCCGGCCGACGCTCACGCGCTCGACGGCGCTGAGGTGGGGGTAGGTCGCCAGGCTGCGGGCGAGGTGGAGCGGGACGGGCAGATCGTCGCGGCGGATCCGGCCGAGCCGGGGGCCGCGGCGGTGGCCGACGTCGAGGACGGGCACGTCGAGGCGGTCCTGCACGGGGGCGAGGCCGGCGCCGTCGATCCGGTCGAGGAACCAGCGGTAGGCGGTGCAGCAGCGCAGGTAGACGTGCTGCCCGTTGTCGACGGTCAGTTCGCCGCGGCGGAAGGAGAAGGCGAGGCCGCCGAGCCGGGGCCGGCCTTCGAGGAGGGTGACGCGGACGCCCGCGTCGGCGAGCTGGAGCGCGGCGGTGGTCCCGGCGAGCCCGCCGCCGACGACGACGGCGTGGGCCTGCCGGGCGCCCTGCCCGATTGCGTCGCGGGTCACGCGGCCTCCGATCGTTTCGTCGTGTCCGGGCCCGTCGCGGACGGGGCCGGTGGGGCCGGGGTCGGCGGGGCCGGTCGCGGGCCGTGCGCCACGGCCGTGGTCAGGGACGCCGGGACGGCGCCACGGGTTGCCGCGGAAGCGACGGCCGTACGGGGGCCGGTGCCGGCGGCCGTACGAAAGCCGGTGCCGGCGGCCGTACGAAAGCCGGTGCAGGCGGCCGTACGGATACCGGTGCCGACCGCCGTGCGGGGCGCGGCTGCAGGGGCGGCCGGGAGGGTCGGCGCGTGGGGGCTCATCGGGTGCGCCTCCTGACGTCGCGCCGGGCGATGTGGCGGGTGTCGAGGCCGGAGAGGCCGCGCACCGCGACGTACGCCTTCTCGCGGCCCGGCAGCGAGACGCGGCCGCGCAGGACCGCCTCCGGGTCGCGCTCGATCCGGTCGAGCAGGCGCCGGTAGATGCCGGCCATGGCGGCGACGCAGGCGCCGCTGCGCCGGTCGAGCACGGGGAGGAGCCGGTAGCCCTCGGCGAACAGCGCGCGGGCGCGCCGCACTTCGAAGTGGACGAGCCCGGCGAAGTCGGAGCCCTCGGGCAGGGGTCCGCCGAAGCCGTCCCCGCAGCCGAACTTGGCGAGGTCGTCGGCGGGCAGGTAGGTGCGCCCGTTCTCCGCGTCCTCGCGCACGTCCCTGAGGATGTTGGTGAGTTGGAGCGCGAGCCCCAGGGTGTCGGCGTACTCGGGCGCGCGGTCGGCGCCGTGGGCGCCCGGCTGGGTGCCGAAGACGCCGAGGGAGAGGCGGCCGATGGCGCCGGCGACGCAGCGGCAGTAGACCTTGAGGTCGTCCCAGGTCTCGTAGGTGGCGCCGTGGACGTCCATGAGGACGCCGTCGATGAGCTCGTCGAGGCCGTCGAGCGGGATCGGGAAGCGCCGGGCGGAGTCGGCGAGGGCGACGGCGACCGGGTCGGTGTCGTCCTCGTCGATCTTGTCGGAGCGGATCCGGTCGAGCAGGTCCCGGGTGGCCTCCAGGCGCTCCTTCTTCTCGCCGGGCGCGAGCGTGCCGTCGCCGATGTCGTCCACGCGCCGCGAGAAGGCGTAGAGCGCGGACATCGCCTGGCGCTTCTCGGCCGGCAGCAGCCGGATCCCGTAGGCGAAGTTGCGGGCCTGCTGCCCGGTGACCGCCTCGCAGTAGCTGTAGGCGGCCTGTACCGGTGCGGACGGCTGGTGCTGTCCCTCCACGGTCACGGTCACCCCTCTCTCCGCGCCCGGAGCAGGACCTCTCCCGCCCGGCGCATCAGGCTCGGCTTGGTGGGCCCCGGCGGGCCGGTCAGTACGTCGAATCCCGCGTCGGTGATCGCGTCGAGGGCCGCGAGGCCCCCGGCGGTGAATCCGGCCAGGAGCAGGCGGAGGCGGCCGTGGACGCTGCCGACGAGGGGGGTGCCCGCGTGGAGCAGTTCCCGGGCCCGCTCGGCCTCGAAGGCGATCAGGGCGCGGACGGAGGCTCCGGCGGTGGGCCGGGCGAGGTCGTCCTCGGTGACGTGGAACCTCTTGAGGTCCTCGGCGGGCAGGTAGATCCGGTCGCGGCCGAGGTCCTCGGCGACGTCCTGGAGGTGCTCGACGATCTGGAGGGCGGTGCAGATGCCGTCGGAGAGGCGGATCCGCTCGGGGGTGGCGGTGCCGGTGATCCCGAGGACGAGGCGGCCGACGGGGTTGGCGGAGAGCTCGCAGTACGCGAGGAGGTCGTCGTACGTCTCGTACCGGCCGACCAGCTGGTCCTGGCGGTTGGCGGCGATCAGGCCGAGGAAGGGCTCGGGGGCGAGCCCGCACCGCTCGACGGTCGGCCGGAGGGCGCGCAGCAGGGGGTGGCGCGGGGTGGAGCCGTAGACGCGGTGGAGGTCGGCCTCCAGGGCGTCGAGGAGGACGAGCCGGTCACCGGCCTCCTCCGGGGGGACGCCGAGGTACCGGGCGTCGGCGCCGCCGGGGGCGAGGTCGCCGTCGCCGATGTCGTCGACGAGCCGGGCGTAGCCGTAGACGGCCATGAGGTCGTCGCGCCAGGCGCGGGGCAGGAAGAAGGGGGCGACGGGGAAGTTCTCGTCCGCCGCCTTGCCGAGTGTGGCCCGCGAGGTGGCGCCGGGGCGCGCCTGCCGGGGGTCCGTCACCGGTCGCTGCCCGACGGAGGGACGGCGACACCCTCGTGGAGCTGGAGATTCTGCGTCATGGCCGTCACGTCTCCCGTTCTACACTGCTGACCCAATCCATCCTATTTCGGACACGCCGCCGACCCCTGCCCGTAGGGCCGCCACCCGGGGCCCGATGGCCGTGGGGTATCGCCCTACTTGCCGCGAAACAGACCGGTCCAGCTTACGTTGTACGACGACCGTCGCCATTCCGGGGTGGCGCGCACCAGGAACTTCGTCCGCGCGGGCCGTCAACCCGACGATGGATCAAGGGAGTTCGGAGCGGACGGGAATTCAGGGAGCGCGTGTCCCGGTGACGACCATGGCGAGGGTGGACTCGACGACGGCGTTCCTGCGCTGCGCGGGAAGGCGGCGAAGAGGCCCTTCGAGCAGCAGAAGTGACAGTCCGTGCACGGCCGACCACGCTGCGACACCGGCGGCCGGGCGGACGGTTCGCTGCGGGGCGTTGCTCCGGGCGAGGGCGTCGAGGGCCTCGCCGAGCAGGGTGAACGCCCGGATCTCGGGCTCGTGCGGCTGCCGCTCCGGCACCGGGGCGGCCGTCCCGGCCGGGCGGGGCAGGCAGAACGCGGCCCGGTAGAGCCCCGGCTGCTCCACGGCGAAGCCGACGTACCCCCGGCAGAGGGCGGCGAGCCGGCGCTCGGCCGCGAGGACCGGGTCGTCGGCGCCGGGTTCGCCGGCGGCGGCGCGCTCCATGGAGTCGGCGAGCACCCGCTGCGCGTGGGCCCTGACCGCGCGGAGGAGTTCGCCCCGGCCGTCGAAGTGCCGGTAGGCGGCGGTGGGCGAGACGCCGACCCGGCGGGCCGCCTCGCGCAGCACGACCCGCTCCGGCCCGCCCTCGGTGGCGAGGCCGACGGCCGCGCAGATCAGCGCGTTCCGCAGATCGCCGTGGTGGTAGGTCTTTCCCCCCGAGATCGCTGCCATGGGCTCATCCTGCCCGATGTTGACCGCATGAACATTCCGGGCGGACGCACGGCGCGCGGAAACGGCACCGCCCCCGGCGCAGGAGCTGCGACGGGGGCGGGAACCTCGGGCGGGGGGCACTCAGCGGGCGGTCTCCCGCTCGTACGCCTTGAGGACCTCCTCCGTGGGGCCGTCCATGAGGAGCTGGCCCTTCTCCAGCCAGAGCACCCGGTCGCAGGTGTCCCGGATGGACTTGTTGCTGTGGCTCACCAGGAAGACCGTGCCGGCCTCCTTGCGCAGCTCGCGGATGCGCTCCTCGGAGCGGATCTGGAACTTGCGGTCACCGGTGGCGAGGGCCTCGTCGATGAGGAGGACGTCGTGGTTCTTGGCGGCCGCGATGGCGAAGCGGAGCCGGGCGCCCATGCCGGAGGAGTACGTGCGCATGGGCAGGCTGATGAAGTCGCCCTTCTCGTTGATGCCGGAGAAGTCGACGATGCCCTCGTAGCGGGAGCGGACCTCCTCGCGGCTCATGCCCATGGCGAGGCCGCCGAGGATCACGTTGCGCTCGCCGGTGAGGTCGTTCATCAGGGCCGCGTTGACGCCCAGGAGCGAGGGCTGGCCGTCGGTGTAGACCTTGCCGCTCTCGGTGGGGAGCAGGCCCGCGATGGCGCGCAGCAGCGTGGACTTGCCGGAGCCGTTGGAGCCGATGAGGCCGATGGCCTCGCCCCGGTAGGCGGTGAAGGTGACGCCGCGGACCGCGTGGACCTTGCGGACGCCCCGGGTCACCTCGGCGTTGCCGCGGCCGACGATCCGGCTGAGCGCCGCCGTGGCGCTGCCCTTGCCGCCGCCCCCGGCGTTGACCCGGTAGACGATGTGGACCTCGTCGCAGATGACGGTGGGAACGTTGGACCGGTTCGTGTCAGCCACGGCCGTACCTCTCCTCGGCCTTCCAGAAGTAGACGAAACCACCGATGCCGAAGGCCAGGGCCCAGCCGAGGGCGGTCATCCAGACGTGGGCCGGCAGGTTCTCCGCGCCGTAGCCCTCGATGAGGGAGAAGCGGATCAGGTCCATGTAGACCGCCGCCGGGTTGTACATGAGGATGTCGGCGATCCAGGCGGGCTTGTCGGCGAGCATCGCGGGGATGGAGAACATCACGCCCGAGGCGTACATCCAGGTGCGCATGACGAACGGCATGAGCTGGGCGAGGTCGGGCGTCTTGGCGCCCATCCTGGCCATGATCATCGCCAGGCCGACGTTGAAGACGAACTGCAGGAACAGCGCCGGGACCATCAGCAGCCAGCGGAGCGAGGGGTAGCTGCCGAAGAAGATCGCGATCGCCACGAGCACGATCATCGAGTACAGCAGCTGCTGGAGCTGCTGGAGCGAGAAGGAGACGGGCAGCGAGGCGCGCGGGAAGTGCAGGGCCCGGACGAGGCCGAGGTTGCCCGAGATCGCCCGGACGCCGGCCATCACCGAGCTCTGGGTGAAGGTGAACACGAAGATGCCGGTGACCAGGAAGGGGATGTAGACCTCCTTGCTCATGCCGCGGCCGGCGCCGAGGATGAGGCCGAAGATCAGGTAGTAGACCAGGGCGTTCAGGAGCGGCGTCGCCACCTGCCACACCTGGCCCAGCTTCGCCTGGCTGTACTGGGCGGTCAGCTTGGCGGAGGAGAAGGCCAGGATGAAGTGGCGGCGGCTCCACAGCTCGCGGACGTACTCGAACAGCCCGGGCCGGGCGCCGCTGACCGAGAGGCCGTACTTCGCGGCAAGGTCGGCCGGAGCCAGGCCCTCGTCGACGGACGGGGGCGCGCTCGTCGCGACCGCCCCGCCCTGGTGTGTGTCACTCACAAGTCGAAACTTTCGTGTTCAAGAAACGCGGCACGTCGGGTACCACGATGTCAGACGACCGGGGGGCGACCCAGCCGGGTCAGCCGCCACACCGTACGCCACCTCATGGGTCGGCGCGGTCCGCAGGGGGTGGTCCAGCCCGCCCGGAATCCGCCGCACCACGCCTTCAGGGCGGAGAGCGAGGGCCGCCGGGCCAGAGTGAGCAGCAGCCAGACGCCGAGATAGGCCGGCACCAGGGGCGCGGGCAGATTGCGACGGGCCAGCCACACTCGGTTGCGAGCCACGTTGAAGTGGTAGGAGGCGTGCCGGGAAGGTGCTGTCGTGGGGTGCAGCAGCACCATGTCGGAACGGTAGTCGATCATCCAGTCGGCGTCGAGCGCCCGCCAGGCGAGGTCGGTCTCCTCGTGCGCGTAGAAGAACTCGTCCGGCAGCCCGCCGACTTCGGCGAAGACCTTGGTGCGGACGGCGTTGGCGCCGCCGAGGAAGGTGGTCACCCGCGAGGAGCGCATCGGGTCGGCGGCGCGCAGCCGCGGCACGTGCCGGCGCTGGGTGGCACCGGTCTCCGGATCGGCGATGCGGAAGCTGATGATGCCGAGGCGCGGGTCGGCGGTGAAGGCCTGGCGGACCAGCTCGGCGGTGTCGGCGTGGGCGAGCAGGCCGTCGTCGTCGAGGAAGAGGAGGACGTCGACGTCGGTGCCGCCGGGGCCGAAGGCCTCGATGCCGACGTTCCGGCCGGCGGGGATGCCTACGTTCTCGGGCAGGTCGACGGTGCGGACCCAGCCGGGCACCCCGGTGACCGGGGTGCCCTGGCCGACGACGACGACCTCGACCGGGTCGCCCTCCTGCGCGGCGACCGAGTCGATCAGGGCGCGCAGGTCGTCGGGGCGGTTGCCCATCGTGATGACGACGGCACCCACCCTGAGCGGCGTGTTCACGGCCGACCTCACTTCAGCCTGCTGGAGACCAGGATCGACACCAGGTGCAGCAGGGTCTGGAGCAGGGCGATGCCGGCGAGGACGGCGACGCCGAGCCGGGAGAAGAAGAGGTCGCCCCTGACCTGGTCCGCGATCGCGAGGACCAGGATGAGCAGGGAGGCCTCGATCCCCAGGATCAGCCGGTGGAACTTGAGCGCGGCGGCGGCCCGGCGGGCCAGCGCCATGCCGGAGGAGCGCGGCTCGGACGCGGACTCCTTGACCGGCGGGAGGCCGCCCTGGTGGCGGGCGACGCCGACGAGGTCGGTCTCGGCCTTGATCAGGATGGCGCCGAGGGCGGCGAGGGTGCCCAGGAAGGCCCACAGCCAGTCGATCCGCCCGGTGCCCCACAGGTCGGCGGCGCGCAGGCCGAAGCCGACGAGGACCGCCGCGTCGCACAGGTAGGCGCCGACCCGGTCCAGGTAGACGCCGCCGAGCGAGAACTGCTTCTTCCAGCGGGCCAGCTCGCCGTCGACGCAGTCGAGCAGCAGGTAGAGCTGGACCATGAGCACGCCGAGGACGGCGCCCGGGACGCCCGGCACGAGGAGCGCCGGGGCGGCGAGCACGCCGAAGACGGTCATCAGGTAGGTCAGCTGGTTGGGGGTGACCCGGGTGTTCGCCAGCTGCCGGGTGATCCGCAGGGAGATCTCCCGCATGTACAGGCGGCCGCCCCAGTGCTCGCCGCTCCGCCGGTCCTTCACGCCCGGGGGGTGGACGACCGGTCGGAGCTCAGCTACCGATGGCTTGTGCATAGTCGGCGTACGCGTCCCTGATCTCGTCGTCGGACAGGTCGAGGTGTTCGAGGATGGTGAAGCGGCCCGGTCGGGTCTGCGGGGCGAACGAGACCGCCTGGACGAACTCGTCCACGGTGAAGCCGATCTCCCCGGGCAGTACGGGGAGCCCGTGCCGGCGCAGGGTCTCGACGATCAGCCCGGACTCCTCGCGGGCGCCGCGCAGGTGCATGGCGAAGGCCGCTCCGAGGCCGCACTGCTCGCCGTGGCTGGCCGCGCGGGTCGGGAAGAGCAGGTCGAAGGCGTGGCTGATCTCGTGGCAGGCGCCCGACGAGGGCCGGGTGTCACCGCTGATCGACATGGCGATGCCGGACATCACCAGGCCCTCGGAGAGGGTGACGAGGAAGTCGTCGTCGCCGATGCCGCCGGGGTGCCGGAGCACCGCCTCGCCCGCGCTGCGGGCCATGGCGGCGGCGAGCCCGTCGACCTTCTCGCCGGTCTCGCGGTGCGAGAGCTCCCAGTCCGCGATGGCGGACAGGTTGGAGATCGCGTCGCCGATGCCGGAGCGGACGAAGCGCGCCGGGGCGTCCCGGATCACGTCCAGGTCGATGACGAGGGCGATCGGGGTCGGCACGCCGTAGGAGCCGCGTCCGTTGTCGTTGTCCAGGGTGGAGACCGGCGAGCAGATGCCGTCGTGCGACAGGTTGGTGGCGATGGCCACCAGCGGCAGCCCGACCCGGGCCGCCGCGTACTTGGTCACGTCGATGATCTTGCCGCCGCCGAGGGCCACCACCGCGTCGTACCGCTTGCCGCGCATGGCGTCGGCGAGCTTCACGGCCTCGTCGATGGTGCCGCCGGAGACCGGGTACCAGTCGGCTCCGGGCAGCTCGGCGGCGAAGCGGTCGCGCAGCTTGAGGCCGGAGCCCCCGCTGATGGCGACGGCGATCTTGCCGTTGCTTGAGATCCGCTGGTCCGCGAGGAGCCCGGACAGGTCGTCCAGGGCTCCCCCGCGGATGTCGACGACGACCGGCGACGGGATCAGCCGGGTCAGTACTGGCACGCGATCTCACGGCCCTTCGCGAGGTCGTCGTGGTTGTCGATCTCGACCCACTTGACGTCGCCGATGGGGGCCACGTCGACGGTGAAGCCGCGGTTGACCAGCTCCTGGTAGCCGTCCTCGTAGTAGAGGTCGGGGTCGCGCTCGAAGGTGGCCTTGAGGGCGTCGGCGAGCTCCTCGGCGGCCTCGGGCTCGATCAGGGTGACGCCGATGTACTCGCCGGTGGCGGTGGCGGGGTCCATGAGCTTGGTGATCCGCCGGACGCCCTCGCCCTCGGCGGTGATGACCTTCATCTCCTCGTCGGCGAGGTTCTTCACCGTGTCGAGCGCGAGGATGATCTTCTGCCCGTCGCCGCGGGCGGCGAGCAGGGTCTTCTCGACGGAGACGGGGTGGACGGTGTCGCCGTTGGCGAGGATCACACCGCGCTTGAGGACGTCACGGGCGCACCACAGGGAGTAGGCGTTGTTCCACTCCTCGGCCTTGTCGTTGTCGACGAGGGTGATCTTGAGGCCGTACGCGGCCTCCAGGGCCTCCTTGCGGTCGTAGACGGCCTCCTTGCGGTAGCCGACGACGATCGCGACCTCGGTGAGGCCGATCTCGGCGAAGTTCTTCAGGGTCAGGTCGAGGATCGTGGTGTCCCCGTCGACCGGCACGAGGGCCTTCGGAAGGGTGTCGGTGTAGGGACGCAGACGCCGTCCGGCACCGGCTGCCAGTACGAGACCGATCATGCTGTTTCTCCTTCGTCGTGAACGGCGGGTGCTCCGGCGGAGACCCAGAAGCGGATGGACTCCACGAGCACCACCAGCGCGACGGCGACCGCGAGGGCCGTCAGTGCCAGGGTGAAGTCGTCGCCGCGGCCCGCGAGGAGGGCGGCGAGGACGGTCACCAGGAGCGTGCGCCCCTCGTGTCCGCCGGTGACGCGCACCAGCCAGGCGGGCGGCGCGCCGGTGCCGCCGCGAATGCGGTACACCGTGTCGTAGTGATG
This sequence comes from Streptomyces sp. NPDC055632, assembly GCF_053618675.1. Taxonomy (NCBI): domain Bacteria; kingdom Bacillati; phylum Actinomycetota; class Actinomycetes; order Kitasatosporales; family Streptomycetaceae; genus Streptomyces; species Streptomyces sp. NPDC055632. Next base: position 260,597 of record NZ_JBSHHY010000005.1, on the reverse strand, counting down.
GTAGGCGACCGCCGCGACCAGCCCGAACGCCGCCGGAAGGGCCCCCAGGGAGTCGGAGCGGGCGGCCAGGACGAGGACGGTGGTGTACTCGGCGGCGCGGAAGAGCGGCGGTACGAGCCAGTCGAGGGCGCCCTTGAGGGGCTGGGCGACGGCGAGCCCGGCGAAGATCGTGTAGCCGACGGCGGCGATCACGGTCTGCCGGTCGCCGAACGGCCACGTGAGGACGGCGAACAGCAGGCCGGCCGTCGCGATCGCGGCGAAGACGACCCCGAGGCTCCGGTCGCCGGAGCGGTGGAAGAGCCGGGCGGCGACCCGGGCGAGCGGGCCGGAGTCCGTGAGGTCGGCGAGCGCCCGGGCGGCCCGGTCGCTCCTCCTCCCCTTGCGGGTCAGGGAGCGCAGGACGCGGCCGGCGGTGGTGTAGCAGGCGGCGAAGGCGCAGCCGGCGATCAGGGCCCAGAAGACGATCCGGGGGGTGGTGACGGCGGTGAGGACCGCGATCATCGCCCAGCGCTCGCCGATCGGCAGGATGATCATGCGGCGGGCCCAGACGGTCCACCCGACGCCGTCCAGCCTGTTGGAGAGGGCCAGGCTGGTCTTGGCCGCGGCGCCCGTGCTCTCGGCGTTCGCCTCGTTGAAGGAGAAGTCCACGACGTGCCGGCAGGTCATCAGGACCATGGCGCCGAGCGCGAGGGCCCAGACGTCGTCGCCGTTCCGGGCGGCGCCGAGGGCGAGGCCCGCGTAGAAGGCGTACTCCTTGGCCCGGTCGAAGGTGGCGTCGAGCCAGGCGCCCATCGTCGAGTACTTCAGCGCGTAGCGGGCGAGCTGCCCGTCGGTGCAGTCCAGGACGAAGGAGACGAGGAGGAGGACGCCGGCGGCGACGTAGCCGCCGCGCTCGCCGGTCGCCGCGCAGCCGGCCGCGATCAGGGCGGTGAGCAGCGAGGCGGTGGTGACCTGGTTGGGGGTCAGTCCGCGGCGCGCGCACCAGCGGGCGATGTAGCGCGAGTACGGGCTGATGAAGAAGGTGGTGAAGAAGCCGTCGTGGGCCTTCACGGCCGAGCGCAGGCGCACCGCCTCGTCGTCGACGGCCTCGACGGCGGCGCGCGCCGCGTGGCGGGCCTCGGCGTCGGTGGGCACGGCGGCGACGAGGGTGCCGAGCTGGGGCCGGTGCACGGCGACGCCGTCGGCGTCGAGGGCGTCGGCGAGGGTGCCGGGAAGGTCGGCGACGGGGGTTCCGGGCGGCCCGGGGACCGTGGGGGCACCGTTCAGGGCGCGGGCCAGGGCGGGGCGGGCCTCGTGCTGCGCGGTGAGCGCGCCGGGCGCCGCGGCGGCCGGGAACCGGGGGTCGGTGAGGGTGAGGCGCAGCGCGTGCAGATGGCCGACGAACCGGGGGTCGACGAGCGCGACGCGCTCGTCCGCCGGGACGTCGGCCAGCAGGGCGCCGGCCTCCTCGGCGCCGGAGGCGATCCGGACGTCGAAGCCGAGCGACCGCAGATCACCGTCGAGCGAGGATCCGGGTGCCGGTGGGCCGGTGAGGATGGCGGTCGACAGACGAACTCACTCCTTGGAGCTGACGGAGGGCCGGCGGGGCCCATGGCGGCCCCGGGCACGGCGGTGCGGCCCGGCACCGGGCGGCGACACGTCGGCTGAGGCTATCCGATGAACAGAAGGACGAGTTCACCGAGGCTTCGCGGGCAGGACTCCCCCGGGTCCACCGGTGTCCGCCCCGGTGCGCCCCGTCCGCCGGGGATCATGATGGGTGATCGTCCGCCCGTCCCGCGAATCCCGGCCCGGCGGCCTCTCCGGAGCCGCCTCCGAGTACTTCTCGCCACGCCCCGTCCAGAATGCATCACCGCAGGTCAGAGCATATGACAACGGTGTTCAGTACCGTGTTGCGCATACCCCCCACCCGTAGTTGACTTGCGCACCGGGGCATACGGACGACACCGACCGGGAGGCCATGTCATGGGGGCTGGACACGATCACGGGCACAGCCACGGGGGCCCGCCGCCGACGGGCACCGCGGGGGCCGCGTACCGGAACCGGCTGCGGATCGCGCTCGGCATCACGCTCTCCGTGATGGTGGTCGAGATCGTCGGCGGCGTGGTCGCGGACTCGCTCGCGCTGATCGCGGACGCGGCCCACATGGCGACCGACGCGGTCGGCCTCGCGATGGCGCTCCTGGCGATCCACTTCGCCAACCGGCCGCCCTCGGGCAACCGCACCTTCGGCTACGCCCGGGCCGAGATCCTGGCGGCGCTCGCGAACTGCCTGCTGCTGCTCGGCGTGGGCGGCTACGTGCTCTTCGAGGCGATCCAGCGGTTCCTGGAGCCGGCCGAGACCAAGGGCGGCCTCGCCATCGCGTTCGCGGCGGTCGGCCTGGTGGCGAACGTGATCTCGCTGACGCTGCTGATGCGGGGCCAGAAGGAGAGCCTCAACGTGCGCGGGGCGTATCTGGAGGTGCTCGCGGACGCCCTGGGCTCGGTCACCGTGATCGTCGCGGCCGGGATCATCCTGGTCACGGGCTGGCAGTACGCGGACCCGATCGCCTCGCTGGTGATCGGCCTGATGATCGTCCCCCGCACGGTCAAGCTGCTGCGCGAGACCCTGGACGTGCTCCTGGAGGCGGCCCCCAAGGGCGTCGACATGGCGGAGGTGCGGGCGCACATACTGGCCCTGCCGGGGGTCGAGGACGTGCACGACCTGCACGCCTGGACGATCACCTCGGGGATGCCGGTCCTCTCGGCGCACGTGGTCGTCGACCAGGGAGCCCTTGACTCGGTGGGACACGAGAAGATGCTGCACGCGCTCCAGGGGTGCCTGGGATCGCACTTCGACGTGGAGCACTGCACCTTTCAGCTGGAGCCGGTCGGCCACGCGGAGCACGAGGCGAAGCTCTGCCTGTAGGGCACGGATCTCTGCCTGTGGGCCCCGGGCCCCTGTCTGAGGGGCACGGGCCCCTGCCTCCGGGGCCGCGGGGCCCGGACACCCGGGGGCTCCGGACTTCCGGCCTCCTGTTAGTCTTTTCATACGAACACGTGGTGAGAGGAGCTGAGGTTGATGACCGTCGCGATGGAGGCTGCCCCGCGCGGCAGCACCCGGTCGTCCCTCAGCCTCCGGGTCTCCGGCTGACCTGATCCCGGTCCTCGCACCGGTACGTCACGTCGTCGGCCGGGGCCCTCTCACCCAAGGGTTTCCCACGTTGTCCGACAACGCTCTGCACGACTCCTTCTTCGCCCTGCACCACGGCCTGCCGCGCCAGGGTCCGGGCTCCGACACCACCACCCGCCGGCTCCTCGCGCTCGCGGGGCCGCTCCCCGAGCGCCCGCGCGTGCTCGACCTGGGCTGCGGTCCGGGCCGCTCCGCGCTGCTCCTGGCCGCCGAGGCGGGCGCCGAGGTGACCGCCGTCGACACCCACGAACCGTTCCTCGCCGAGCTGCGGGAGTCCGCCGCCGCGCGCGGGCTCGACGGCTCGACCCCCGGGAGCGGTTCCGTCCGCGCCCTCCGCGCCGACATGCGCGCCCTGCCGTTCCCCGACGGCTCCTTCGACCTGGTCTGGGCCGAGAGCTCGGTCTTCGTGCTCGGCTTCGACCGGGCCCTCGCCGAGTGGCGCCGCCTCCTCGCGCCCGGCGGCACGCTCGTGCTCACCGAGTGCGTGTGGACCACCGGGGAGCCGGGCCCGGCGGCCCGCGCCTTCTGGGAGGAGCACTACCCGCTCCGCACCGTCACCGGGAACGCGGCGGCCGCCGTCGCGGCCGGCTACCACGTCCTGGCGACCCTCACCCAGCCGGAGGGCGACTGGGACGAGTACTACGGTCCGCTGGCCGCGCGCGCCGGGGCGGCCGACACCTCCGTGCCCGGCATGGCCGAGGCGGTCGCCGGGGCCCGCGCCGAAATCGCGCTGCGGCGCGAGCACGGCTCCGACTACGGCTACGCCGGTTTCGTCCTCCGGCCCGCCGATCCGCGCTGGCGCACCCGGCCGGAGGCCGCCGGCGAGGAGCCGGAGGTCCGGCGGGTCGAGGAGGCGGCCTTCGGCTCGGCGGCGGAGGCCGATCTGGTCGACGCGCTCCGGGCGGACGCCGAGGCCTGGCTGCCGGGCCTGTCGTACGTGGCCGAGGCCCCGGACGGCACGGTCGCGGCGCACGCCCTGATCACCCGCTGCCGGGTGGGCGGCGCCCCGGCGGCGGCGCTCGCCCCGGTCGCGGTGGCGCCCGGGCACCAGCGGACGGGGGCCGGGCAGGCCGTCGTCCGGGCGGTCCTCGACGCGGCCCGGCTGCGCGGCGAGACGCTGGTGCTCGTCCTGGGGCATCCGGAGTACTACCCCCGGTTCGGGTTCGAACGGGCGTCCGCGCACGGAATCAGGCCAGGTTTCGAGGTCCCCGACGAGGCGATGATGGCGCTCGTCCTGGACGACTCCGCGCCCGTTCCCTCCGGTCCGCTGCGCTATCCCGCGCCTTTCGGGGTGTAGTGCCCCCTCGGACCCCTCCCGCTCCCGCCGCCCCGGTTGTACTCCGGTGCGGTGGGAGCGGCCGCGTCCGGCCGTCGAAGTACGGACAAGCCGCTTTTGTACGGCAGACTGAGGGGGCCCCACCGGGCCGAGGACCGAAGCGAAGGATGGGTATGCCGACCACACCAGTCACCGCGGCTCAGATCTCCCCGGAGATCGCGTCGAACGGTGTCCAGCCGTCCGGAGACCCGGCCCCGATCATGCTCGAACTGGTCGACGAGGACGGCAGGACCATCGGCACGGCGGAGAAGCTCGCCGCCCACCAGGCGCCGGGGCAGCTGCACCGCGCCTTCTCCGTCTTCCTCTTCGACGAGTCGGGCCGGCTGCTCCTCCAGCGGCGGGCGCTCGGCAAGTACCACTCGCCCGGCGTCTGGTCGAACACCTGCTGCGGCCACCCCTACCCGGGCGAGGCCCCGTTCGCGGCGGCGGCCCGGCGCACCTTCGAGGAGCTGGGCGTCTCGCCCTCGCTGCTCGCGGAGGCCGGCACGGTCCGCTACAACCACCCGGACCCGGCCTCGGGCCTGGTGGAGCAGGAGTTCAACCACCTCTTCGTCGGCCTGGTGCAGGCCGAGCCGCGCCCGGACCCGGAGGAGATCGACGACACCGTCTTCGTGACCCCCGCCGAGCTGTCCGAGCGGCACGCCGCCGCGCCGTTCTCCGCCTGGTTCATGACGGTGCTCGACGCGGCGCGGCCGGCCGTCAGGGAGCTGACGGGTCCGTCCGGGGGCTGGTGACCACCGGTTCCTGCGGTGCCGCTCCCGGCCCCGGTGCCTTCGGGGCCAGGGGCAGCGCCGCCCAGATGATCTTTCCGCCGCTCGCGGTGTGCTCGACGTCGCAGGCGCCGCCGGCCTCCTGGGCGATCTCGCGGACCAGGAGCAGGCCCCGGCCGCCGGTCTGACCCCAGTCGGCCTCCAGGGCCTTGGGCCGGTAGGGGTGGTTGTCCTCGACGGACACCCGGATCCACTCGGGGCCGATCGCCACCTCGACCGCTATCTCCGGGGACAGCAGCGCCGCGTGCCGCACGGCGTTGGTCACCAGCTCGGAGACGATCAGCAGCAGGCCGTCCATGATCTCGTCGTGGAGGGGGACGCCCTGGCGGACCAGCAGGTCGCGCACGGCGTGCCGGGCCTGCGGGACGGAGACGTCGACCGCGGCAGCGGTGAAGCGCCAGACTCCTTCGTAGGACGGGTGCCGGGTGGGGCCGCCTTCGCGGGGCTCCACCGTCCGGTTCCCACCCTCGTGCTCGATTCTCGCCACGGATCGAGTCTTGGCAATGCGCGGGGGCGGACCGGCCTACTGACCAGAAGTCGACACTTATCGGCCGCCTTCTGATCGGGTGAGTATGCCGATGTCAGTTGTTCGACTGATCGCGCGCGCTTTCTGAGGACTCCGGAAAGGGCTCCGCGGAGGACTCCCGAAGCGGCTCCGGGGCGGGGCCGGAAACCGGCTCCGATGGGGTCACCCTACTGACGATCCGTCGGCCCCCACCCCGATCGCGATCAGGCCGGGTCAGCCGAAGAGCGGCATCGAGGTCAGGGGGGTGGCGCCCGTGCGGACCGGGCCGACGATCCCGCCGAGCACGAGCAGGACGCCGAGCACGGCGAGCCCGCCGAAGCCGCGGTTGAGCTTCTTCCCCCGACGCCGCATGTCCCCGACCGGGTCGGGGACGCCCTTCGTCGCGCGGTGATCCTCGGCCATCCGGGGTCTCCTCGGCGGGGCTGCCTCTTCCTGGTCGTACGTTCGGGTGCGCCGGATAGCATCCGGCGCATGGAGCCGCAGCTGAAGGACAGCGTCACGGACGGGGTCGCCACCGTCGTCATAGCCAACCCCGCCAAGCGCAACGCGATGAGTGCCGGCATGTGGCGCTCCCTGCCGGGCGTCCTGGAGCGGCTCGCCGCCGACCCGGCGGTCCGGGCCCTGGTGCTGACCGGCGAGGGCGACACCTTCTGCGCCGGGGCCGACATCTCGGCGCTGCGGGAGCCCGGGGACGAGCAGCAGAACCTGGCGGTACGCGCGGAGGAGGCCCTCGCGGCCTTCCCCAAGCCGACCCTGGCGGCCGTCCGGGGCTTCTGCGTCGGGGGCGGCAGCCAGCTCGCCGCCGCCTGCGACCTGCGGTTCGCCGAGGAGGGCGCCCGCTTCGGGGTCACCCCGGCGAAGCTCGGCATCGTCTACCCGTCCTCGTCGACCCGCCGCCTCACCGCCCTCGTGGGCCCCTCGGCCGCCAAGTACCTGCTGTTCTCCGGTGAACTGATCGACGCGGAACGGGCGCTGCGGACCGGGCTCGTGGACGAGCTCCACCCGGTGGGCGAACTGGACAAGCGGGTGGAGGAGTTCTGCCGGGTGCTCGTCTCCCGCTCGCTGCTCACCCAGGCGGCGGCCAAGGAGTTCGCCGACGGGCGCACGGACCGGGACGCCCACTGGGCGGAGCAGGCGCGCGGCAGCGGCGACACCGCGGAGGGTGTCGCCGCCTTCCTGGAGCGCCGTCCGCCCCGCTTCACGTACGGGATCTGAGGCCACGGGCTCCGGGTCCGGTACGGGCCCCGCTCCGCGTACGGGCTACTCGGCCCCCGCCAGGCCCGCCTCCGCGCGCCACTTCGCGACGAGTTCGGCCGGGGCCTTCTCCGGCGAGCCCGCGTCGTAGGGCGGCTGGGGGTCGTACTCGGTGAGGAGCTGGACCGTCTGGGCGGTCTCGTCGCCGGCGATCCGGCCGAGCAGGTGGAGCGCCATGTCGATGCCGGAGGAGACCCCGGCGGAGGTGACGTACTTGCCGTCGAAGACGACCCGCTCGCCGGTGGGCTCGACGCCGAGGGCCCGCAGTTCGTCGAAGGCGAGCCAGTGGGTGGTCGCCCGGCGCCCGTCGAGCAGGCCCGCGGCGGCGAGGACCAGCGAGCCGGTGCAGACGGAGGTGGTCCAGGTGCTGGTGGCGTCGGCGGCGCGGAGCCAGTCGAGGATCTCCGGGTCGTCCATGGCCACCCGGGCGTCGGGGCCGCCGGGCACGAGGACGATGTCCGGGGCCGGCACCTCGGCGAGGGCCCGGTCCGCGACGAGGGCGAGGCTGTCCTGGTCGTTGCGGACCGGGCCCCTCTCCTTGGCCACGAAGACGGTCTCGGCGCCGGGGAGGCGGGCGAGCAGCTCGTACGGTCCGACGGCGTCGAGGGCGGTGAAGCGGTCGTAGAGCAGGACGGCGATCTGCACGGTGGTTCCTCTCGGTGGGTGGTGGACGTGCGGGTTCAGCGGGCGGGTGAGTGGAAGCGGCGGCGGTACTCCGCCGGGGCGGTGGCCAGGGCCTTGAGGAAGGCGCGGCGCATCGCCTCCGGCGTCCCGTAGCCCGAGGCGCGGGCGACCTCCCCGACGCCGCGCGAGGTGTCCTCCAGGAGCCGGCGGGCGTGTTCGAGCCGGACCCGGTCGACGTAGCGGCCGGGGGGCGTGCCGGTCTCCGCGTGGAAGGCGCGGGCGAAGTGGCGGGGCGAGAGCCGGACGCGGGCGGCGAGCGCCTGCACGGAGAGGTCCGCGTCCGGGTGCTCGGTGATCCAGTGCTGGAGGTCGCGCAGCGGCTCCCGGCGGGCGGTCTGGGCGGAGAGCTGGACGCTGAACTGGGCCTGGTTGCCGGGGCGGCGCAGGAAGACGACCAGGTGCCGGGCGACGGTGAGGGCCGCGTCCCGGCCGAGGTCCTCCTCGACCAGGGCGAGCGCCAGGTCGATCCCGGCGGTGACCCCGGCCGAGGTGGCGACGTGTCCGTCCCGTACGAAGATCGGGTCGGGGTCCACCTCGACCCCGGGGTAGCACCGGGCGAGGTGGTCGCAGGCGTTCCAGTGGGTGGTCGCCCGGCGTCCGTCGAGGAGCCCGGCCTCGGCCAGGAGCAGCGCCCCGGTGCAGACGGAGACCAGGCGCCGGGCGCGCGGGCCGTGCGTCCGCAGCCAGTCGATCAGCGCCGGGGCGGGCATCCGGGTGCCCTCGCCGCCGGGGACGACCAGGGTGTGCGGGGGGCCGTCGGCGACGGCGTCCGCGAGCGTGGTGTCGGGCAGCAGGCGCAGTCCGCTCTGGGTGCGGACCGGGCCGCCGTCCGGGGAGGCGGTGCGGATCGGGTAGGCGGACGGGTCCCCGGTGGCCCGGCCGGCACCGGCGAACACCTCGACGGGTCCGGAGACGTCGAGGCTCAGGACGCCGTCGAAGAGGACGACGAGGACGGGGCGCTGCGGCATGTCCTCATCCTCGGCCGGGGCGGGCCGCGTCCACAACGACGAGAAACCCACCTTTCCTGCCGTCGCCCGCCCGTGGAGGTCCGGGCCCGCCGTCGCCCGTCCGCGCGGGGCCGAGTCCGCCGTCGCCCGTCCGTGCGGGGAGGAGAGGGTGCGGCTCACGTCCATGGGGGATTCCCGTGGAAGGCCGGCCCGGTTTCCACGGGGTGCGCCTGTTTCCGTCGTACCGACCAGTCGGTAACGTTCGGGGCATGACGAATGCCCTGCCGCCGCGCGCCGGACGCCGCTGCCACAACGCCCTGAACCCGCTGCACTCCTCGCTGTACTTCTCGCCGGACCTGGACCGCGAGCTCTCCGCCCTCGGCTTCGCCGACCAGAGCGCGATGCGGCTCGCCGCCCGCAGCGCCCCGCTCGGCGCGGTGGGCGCGGGCACGGTCGCCGCGACCTTCTACAACTACAACCACGAGCTGCTCGCCCGGCACCTGCCCGCCGTGTGGGAGACCGCCTCCCCCGCCGAGGTCCTGGCCGCCCGGCTGCGCGCCGCGGACACGACCCTGCGCCGGCTGCTCGGCGAGGACGTCGCCGCCTCCCCGGAGATGGCCGAGGCGGCGGAGCTCGCGCTGCGCGCCTCCGAGGCCTGCACCCGGCACGCCCGGCCCCTGTACTCGGCCAACGCCGACCTGCCGGTCCCCGAGGAGCCGCACCTCGCCTACTGGCACGCCGCCACCCTGCTGCGCGAGCACCGGGGCGACGGGCACCTCGCGGCCCTGCTCTTTGCCGGGCTCGACCCGGTCGAGGCCCTCGCCTCGCACACCGCCACCGGCAAGGGCATGGCCCCGCGCTGGGCCGTCAGCTCCCGGGGCTGGCGGCGCACCGACTGGGAGGGGGCGGTGGCGCGGCTGCGCGACCGGGGCCTGATCGACGCCGAGGGCGAGCTGACCGAGGCCGGGACGGCCCTGCGCGCCGAGATCGAGGAGCACACCGACCGGCTGGACTCCGCCCCGTACGAGCACCTCGGCGCGGCCGGCGTCGAGCGCCTCACCGAGCTGGGGCGCGGCTTCCTCTTCACGGCCGCCGCCGCGGGCGCCTTCCCCGCGGACCTCGTCGGCAAGGCCTGAGGGCCGCTCCCGGCTCGGCGCGGGACGCGCGGGACGGGTCGGTTGCCGCGTCCGGGTGACCGACCCGGCACAATGCAGTCGCAAGCTTGAGGCACGAGAAGGCGAGTCGGGACACCGTGACGACGTCCATCGAAGCAAGGATCGCCGAGGAGCTCGGCGTACGCGAGCGACAGGTGAGGGCAGCCGTCGAGCTCCTCGACGGCGGTTCGACCGTGCCGTTCATCGCGCGCTACCGCAAGGAAGCGACCGAGATGCTCGACGACGCGCAGCTGCGCACCCTGGAGGAGCGGCTGCGCTACCTGCGCGAACTGGAGGACCGCCGGTCGGCGGTCCTCGACTCGGTCCGCGAGCAGGGCAAGCTGACGGAGGAGCTCGAGGCCCGGATCCTGGCCGCCGACACCAAGGCGCGCCTGGAGGACATCTACCTGCCCTTCAAGCCGAAGCGCCGGACCAAGGCGCAGATCGCCCGCGAGGCCGGTCTGGAGCCGCTGGCGGAGGGGCTGCTGTCCGACCCGTCCGTGGAGCCGTCGGCCGCCGCCGCGGCCTTCGTGGACGCGGAGAGGGGCGTCGCGGACGCGGCGGCGGCCCTGGAGGGCGCGCGGGCGATCCTCGCGGAGAAGTTCTCCGAGGACGCCGACCTCATCGGCGAGCTGCGCGAGCGCATGTGGGGCCGGGGCCGGCTCGTGGCGAGGGTCCGCGAGGGCAAGGAGGAGGCGGGGGCGAAGTTCGCCGACTACTTCGACTTCGCCGAGCCGTTCACGGCGCTGCCCTCGCACCGGGTGCTCGCCATGCTGCGCGGCGAGAAGGAGGACGTGCTCGCCCTGGACCTGGAGCCGGAGGAGCCCGTCGAGGGCCCCTCCTCGTACGAGGGGATCGTCGCGCACCGCTTCGGCGTCGCCGACCGGGGGCGCCCCGGGGACAAGTGGCTCCGGGACACGGTCCGCTGGGCCTGGCGGACCCGGATCCTGGTCCACCTCGGGATCGACCTGCGGCTGCGGCTGCGGACGGCGGCCGAGGACGAGGCCGTACGGGTCTTCGCGGCGAACCTGCGCGACCTGCTGCTCGCCGCTCCGGCCGGCACCCGGGCGACCCTGGGCCTCGACCCCGGTTTCCGTACCGGCGTGAAGGTCGCCGTCGTCGACGCGACCGGCAAGGTCGTCGCCACCGACACGATCCACCCCCACGTCCCCGCCAACAAGTGGGACCAGTCCCTGGCGACCCTGGCACGGCTCGCGAAGGAGCACGCGGTCGAGCTGGTCGCGATCGGCAACGGCACGGCCTCCCGCGAGACCGACCGGCTGGCCACCGAACTCATCGCCGAGCACCCCGAGCTGAACCTGACCAAGGTGATGGTCTCGGAGGCCGGCGCCTCGGTCTACTCGGCCTCCGCGTTCGCCTCGCAGGAACTCCCGGGCCTGGACGTGTCGTTGCGCGGCGCCGTCTCCATCGCGCGGCGGCTCCAGGACCCGCTGGCGGAGCTGGTGAAGATCGACCCGAAGTCGATCGGCGTCGGCCAGTACCAGCACGACCTGGCCGAGGTGAAGCTCTCCCGCTCGCTCGACGCGGTGGTCGAGGACTGTGTGAACGGTGTCGGCGTGGACGTCAACACCGCCTCCGCGCCGCTGCTCTCGCGCGTCTCGGGCATCAGCTCCGGCCTCGCAGAGAACATCGTCGCGCACCGGGACGCCAACGGCCCCTTCCGCTCCCGCCGGGCGCTCAAGGACGTGGCGCGGCTCGGCCCGAAGGCGTACGAGCAGTGCGCGGGCTTCCTGCGCATCCGGGGCGGCGACGACCCGCTCGACGCCTCCTCCGTGCACCCGGAGGCGTACCCGGTGGTGCGCCGGATGGCGAAGACGACGGGCGGCGAGGTCGCGGCGCTGATCGGCGACACGGGCACGCTGCGCTCGCTGCGGGCGGACGACTTCGTGGACGAGACCTTCGGTCTGCCGACGGTGACGGACATCCTGCGCGAGCTGGAGAAGCCGGGCCGCGACCCGCGTCCGGCGTTCCGGACGGCCACCTTCAAGGAGGGCGTCGAGAAGATCGGCGACCTGGCGTCCGGGATGGTCCTGGAGGGCGTCGTGACCAACGTGGCGGCGTTCGGGGCGTTCGTGGACATCGGCGTGCACCAGGACGGTCTGGTGCACGTGTCCGCGATGTCGAAGACCTTCGTGAAGGACCCGCGCGACGTGGTGAAGCCCGGCGACGTGGTCAAGGTGAAGGTCCTGGACGTGGACGTCCCGCGCAAGCGGATCTCGCTGACGCTGCGGCTCGACGACGAGCCGGGCGCGGACGCGGCGGGCGGCGCGGGCGGACGCGGACGGGGCGAGCGCGGCGACCGGGGCGAGCGCTCCGGCCGGCCGCCGCAGCAGCGGCAGGGCGGTGGCGGCGGTGGCGGCGGTGGCCGCCGGGCCGAGCGCGGCGACCAGGGCGGCCGGGGCGGTGGCGGCCGGGACCGCGGCGCGGCATCCGCTCCCGCTCCCGCCAACAGCGCGATGGCCGACGCCCTCCGCAAGGCGGGCCTGCTGGGCGAGGGCGGCGGCAAGCGGCGGTAGTGCCGCCGTACGGGAGGGGGCCGTGGTCCCCTCCCGTACGGGTGTCGTCACGTCATTACGGCAGGAAGCGCAGGGCCCAGTCGGCGCGGTGGGCGACGGCGAGGTCGTCGTCCTCCGTCAGGGGCCTCAGGAGGCCCTCGGCCTTCTTCGGGTCCGCCTGGACCAAGTCGACGATCTCGGCGGCCAGGCCGTCCTGGTCGTCGCCGAGGTCGACGGCGGAGGCCCGCACCAGGACCGGGAGGCTCCCGGTGCCGCCGATGCCCGCGACGACCCCGCCGAGCAGCTCGCGGGCGTAGCCGTTGCGCTCCTCGACCGCCCGGCCGAGCTCCGCCTCCAGGCGCGGCAACAGTTCCGGGCCGCCCGTCGCCGCGATCTCGTCGGCGAGGTCGATGGTCGCGTCGACGTCCGCGTCGAGGTCGTCCAGCATCGCGAGGAGCCGGGTGGTGCCGTCGTCGGTCATGGGGTGCCTCCTGAAGAGTGCCGTCCGCGGGGCCGGAACCGGCCGCGCCCCGCGGAGAGCCGTCGTGCGTACAGTTCACGGCCCGGGTCGCGGCCGTGCAAGGCGGCGGCCCGGGCCGGGGGCGTCTCAGAGTTCGGTGACCCTGCCGTCCGCGACCCGGACGCGGCGGGTGGTGCGGACGGCGTCGAGCATGCGGCGGTCGTGGGTGACGAGCAGCAGCGTGCCGGTGTACGAGTCGAGGGCGGACTCCAGCTGCTCGATCGCCGGGAGGTCCAGGTGGTTGGTCGGCTCGTCGAGGACGAGGAGGTTGACGCCCCGGCCCTGGAGCAGCGCGAGCGCGGCCCGGGTCCGCTCTCCCGGCGAGAGGGTGGTGGCGGGCCGCAGCACGTGGACGGCCTTCAGGCCGAACTTGGCGAGCAGGGTCCGGACCTCGGCGGGCTCGGTGTCGGGGACGGCCGCGCAGAACGCCTCCAGGAGGGTCTCCGTGCCGTGGAACAGCCTGCGGGCCTGGTCGACCTCGCCGACGACGACGCCCGGGCCGAGCGACGCGTCGCCGGAGTCCAGCGGGAGGCGGCCGAGGAGGGCGGCGAGCAGGGTCGACTTCCCGGCGCCGTTGGCGCCGGTGACGGCGACCCGGTCGGCCCAGTCGATCTGGAGGCTGACGGGGCCGAAGGAGAAGTCGCCGCGCTTGACCTCGGCCTCGCGCAGGGTCGCGACGACCGAGCCGGAGCGCGGGGCGGCGGCGATCTCCATGCGCAGCTCCCACTCCTTGCGGGGCTCCTCGACGACGTCGAGGCGTTCGATCATGCGCTGGGTCTGCCGGGCCTTCGCGGCCTGCTTCTCGCTGGCCTCGCTGCGGGCGTTGCGGCCGAGCTTGTCGCCGTCGGTGGCCTTGCGGCGGGCGTTCCTGACGCCCTTGTCCATCCAGGACCGCTGCATGTGGCCGCGCGCTTCGAGGGCCGCCTTCCGGCCCGCGTACTCCTCGAACTCCTCGCGCGCGTGGCGGCGGGCGGTCTCCCGCTCCTCCAGGTAGGCCTCGTAGCCGCCGCCGTACAGGGTGATCTGCTGCTGGGCGAGGTCGAGTTCGAGGACCTTGGTGACGGTGCGGGTGAGGAACTCGCGGTCGTGGCTGACGACGACCGTCCCGGCGCGCAGCCCCTTCACGAAGGACTCCAGGCGCTCCAGTCCTTCGAGGTCCAGGTCGTTGGTGGGCTCGTCGAGGAGGAAGACGTCGTAGCGGGAGAGGAGCAGGGAGGCGAGGCCGGCGCGGGCGGCCTGGCCGCCGGAGAGCGAGGTCATCGGCTGGTCGAGGCCGACGGTGAGCCCGAGGGAGCCGGCGACCTCCTCGGCGCGCTCGTCGAGGTCGGCGCCGCCGAGGTCCAGCCAGCGTTCCAGGCTGACGGCGTACGCGTCGTCGGCGCCGGGGGTGCCGTCGACCAGGCCCTGGGTGGCCTCGTCCATCGCGGTCTGGGCGGCGGCGACGCCGGTGCGCCGGGCGAGGAAGGCGCGGACGGTCTCGCCCTCGCGCCGCTCGGGCTCCTGCGGGAGGTGGCCGACGGAGGCGGTGGGCGGGGAGAGCCTCAGCTCGCCCTCCTCCGGTGCGTCGAGCCCGGCGAGCAGCCGCAGCAGGGTCGACTTGCCGGCGCCGTTGACGCCGACGAGGCCGATGACGTCGCCGGGGGCGACGACGAGGTCGAGCTGGGCGAAGAGGGTGCGTTCGCCGTGGCCGGCGGCGAGGTCCTTGGCGACGAGGGTTGCAGTCATCAGGGGACGCATCCTAGGCGACGGGAGGACCCGCCGAGGGGGCCGGGGCGGCGGGCGCCGGGACCGGGTGCGCCGGGGTCGTCCCCGGTCAGCCGTGGGAGGCGCCCACCGGGACGGGGGCGCCCGCGGTCCCCTCCCGGGGCCCGGCGAGGAGCCGGCGGAGCACGGTCCGGTAGGCGGGGCCGTGGAAGCGGTACGGGCCGGTGCCGGGGTAGCCGTCGCGCGCCGGGTCGACGGCGGGGCCGGTCCACCAGGCGAAGTCGCGCCAGACGACGTCGTCGCCGTCGCGTTCGACGACGGCCGTGACGGCCCCGCAGCCGGGGTCCCCGCAGTCGGGGCAGGAGTGGATCACGTACCGGCCGCCGGGGAGGCGGTGACCGCCGGTGTCCGCGTCCGTGCCGGCGGCGTCGAGGAGGAGGCGGACGTGCGCGGCCCGGAGGACGGGCGGGAGGTCCGACGCCAGGGGAGAGATGGTGTCCGCGCCGTCGGTCTCGTCGAGCCGGTGGAGCAGCGGCCTGCCGTCGACCAGGAGGTCGGCGGGGGCGGCGGGGGTCGCGGGGGTGAGGTCGAGGCTGGTGTACACGGACGGCATGCTCCGAGTATTTCCCCGCGGACCGTCCCGTTCCATGGCTGATCCGTCCCGGAAATGTCCCGGTCCGGGTACGGCGTCGGACGCGGACGGCACCACTCGGTCCGGGCCGGGCGGCACTCCCGGTCCGGGCCGGGCACCGCCCCCGATCCGGGCCGGGCGACACCGTCCGATCGGGCCGGGCGACACCGTCCGATCGGGCCGGGCGACACCGTCCGATCGGGCCGGGCGACACCGTCCGGTCCGGGCCCGACGACACCGTCCGGTCCGGGTCGGGCGCCGTCCCCTCCGGGTGGGCGGGAGGGCCCGGAACGGCTGCGGGGCGGTTGCCCTCCTTTCGGATGGCAACCGCCCCGACCGCCCCGCGTGCGGGGTTACTTGCCGAACGGCGGGCGGGAGGTGTCGTCCGCGTCGACGCACTGCCTGGCCCGCTTCTCCAGGGCCTCGGCCTTGGCGAGGGCCTTCTTGGCCTCCGTCGTGGCGCCGAGGCGCTTGAGCTGGGCGGCGCGGTCGCGCTCCTTGCGGGCGTCGGCCTTCAGCTTGCTGATGTTGCAGGTGATGGCGCCGGCCGCCGCGGGCTCGGCGGTCGCCGTCTGGCCGGCCAGGACACCGCCGGCCAGCAGCGTGGCGGCGAGCAGGGCCGGCAGGACGCGGCGCGCGGTCTTGAGGGGGCGCATGGTGGTTCTCCAACTCCCGGGCTGGGACGACCCGTTCGAGGCATGGTCAGTACCAGCAGGTAACTTTACCTCGGCAAACGGGTGAATCACGTCAGGGACTCCGGGCCCCACAGGGTCGTCAACACTCCTCCACAGGACTCCCACTGACGAGGTGGTAGGTGGCCCGTCCGTCGAGCAGCAGCGGGACGAGCGCGCGCTGCGACTGACGCAGCGGCACGAACGCCCCCGCGCCCTCCCGCCGCACGGTGACGCCGTGCAGGGCGAGTTCGTCGCCGGCCTCGGCGTACTGCGCGGCGTCCAGGCGGTAGCCGCACGGCGGGTCGGCGAGGACCTCCTCCGGCTCCGGCGGGTCGTTGTCGGCGCCGCCGAGGAAGACCGGTCCCCGGTCGGCGAAGCCGGTGAGCCGGGCGCGGGCGGTGGCCGCCGCCAGCGGGCCGCGCCGCTCGTCGAGGTGGGCGAACATCCCCTTCAGGGCGGCGTGCTGGGTGGCGACCCGGCGCCGGTGGTTGAGGGCCGGGTCGTCCTTCTCCGCCCCGTCGAACGCGTCCACCCGGGTCTCGACGAGCAGGGAGGCCGCGTGCTTGACGCCGGCCGTGTTGCGCAGGATCCGCTCCTGGCCGTCGCCCGCGACCTGCCGGATCGGCTCGCCGGTGAGCGGGTCGGTCCAGATGCCGTAGATCCCGGTGCTGTACCCGGCGCGTCCGGCGGCGGGGCGGACGTACCTCTCCGAGAGCGTCCGGGACTCGTCGTGGACGTGCGGGTCGGTGTCGAGGCTGCGGGGCCAGAGCGCGAGCAGCTCCTTCTCGTAGTACCGGGGGGTGGCGCCGTACTCGTGCAGGTCGTAGACGAGGTGGGGGCGCCGGTCGCGGAGGACGGCGGCGATCGCGCGCGCCTCGGCGGTCCGCAGGGCGATGTGGTCGCGGTTGACGTCGATGCCGTCGGCGTTGCCCCGGGTGTCGGCCTCCCGGCCGTCGGGGTTCGCGGTCGGGACGACCAGGACGGTGGTGCGGTCGAGGAGGCGCCGGGTCTCCGGGGCCCGGGCGAACGCGAGGTCGCGCACCGTGCTCAGACAGGCCTCCCGGCCGGCGGGCTCGTCGCCGTGCTGGCTGCACACGAGGAGCACGGTCGTGGCGCCGGGCCGGGTCGCGCCCAGGGCGACGAGCCGGAGCGGGCGGCCCTGCGCGGTGGTGCCGATCTCGCGCAGCGACACCCGGTCGCCCGCCCGGTCGACGGCCGCGAGGAAGTCCCGCTCCTCGGCCTCGGTGGTCCACCGGGCGCCCCGGCTCGTCTCGAAGCCGGTGCGCGGCGGCGGTTGCGCGGGGGCGCTGCCGGCCGTCTCGGCGGGGACGGCGACGAGCGGCAGGGCGAGGGCGGCGGCGCCCGCCGCGAGGGCGAGGGCCCGTCGTGAACTCCGCCGCGCGGTGCGGTCCTTCGCGGTGGGCGGCCTCATCGGGCGGCCCCCGCTCCGGGCAGGCGCGGACCCGCGACGGCGGCCGGCGGCGTGGACGCGCCCGGCGGCAGGAGTCCGGACGGCGGCCGGAGTCCGTTCGGCGCGGAGACGGCCGGGGCCGGTCCCGTCGTGGCCCGGACGAAGGCGCCCGCGCCGCCGACCAGCGGCAGCTCCGCCCGGGTGCGGGCGAGGTCCAGGGTGAGGGTCGGGGTGGTCGACGGCGGGTCGAGCAGGTCCCGGTCGGTGCCGCCGACGATCAGGGCGAGCCGGTGGCCGGCCGGGACGACGTGGTCGGCGGCGGCGAGGTCCAGGGTGAGGGTGTACGCCCTGCCGGGGGTCAGCGGGCGCCCCTTCCGGGGGTCGGCCCAGGTGCCGAGGTCGGCCCAGCCCCGGCTGACGACCGTGTGCGCGACGTCGGCGGTGCGGGCCTCGGTCTCCTTGAAGCAGGCGCTGTCGCCCGGGGTGCTCGCGCCCCAGCAGGTGCGGTGGGCGAGGGTGGTGATGCCCTCCCCCGCCGCCGTGTAGTCGCGGATGGTGGCGGGGCCGAGGTCGACGAGGACGGCGGAGAGGTGGGCGGTGGCGGTGGTCGGGGTGGCGGTGACCGTCACCCGGGAGGAGCCGGCGATCCGCAGGTCGCGGGAGAGCGGGCGGGTGACGAACCCGGCCTTCTCGGGGGTCGCGGTGTCGATCCGGGCCGCCCAGTCCAGCTCCCCGAGGGCCGGGTCGTCGGTGAAGGTCGCGGTGGAGCCCGGGGCGGTGGGGGCGCGGCCGAGGACGCCGGGGCCTGCGGCGGCGCCGGGAGCGGGGCGCAGGGTGGTGGTCGCGGTGCCGCGCGGCGGCCAGTGCCGGTCGGTGGTCCAGCGGTCCGGGGCGCGTTCGACGTCGGCGGCGGGCTCGCGGTCGATGCCGTTGTCGTAGCCGAGGAGGTAGTGGTCGAACCAGCGGTGCAGGGTGCGGACCCAGTCGGCGCGCCGGAAGTCGAAGGGGTCGACGTGGCCGGTCCGGGAGAGCCAGACCTTCCGCTCGACGCCGTGGGCGGCGAGCGCGTCCCACCACTTGCCGAACTGCCCGGCCCGCACGTTGAGGTCCTGCTGTCCGTGCACGGCGAAGACGCTGGCCTTCACCTTGTGGGCGTCCTTGACGTGGTCGCGCTCGCTCCAGGCGGCGGTCCAGTCGCCGCTGTAGGGGGTGGCGGCGGTGATGCGGTCCTGGACGGCGCCGCAGCGGGCCCGCGCGTCGGGGCTGTCGACGTAGTCGGAGAGCCAGCTCGGGTTCGCGTCGTAGAGCGGGGCGCCCTGGGAGTGGAAGTAGTCGTACCAGGAGGAGATGGCCCCGATGGGGACGATCGTTTTCAGCCCTTCGACGCCGGTGGCGGCCACCCCGTTGGCGACGGTGCCGTCCCAGCTCTTGCCGATCATGCCGACGTTCCCGTTGCTCCAGCCGGTGGCGCGGGCCGGGGCCGTGCCGGTGCGGGTGGTGTAGCCGCGGGCGCGGCCGTTGAGCCAGTCGACGACGGCCTTGGCGGACCGCACGTCGGAGCGTCCGCCGACGTCGTCGCAGCCGTCGGAGCGGTTGGTCCCGGCGAGGTCGACGGCGACGAAGGCGTAGCCGCGCGGGACGAAGTAGTTGTCGTAGTACAGCGGGAACTGCACCGGTCTCCCGTCCGCGTCGTACGTCTTCCTCTGGCTCTCGTTGCCGCGCCCGCAGCAGGCGTAGTACGGGCTGGCGTCCATGATCACCGGGATCTTCCGGCCCGCCGCGGCGGGCTCCCGGGGGCGGACGACGTCGACGGCGACCCGGTCGGCGCGTCCGTCCCCGTCGCCGTCGAGTCCGGTGTCGACCCAGACGGACTCGCGGACGGCGTCGGCGTACGAGTGGACGGGGCGCGACTCGCGCACGGACCCGGCCGCGGGCGCGGCGGGGTCCGTCCGGGCGCCGGCCGGGGTGACGAGGGTCGCGAGCAGCGCGGCCGTGGCCGCCGCCACGAGGGTTCCGTACGGCGCTCGGGCTCCGCGGGTGATCCGCTTTCGCATCGGCATGGGCGGGAACGTACCCCGGTCAACTCCCGTGCAAAAGAGCGCCGGAGGGAATCAGGGTCCATTCGGGGTGATCCCGGGGGTGGAGGGGTTCGTGTCGGCCGAATGGCGATCGTGTGACAGGAGGTCCTCTGGACGTGACGGTCCGTCGGGGCCCTGAATAAGGTCGAAAGCAAGGACCGACGACCACCCGCGCGTCTTACGTTTCTTATGACTTGGGGAGCACCTGTGCACCGCAGAATCATCGTTCCGAGCGCCCTCGCGGCCTCCCTGATGCTGGCGATCCCGGCGTCGGCGGCCGATTTCGTCCCCGGGGCCCCGGGCATCGGCGACTCCTACTACCCCGCCAGCGGCAACGGCGGGTACGACGTCTCCCACTACGACCTGCGCCTGAAGTACGAGCCGGCCACGGACCTCCTGGAGGGCACGGCGACGATCCTCGCCACCACCAAGCAGAACCTGTCCCGGTTCAACCTCGACCTCGGGCTGAAGGTCAGCGAGGTCCGGGTGAACGGCCGGGTCGCGAAGTTCGCCGCCTCGGGCGACCACGAGCTGGAGGTCACCCCGGCCGTCCCGCTGGAGAGGAACAAGGAGATCTCGGTGGTCGTCCGCTACGCGGGCAAGCCCTCCGAGTTCAAGGTCGACGGCTGGTCGGCCTGGGCCCGCACCCCGGACGGCGGTGTCGCCGCGCAGGAGCCGGACTCGGCCGTGTGGTGGTTCCCGTCCAACGACCACCCGCTGGACAAGGCCACCTTCGACGTCTCGGTCTCGGTGCCGGCCGGTCACCAGGCCATCAGCAACGGCGTGTTGCAGTCGCAGTCCACGTCGCTGGGCCGGACCCGCTTCAACTGGCGCTCCGACAAGCCGCAGGCGACGTATCTGGCCACGCTCGCCGTCGGCAAGTTCGACATCACGACGGACCGGACGGCGAACGGGCTGCCCGTCCTCAACGCGTACAGCAAGGACCTGGGCGCCCACGCGGGCGCGGCACGCGCCTCGATCGAGCGCACCACCGAGGTGGCGGAGTGGCTGGAGACGGTCTTCGGGCCGTACCCCTTCAACTCGCTCGGCGGTTACGTGCCCAACGTGACCAGCGGCTTCGCCCTGGAGACGCAGACCCGGCCGTTCTACAGCCCGCGGCAGTTCGCCAACGGCGCGAACGTGTCGGTGGTCGTCCACGAGCTGGCGCACCAGTGGTACGGCGACAGCGTGTCCGTCCGGGACTGGAAGGACATCTGGATCAACGAGGGCTTCGCCCGCTACAGCCAGTGGCTGTGGTCGGAGAAGGAGGGCGAGGGCACGACGCAGGAGCTGGCGGACTACGTGTACGCCCTGCGCGGTGCCGACGACCCGTTCTGGACGGTGAAGCCGGGTGACCCGGGCCCGG
The DNA here is from genome assembly GCF_053618675.1 of Streptomyces sp. NPDC055632. NCBI lineage: Bacteria > Bacillati > Actinomycetota > Actinomycetes > Kitasatosporales > Streptomycetaceae > Streptomyces > Streptomyces sp. NPDC055632. The sequence continues at coordinate 239,858 of NZ_JBSHHY010000005.1, read as the reverse complement.
AGAACCAGTTCCACGGCGCCGTCTACGACCGGGGCGCGCTGGCGCTCCAGGCGCTGCGCAACGAGATCGGGGACGAGGACTTCTTCGCGATCCTGAAGGGCTGGCCGAAGCAGTTCGCGTACGGCAACGCGCGGGTGGCGGACTTCGTGCGGTACGCGGAGCGGGTCTCCGGCGAGCCGCTGGCCGAGCTGTTCGACACCTGGCTGTACGAGCCGTCGAAGCCGGCCGCTCCGGCGGCGGCCGCGGCCGGCCTGTCCGCCCCGGCGGCTCCGAAGACGACAGCGAAGGCCGGGGCCGGGGCGAAGGCCGCCGCGAAGCCGGTGCGGCCGAAGTCGTGGAAGAAGATCGCGGCGACGAACACGGTCCACGACCACGAGCGCGGCCACGCGGGCCACGGCGGTCACTGAGCCGTACGGCGCGTCCCGGAGGGCCGTCCGTCAGCGCTTCGCGCGGCGGGCGGCCCTCCGCGCCTCCCCGGCCAGGGGCAGGTAGCGCAGCCGCTCGGGCAGGACGGGGACGACGGCCCGCAGGACCCGGCAGAGCCGGCGCAGGGTGCGTTCCTGGGCGTCCGTCCACTCCAGGCCGATGGCCTCGCGGGCGTCCGGGGGCATGAAGCCCGCGGTGAGGAAGGCGCGCAGCCGCAGGAAGGGGCGGCGCAGGAGGGGCCAGAGGAGGCGGAGGGCGAGCCGGACCGGCAGCGGGCCCCGGTCGGGGGCGGGCACGGGCAGGTCGGTGTCGAGGAGCTCCCGGACGACGACGGTGGCCTCCAGCTCCTCGGCGAGGACCTTCCGGTAGTACGGCCAGAACTCCTCGATCGTCTGCGGCATGTCCCGGTCGTGGATGCCGAGGATGCGGCCGACCCGGAGCCACTCGGCGTAGAGCTGCCGCTCCTGGGCCTCGGTGAGGGGGCGGAAGAGCAGGCGGAGGCCGTGCCGGTAGACGGGGAAGCCGGTGGCGTGCACCCAGGAGTAGTGGGCGGGGGTGAGGGCGTGGTAGCGGCGTCCGTGGGCGTCGGTGCCCCGGATCGTGCGGTGCAGCTCCCGGAGCCGGCGGCCCTCGCGGGCGGCCTCCTCGCCGCCGTAGATCCAGAGCTGGACCGAGCGCAGGGAGCGCTCGCCGCGGCCCCAGGGGTCGGTGCGGAAGACGGAGTGCTCGTCGACGCCGGCGCCGATCGCGGGGTGGGCGACCTGCATCGTGAGGGCGGCGGGCAGCATGAGGAGCGCCCGTACGTCCCCGGCGACGCTCCACAGCACCCCGCCGACGGGCGGCGGCGCGGGATCGGCCTGCTTCACGCGTTCCACGGTCCTTCTCCTCTGCGGTCGTCTCCAGGGTGCACCCGTGGCGGAGGACATGACGAAAGGCATGACGGGGCGGTGCCGGAGGGGCATGACGAAGGGGCCGTCGCCAGGGCGACGGCCCCTTCCGGGTGTACGGGGTCAGGCGCGGTCGGCGCCGACCGGCTCGCCGACGATGCGGGCGGCGAGGGCGTGGGCCCAGGCGTCGACGTCTGCGTTGAGCTCGCGCTCGGCGGCGGCGCGCTCCTCGGCGATCTTCGCGGTGCCGGCGGCGAGGATGGTGTCGCGCTCGGCGGAGCCCTCGGCGCGGGCGGCGGCGATGGCGGCGGAGCCCTCCTCGACGGCCTTGGAGCGGATGCGCGCGGCCTCGTGGCGGGCCTCGGCGAGCTCGGCCTCGTACTGCTCGCGGACGCGGGCGGCCTCGGTGCGCAGGTCGTCGGCGCGGTCGGTGCCGCCGTCGATGGCGTCCTCGCGCTCGTCGAGCGTGCGCTTGATCTTCGGCAGGATGCCCTTCGCCAGGATGAGGAAGGTGATGCCGAACAACACCAGGCCGAGGATGAGCTCGGCCCAGACGGGGTTGAGCGGACCGAGGTCCATCTTGAAGATCTGCGAGTTCGCGAGGGTCATGCGCGCATTCTACCTGGAGCAAATGGGTGTAATTGAGACACCGGAGTGAGAGTTGGCACGCTCGTGCGGGCGCGGCCAGATTCCCGGCACCCAAAGGCTACCGGAAGGTAACCACGGCTGATTGTATGTGCGGCGCCAGGCCAATCCCCCACGCCTCCACGGGAGTTCACGTGTCGTTCGCCGCGCTCCGCCGCGCCCCCGGCGCCGCTCTTTCCCTCGCCCTCGCCGCCGCCACCCTGACGGCGACGGCCCCGGCCGCGTCCGCCGCGACCACCGAGGCCCCCCGGCTGAAGGTCCTCACGTACAACGCGTTCATTTTCTCGAAGTCGCTCTACCCGAACTGGGGGCAGGACCACCGGGCGAAGGCGATCCCCGCCGCCCCCTTCTTCCAGGGGCAGGACGTCGTCGTCCTCCAGGAGGCCTTCGACAACTCCGCCTCCGACGCGCTGAAGGCGAACGCGGCCGGGCAGTACCCGCACCAGACCCCGGTCGTGGGCCGGAGCAAGAGCGGGTGGGACGCCACCGGCGGGTCCTACTCCGCGACCACGCCCGAGGACGGCGGCGTGACGATCCTCAGCAAGTGGCCGATCGTCCGCAAGGAGCAGTACGTCTACAAGGACGCGTGCGGCGCCGACTGGTGGTCGAACAAGGGCTTCGCCTACGCCGTCCTCGACGTGAACGGCAGCCGGGTGCACGTGCTCGGCACCCACGCGCAGTCCACCGACCCGGGCTGCGCCGCGGGCGAGGCGGCGCAGACGCGCAGCCGCCAGTTCAAGGCGATCGACGCCTTCCTCGACGCCAAGAAGATCCCGGCGGGCGAGCAGGTGATCGTCGCCGGCGACATGAACGTCGACTCGCACACGCCCGAGTACGGCACCATGCTCGCCGACGCGGGCCTGGTGGGGGCCGACGCCCGCACCGGCCACCCGTACTCCTTCGACACCGACCTGAACTCGATCGCCTCCGAGCGCTACCCGGACGACCCGCGCGAGGACCTCGACTACGTCCTGTACCGCGCGGGCAACGCCCGCCCGGCCGGCTGGACCAACCACGTGGTCCTGGAGAAGAGCGCCCCGTGGACGGTCAGCAGCTGGGGCACCGCCTACACGTACACGAACCTCTCCGACCACTATCCGGTCACGGGCTTCTGACGACCGGGCCGGGGCCGCGCCTCAGTAGCCCCGGCCGCCGAAGAGGCTGTAGAGCCAGGCGCCGAGCACCGCGGCGACGCAGACCATGACGAACAGGGAGCCGGCGCTCGTGTGCCGCTCCTTCCGGGGACGGCCGGGGCGGGGGGCGCGAGCCTTCCGCCCCGGCCTCTCGCGCTTTCCGGCCCTTGCGCCGCGGTCCGGCACCGGCGCCGGCTCGGCCACCGCGGCGACGTCGGCGAGCAGGCTGCGGCAGACCGCCGCCAGCTCCGCCGTCCCGGCCGACAGGTCGACGACCACCTCGGTGCGCGCCGGCGCCGTCGTCCCCCCGTCCAGGATCCGCCCGGCCCGCAGCAGCGCCCGGTCCTTGCCGCCGGTCGGGGCCAGACTGATCCAGCGGCGGACGTGCTCGCCCCGGATCACCACCCCGCCGCCCCGCTCGCGGTAGACGGTGTGCTCACGCCACAGGATCCCGGCCAATTCCCCGGCCGTGTCCCTGAGTTCCGCGTACATCGATTCCCCCCTGCTCCCCTGTCCCCCGCTGCGACAGCGGCCGACTCTAACCCCCGCGCCCGGGCCCCGCGCCGCCACCCCGGCCCCGCGCCCCTTACGCGCCGAAGTCGTACACCGTGACCGGTATCCCCCGGTCCACGAGCCGCCGGAGGACCAGCGGCTCGACCCGGTCCCAGGAGCCGCCCGCGAGCCCGCAGCCGATCCGGGGCATGTGCGCGGACGCCCCCAGCCCGGCGGCCCTGTCGGCCAGCGCCCCGAGGGCCGTGTCGATCGCCTCGTACCGCACGGGGACGCCGGTGCTCCGGCCCGTGCGCGTCCCCCGCTGCCCCACCAGGTTGGCCACCCAGACGTACGGCTCGACCCGGACGAACTGGGCCGCGCCCAGGCCGAAGTCGTTCCCCGCCCGCTCCCGGTGCCACCGGCGGTAGGCGGCCTCCGGCTCGGGCCAGCGGCGCGACAGGGCCAGGACGAAGCCCTTCCCCCAGCCGCCCAGGTCGTTGCAGACATGGGCGATGATCTTCACGCCCTTGCCCCGCGGGGAGGTCGCGTCCCCCCGGACGTACGCGATCCCGTTCGCACTCCCGTTCATGACGATCACGCTACGGGCCGCCACTGACAATCGCGCCGGTCTTTTACACCGGTGGTGAGACAGCAATACTGTTCAAGCGGTCCGGACACGCGGGCCGACGGCTGGGGAAACGAGGCGGCTCGGATGGACGTCGAGAGCGACGTGGAGCGCGGACCGAGCTACACCGTCGACGAGCTGGCCGCGCGGGCCGGGGTGACGGTGCGGACCGTGCGGTTCTACGGGACCCGGGGGCTCCTGCCGCCGCCCGTCATCGGGGCCCGGCGGGTGGGGCACTACGGACCGGAGCACCTCTCCCGGCTCGCGCTCATCGAGGAGCTCCAGCGGCAGGGCATGACGCTCGCCGCGATCGAACGGTACCTGGAACAGCTGCCGCCCGACCTCAGCGCCCGCGACCTGGCGGTCCACCGGGCCCTGGTGGCCTCCTGGGCGCCCGAGTCCGCCGAGTCGACCACCCGGCGCGAGCTGGAGCGGCGGGCCGGGCGGGCGCTGACCGAGCGGGACGTCGACCGGCTCGCCGCGATGGGGGTCCTGGAGCGGACCGACGACACCGACACGTACCGGCTCGACGGCTCGCTGCTGCGGCTCGGCGTGGAGATGCTGGACGTGCCCATCGAGCACGAGACGATCCTCGCCTCCCGGACCGTGCTCCTGGAGCACGCGCGGGCCGCCGCCGAGGAGCTCGCCCGGCTCTTCCAGGAGCAGGTGTGGAACCCGTACCGGGAGAGCGGCGAGGACCCGGACCACCTGAAAGCGATGAGGTCGCTCTCGGCCCACATGCAGCCGATGGTGATCCAGGCCCTCGTCACGGCCTTCCAGCGCTCGCTGAGCGAGGAGCTGAGGACGGCCTTCCGGAGTCCGTGAGCGGTCGGATTCCACGACCGGTCGCGGACTCCGCGACCGGTCAGGCGTCGGTGAAGACCTCGCCCCGCTCGGCCTTCTCCACCAGGAGGGCCGGCGGGGTGAAGCGCTCGCCGTACGTCTCCGCCAGCTCGCGGGCGCGGGCGACGAAGCCGGCGACCCCGCCCTCGTAGCCGTTGACGTACTGGAGGATGCCGCCGCTCCAGGCCGGGAAGCCGATGCCCAGGATGGAGCCGATGTTGGCGTCGGCGACCGAGGTCAGGACGCCCTCCTCCAGGAGGCGGACGGTGTCGATGGCCTCGGAGAACAGCATCCGCTCCTGCATGTCGCGGAAGGGGATCTCGTATCCCGGCTTGGTGAAGTGCTCGCGCAGGCCGGTCCAGAGCTTGCCCCGCTTGCCGTTCTCGTCGTACTCGTAGAAGCCGGCGCCGCCGCTGCGGCCGGGGCGCTCGAACTCGTCGACCATGCGGTCGATCACGGCCTCGCCCGGGTGGGTGGCCCAGACGCCGCCGGCCTCCTCGATCGCCCGCTTGGTCTCGTTGCGGATCTTGCGGGGCAGGGTCAGGGTCAGCTCGTCCATCAGGGAGAGGATCTTGGCCGGGTAGCCGGCCTGCGCCGCCGCCTGCTCGATCGAGGCGGGCTCGATGCCCTCGCCGACCATGGCGACGCCCTCGTTGAGGAACTGGCCGATCACCCGCGAGGTGAAGAAGCCGCGCGAGTCGTTGACCACGATCGGGGTCTTGTTGATCTGGCGGACCAGGTCGAAGGCGCGGGCCAGGGCCTCGTCGCTGGTCCGTCCGCCCTTGATGATCTCCACGAGCGGCATCTTGTCGACGGGCGAGAAGAAGTGCAGGCCGATGAAGTCGTCCTGGCGCTCCACGCCTTCGGCGAGGACGGTGATCGGCAGGGTGGAGGTGTTGGAGCAGAGCAGCGCGTCGGGCTCCACGACGGACTGGATCTCCTGGAACACCTTGTGCTTGAGGGCGGTGTCCTCGAAGACGGCCTCGATGACCGCGTCGCAGCCCGCGAGGTCGGCGGCCTCGGCGGTGGGGGTGATGCGGGCGAGGAGGGCGTCGGCCTTCTCCTGGGTGGTGCGGCCGCGCGAGACGGCCTTGGCGCACAGCTTCTCGGAGTACGCCTTGCCCTTGGCGGCGGACTCGGCGGAGACGTCCTTGAGGACGACCTCGATGCCGGCGCGGGCGCAGGAGTAGGCGATGCCGGCGCCCATCATGCCGGCGCCGAGGACGGCGACCTTGCGGACCTGGCGGGGCTCGACGCCCTTGGGGCGGCTGGCGCCGGAGTTGACGGCCTGGAGGTCGAAGAAGAACGCCTGGATCATGTTCTTCGCCGTCTGGCCGGTGACCAGCTCGGTGAAGTAGCGGGACTCGATGACGGAGGCGGTCTCGAAGTCGACCTGGGAGCCCTCGACGGCGGCGGCCATGATGGCGGCGGGCGCCGGGTAGGGGGCGCCGTTGAGCTGCTTGCGCAGGTTGGCCGGGAAGGCCGGCAGGTTGGCGGCGAACTTCGGGTGCGAGGGGGTGCCGCCGGGGATCTTGTGGCCGGGCAGGTCCCAGGGCTGGTGCGACTCGGGGTGGGTGTCGATGAAGGCGACGGCCTTCGCGAGCATCTCCTCGGGGGTGGCGGCCAGCTCGTGCACCAGGCCGTTGTCCAGGGCCCGCTTGGGGTTGTACTGGGTGCCCTGGAGCAGCACCTTGAGGAGGGCGTCGGTGATGCCCATCAGGCGCACGGTGCGGGTGACGCCGCCGCCGCCCGGCAGCAGGCCGAGGGTGACCTCGGGCAGGCCGATCTTGGAGCCGGAGGCGTCGAGGGCGATCCGGTGGTGGGAGGCGAGGGCGATCTCGTAGCCGCCGCCGAGCGCGGCGCCGTTGATCGCGGCCACGACCGGCTTGCCGATCGTCTCGATGCGGCGCAGCGCCTTCTTCATCTCCAGGGCGCCCTCGAAGATGTCCTGGGCGTGCTCGGGGCCCGCCTGGATCATGTCCTTGAGGTCGCCGCCCGCGAAGAAGGTCTTCTTCGCGGAGGTGTAGATGATGCCCCGGATGGAGTCCTTCTCGGCCTCCACGCGGTCGGCGACGGCGATGATCGAGGCCCGGAAGGCCTGGTTCATGGTGTTGGCGGACTGGTTCGGGTCGTCCAGGACGAGGGTGACGATCCCGGTCTCGTCCTGCTCCCAGCGGATGGTGGTGCTCTCGCTCATGACTGATGCTTCTCCGTAAGAAGGGGTTCGGACGGGACGGTCAGACGCGCTCGACGACGGTGGCGATGCCCATGCCGCCGCCGACGCACAGGGTGGCCATGCCGTAGCGCTTGTCCTGGCGCTCCAGCTCGTCCACGAGGGTGCCCAGGATCATCGCGCCGGTGGCGCCGAGCGGGTGGCCGAGCGCGATGGCGCCGCCGTTGACGTTGACCTTGTCCAGCGAGATGCCCATGTCCTTGACGAAGCGCAGGACGACGGCGGCGAAGGCCTCGTTGATCTCGACCAGGTCGATGTCGTCCATGGTCAGGCCGGCCTTGGCCAGGGCCTTGCGGGCGGCCGGGGCCGGGCCGGTGAGCATGATGGTCGGCTCGGAGCCGGAGACGGCCACCGAGACGATCCGGGCGCGGGGCGTCAGGCCGTACCGCTCGCCGACCTCCTTCGAGCCGACGGCGACGAGGGCGGCGCCGTCGACGATGCCGGAGGAGTTGCCCGCGTGGTGGACGTGGTCGATCTCCTCGATCCAGTGGTACTTCTGCAGCGCGACCGCGTCGAAGCCGCCGAGCTCGCCGATGTCCGCGAAGGACGGCTTGAGCCTGGCCAGGGAGTCGGCGGTGGTGCCGGGGCGCAGGAACTCGTCGTGGTCGAGGACGGTGAGGCCCGCGCGGTCCTTGACGGGGACGACGGAGCGGGCGAACCGGCCGTCCTTCCAGGCCTCGGCGGCGCGCTCCTGGGAGAGGGCCGCGTACTCGTCGACGTCGCGCCGGGAGAAGCCCTCGATGGTGGCGATGAGGTCGGCGCCGATGCCCTGGGGGACGAAGTTGGTCTCCAGGTTGGTCATCGGGTCGGCGAACCAGGCGCCGCCGTCGGAGCCCATCGGCACGCGGGACATGGACTCCACGCCGCCGGCCAGGACGAGGTCCTCCCAGCCGGAGCGGACCTTCATGGCGGCCATGTTGACCGCTTCGAGGCCGGAGGCGCAGAAGCGGTTCTCCTGGACGCCGGCGACGGTGTCGGGGAGGCCGGCGGCGATGGCGGAGACGCGGGCGATGTCGGAGCCCTGGTCGCCGACCGGGCCGACGACGCCGAGGACGATGTCGTCGATCGCGGCCGGGTCGAGGCCGGGGTTGCGGCTCTGGATCTCCTTGATCAGGCCGACGACCAGGTCGATCGGCTTGGTGCCGTGCAGGGATCCGGTGGCCTTGCCACGACCGCGCGGGGTGCGGATCGCGTCGTACACGTACGCTTCGGTGCTCACGGGAGGCCTTTCGCGATGAGGGTGGGAGGGGTTGCGCGGGGGTGGAGGTCAGCCGAGGAGGGAACGGCCGATGATCTCCTTCATGATCTCGGTGGTGCCGCCGTAGATGGTCTGGATGCGGCCGTCGGTGTAGGCCCTGGCGACCGGGAATTCAGTCATGTAGCCGTATCCGCCGTGCAGTTGCAGGCAGCGGTCGGCGACCTTCTTCTGGAGCTCGGTCGCCCACCACTTGGCCATCGAGGCGTCCACGGCGTCGAGCGCGCCGTTCGCGTGCTCCTCGATGCAGCGGTCCAGGAAGGCCCGGGTGACGGCGCACTCGGTGGCCATCTCCGCGATCTCGAAGCGGATGTGCTGGAGCCGGGAGAGCGGGCGGCCGAAGGCCTCGCGCTCCTTGACGTAGGTGGTGGTGATCTCCAGGAGGTGCTCGGCGGCGGCGATGCCGGCGACGGCGATGGCCATCCGCTCCTGGGCGAGATTGGTCATCAGGTGGACGAAGGCGCCGTTGAGCTCGCCGAGCAGGTTCTCCTTGGGGACGCGGACGTCGTGGAAGAACAGCTCGGCGGTGTCCTGGGACTTCTGGCCGATCTTGTCGAGGTTGCGGCCGCGCTCGAAGCCCTCCGCGCCGCGCTCCACGACGAGCAGGGAGAGGCCGTGGGCGCCGCCGTCGGGGGTGGTGCGGGCGACGACGACCACCAGGTCGGCCAGGATGCCGTTGGAGATGAAGGTCTTGGAGCCGTTGAGGATCCAGTGGTCGCCGCGGTCCTCGGCGGTGGTGCGGATGCCCTGGAGGTCGGAGCCCGCGCCCGGCTCGGTCATGGCGATGGCGCTGATGGTCTCGCCGGAGCAGAAGCCGGGCAGCCAGCGCCGCTTCTGCTCGTCGGTGGCGAGGGAGGTGAGGTACGGGCCGATGATGTCGTTGTGCAGGCCGAGGGCGAGGCCGGGGGTGCCGGCCCGGGTGAACTCCTCGGCCAGGACGGCGCCGTAGCGGAAGTCGGGGTTGCCGCCGCCGCCGTACTCCTCGTCGACGGCGATGCCGAGCAGGCCCTGCCGTCCGGCGGCGAGCCAGGCCTCGCGGGAGACGATGCCGTCCTTCTCCCACTGCTCGTAGTGGGGCAGCACCTCCTTCTCCAGGAAGGTGCGCACGACCGCCCGGAAGGCTTCGTGGTCCTCGGTGTAGATCCGACGCTTCATGCGGAAGTCTCCTGGGTGTGCAGGGAGGGTACGGCCCAGTCGTGGGCGACCTCGGCGGTGTCGGCCCCGGGCAGGGCGGGGCCCGTGCGCAGGGTGCCGGGGGTGACGGAGAAGCGGGGTGCGGGGGCGGGCTGGACCTGCCCGTCGTGCTCGGCGAAGGTGCCGCGGGCGGCCAGGTGCGGGTGGGACGGGGCCTCGTCCAGGGAGAGCACGGGGGCGACGCAGGCGTCGGAGCCGTCGAAGACCTCGGTCCACTCCTGCCGGGTGCGGCTCAGGAACGCCTTGGCGACGGCCTCGCGCAGGTCGGGCCAGCGGGCGAGGTCGTAGCGGCCGGCGGCGGCCTCGTCGCCGATCCCGAGGAGGCGGACGAACTCGGCGTAGAACTGCTCCTCCAGGGCGCCGACCGCCATGTGGCCGCCGTCGGAGGTCGCGTAGACGCCGTAGAAGGGGCAGCCGCCGTCGAGGAGGTTGGTGCCGCGCCGGTCCTGCCAGCTCCCGGCGGCCAGCATGCCCCGGATCATGGTGGTGAGGTGGGCGGTGCCGTCGACGATCGCGGCGTCCACGACCTGGCCCTCGCCGTGGGCTCGGGCGTGCTGGAGGGCGGCGAGGACGCCGATGACCAGGTAGAGCGAGCCGCCGGCGTAGTCGCCGAGCAGGTTGGCGGGGATGGCCGGCGGTCCTTCGGGGTCCGGGCCGATCATGCCGAGGGCGCCGGTGATCGCGATGTAGCCGATGTCGTGCCCGGCGGTCGGGGCGAGCGGTCCGTCCTGGCCCCAGCCGGTCATCCGGCCGTAGACCAGGCGCGGGTTGCGGGCGAGGCAGGCGTCCGGGCCGACGCCGAGGCGCTCGGCCACGCCGGGCCGGTAGCCCTCGATCAGGACGTCCGCGCGCTCGGCCAGGTCGAGGACGGTCGCGGGGCCGTCCTCGGCCTTGAGGTCGACGAGGACCGAGCGCTTGTTGCGGTTGGTGAGGTCGCGGGCGGGGTCGATGCCGAGGCCGGGGCCGCCGGGGCGGTCGACCCGGACGACGTCCGCGCCGAGGTCGGCGAGCAGCATGGCGGCGAAGGGGCCGGGGCCGATGCCGGCCAGTTCCACCACGCGCACCCCGGCGAGGGGGCCGTTGCGGGTGGTGTGCGTCGTGCTCATCGAACCCCCGGGAGTATGTGACACCAATGATGTAACACCAGAGATGCTAGGAACGTGTTCCACTCGGCACAAGCCCCCCGGCCGAGCAAGCGCTTGGAAAATTCGGAGAGGGCGGGGAGGGGGCGCCGGAACGGGGCACCGGAAGGGGTGCCGGGAAAGGGCGCCGGGAGGCGGTGTCGGGAGGCGGCTTCCGGACGGGCGGGAGGGGGCGCCGGAAGGGGGCACCCGGAGGAGGCACCGGGAGGCGGCTTCCGGACGGGCGGGCGGAGGGACCGGTGCGGGGCTTCCGCTATCCTCCGCCGACGACGACCGCGCACGGCGGCGCGGTCCGGCCGAAGCGAGGGGCTGCATGGACACAGGGGCGGGCGTGGGGAACGGGGCCGGGGCGGACCCGGAGCGCGGGGACAGGCCGTACGACGTGGTCCTCTTCGGGGCCACCGGGTTCGTGGGCGAACTCACCGCGGAGTATCTGGCCGAGCACGCCCCCGCCGGGTGCCGGTGGGCGCTGGCGGGTCGCAGCCTCGGCAGGCTGGAGGCGCTGCGGGACCGGCTGGCCTCGGACCGGCCGCACCTGGCGGACCTCCCGCTGGTCGTGGCGGACTCCGCCGACCCGGCCTCGCTGCGCGAACTGGCCGGATCCGCACGGGTGGTGGCGACCACGGTCGGGCCCTACGTCTGGTACGGCGAGGAGCTCGTCGCCGCCTGCGCGGAGGCCGGCACGGACTACCTGGACCTGACGGGCGAGGCCGAGTTCGTGGACCTCGTGTACGTGCGGCACGACGCGCGCGCCCGGGAGACCGGCGCCCGGATCGTGCACGCCTGCGGCTTCGACTCGATCCCGCACGACCTGGGCGTGCACTTCACCGTGGAGCAGCTCCCGGAGGGCGTGCCGCTGCGGGTGGACGGTTTCGTCCGGGCCGGGGCGGCGTTCTCGGGCGGCACCTTCGCCTCCGCGCTCACCGCGCTCGGCCGGGGCCGGGAGATCCTGCGGGCCGCGCGCGAACGGCGCCTGCACGAGCCCCGGCTCGTGGGCCGCCGGTCGCGCGCGCCGCTCGGCGGCCCCCGCTTCAGCCGGGAGACGGGCACGTGGGCGCTGCCGCTGCCGACGCTCGACCCGCAGGTCGTGGCCCGCTCCGCGGCGGCCCTCGACCGGTACGGCCCGGACTTCCGCTACCGGCACTACGCCTCCGTGAAGACGCTCCCGGTGGCGCTCGGCGGCGCCGCGGCCGTCGGCGCGGGCGTGGCGGCGGCCCAGCTCCCGCCCGTAAGGAGCTGGCTGATGGAGCGTTACAGCGCCGGGGAGGGACCGTCGGCCGAACGGCGCGCCCGGAGCTGGTTCTCCGTGCGGTTCGTGGGCGAGGGCGGCGGCCGGCGGGTCTTCACCGAGGTGTCGGGCGGCGACCCGGGATACGACGAGACGGCCAAGATGCTCGCCGAGTCGGCCCTCTGCCTCGCCTTCGACCCGCTGCCGAAGACCGCCGGACAGGTCACCACGGCGGTCGCGATGGGCGACGCCCTCACCGCCCGCCTGCGGGAGGCGGGCATCCGCTTCCGGGTGGCGCACCGGGAGTAGCACGCGTCCGCTCCCGGGGCCGTCGGGCTTCCGGACCGTGAGGCCGTACGGGCTTGCGGGTCGTACGGACGTGAGGACCGTACGGACGTGAGGACCGTACGGCCCCGGAAGCGGGCGCGCGTCAGAGCCGTACGAGCCGGAAGGGATGCCCGGCCGGGTCCGCGTAGACGCGCCGGGCCGGGTCGCCTCCCCCGTCGTCGAGCGGTACGGCTCCGAGCGCGAGGACGGCCTCGTCGGCGGCGGCCAGGTCGTCGACCCGCACGTCGAAGTGGAACTGCTGCTCGGGCGCGCCCCAGGCGGGCGGCTGGTGGCCCGGGACGCTCTGGAAGGCGAGGACCGGGCCGCCGTCGCCGCGCAGCACGACGCAGCCCTCGCCGACGGTCCACCGGGGGTCGGGCTCGTCGACCTCGCCGCCGATCAACCGCTGGTAGAAGAGGGCCAGTTCGTTCGCGTCGGGGCAGTCGAGGACGACGCACCGCAGCCGCCCGATCATGCGCGGCCCCCGGTGGCGGCGGGGGTCGGAATCGGGCCGCGCGGGAGGGAACGCGGCGGAACGGTAGGGGGAGTCGTCATGGCCCCCACCCTGCCGGGCGGTCCGGGGATCCGGTATCCGTACGCGTACTCAGAAGGCGCCGGGTGCCCCGGGAGGGCCCGGGTGCTCCCCGAGCGCCTCCGCGAGGGCGCGGCGGCAGAGGGAGTCGGCACGGCGGGTGGTCTCCGGGACGCGGTAGCGCGGAGTGAGGTGGAGGGTGTGGGCGCAGGCGCCGGCGAGGGAGACCCGGTGGCCGACGGAGACGAAGACCGGCTTGACCCCGGCCCGGGTGCGCACGGCCCTGCCCACCTCCTCCCCGTCGGCGAGCAGCGGGGACGCGTCGCCGCGCGCGGGCCCCGGCTGCTCGTACGCGAAGGTGAAGGGCTTCTTGGCGACGCCGACGGACGGCCGCCCGGTGAGCACGCCGAGGTGGCTGGCGAGCCCGAAGCGGCGGGGGTGGGCGAGGCCGTAGCCGTCGCAGACCAGGAGGCCCGGGTCGGCGGTCAAGGCGTCGAGCGCGGCGAGCACGGTCGGGATCTCCCGGAAGGCGAGGAGCCCGGGGACGTACGGGAACGAGACCCGGCCGACCGCCGTCGCCTCCTCCACGACCTCCAGGGTCCGCGCGTCGAGCACCACGGCCGCGGCGGCGACGAGGTCCCGCTCGTCGTCGTAGGCCACGTCGAGCCCCGTGACGTGCCCCTCGCCGACCGCGGGGCCCTCCTCGTCCCGCACAAGGCGCCCCCTCAGCTCCCGCTGGACGGCGAGGGCGGCGGTCTCGTCGGTGGGCCAGCCCGCCGGAATCTCGATGATCGTCATGATGCGGGCCACCCTACGGCCGGTTCCGCGGCGCCGGTAGCCTGGCGATCATGTTCGTACTGGAATTGACCTACACCGCACCCGTCGAGCGGGTGGACGCGCTGCTCGACGCGCACGTCGAGTGGCTCGACGCGCAGTACGCCGCCGGCGTGTTCCTCGCGTCCGGCCGGAAGAACCCGCGGGACGGCGGGGTGATCCTGGCCGCCGGGGTCGACCGCGCGGAGATCGAGAGGATCGCGGCGGCCGACCCGTTCAGCGCCGAGGGCGTGTGCGCGTACCGGATCACGGAGTTCTACGCGACCAAGACGGTCGACGGGATCGCCGCGTACCGGGAACAGTTGCCCTCCTAGGCGGCGTCCGGCGGATCATGCGGCTGCCGGATTACCGGCTCGTCGTTCCCGGCACGGGGCGGGGTGATCAACGGGATCCTGTTCCGGGTCCGGGCCGGGGTCCCGTGGCGTGATCCGCCGGAACGTTACGGCTGACGTCATCGGCAACGCCACCTCGGCCCCGTACGAGACCCAGCCGCACACCCTGACCCCGGTCACCTCCGAGCCGGGCACCGGTGGCTCGTACGTCTACGACGCGACGGCCGGAAATCCGACCTGTCCTTCGACAAGGCCGAGGCCGGGCTCAAGTTGTTCACCGACCACAGCAGCTCGCACGACTTCAGCCATGTGCGGCTGATCGGCTACAACTACGCCTACGACTACGACCGGACCTACCACGTGCGCCGAGGCCAATCATGAGCGAATACAACATCCACGCCGGATTCCGGGAGCAGGAGGCCCCCGGCGCCGCCCTCGCACAGGCCCTGTGGGCAGAGCTCGAAACGACTTTCGGGATCGGGTTCACCGACAACAGCACCAGCACCGGCCCGTCCTTCACCTGGGGTGACGGGGACCGCTGGTTGACCGTTTGGGTTCCGGTGGTCCCGGACAAGGACGAGCCGGACCACTCCCACCCGGCCCGGATCACCGCCAACCAGACGGACACGGACGCCTTCGCTCACCAGGTCTTCGAGGCCCTGGACGCGACCGGCCGCTACTCGCTCTTCATGATCGAGGACGACTGGCAGCTGGTCCGGACGAACTCGGACCTCGCCCGCACCCAGTGGGACGAGGCGCACGGGGACTGAGCACCGCTCCGAACCGAAAGGCCGGTGCCCCGAGGAGAAGGCTCCGGAAGGGAACGGCGAGGTCCGGATCCCGGGCTTGCCCGGGATCGCTCACGCCGCTCCGTTCCTGATCGGGCACCACGTCACCGATCACGGTCCCCGACCGCCGCAGGTCTTCATCGATGCCGTGCTCGCCGTCGATCTCGACGCGAGGGGCGACGTCCACCCTCACCCGCCACGGCAGGCCGGTCCGCTGGGGAAACGGAATCCGTAACGATCCACCAGGGGGCGGGTCACACGACCCATCACCCGTCGGACACCCCTAGGACGTACGCCACGACGCCGCGGGCACGGGTGACACCCCCTGGCGGAGCGGTCCCAGGCGTGCGACGCGGCCCTGTTCGCCGGAGGCCCAGCAGGAGCCGTCCGGGGTGCAGTCGACCGTGTCGTACGAGCCGGTGTCGACCGTGCGCCAGGTCCGGCCGCCGTCGGTGGTCAGGTCCGTGCCGGTGGGACCGACGGCGAGCGCGGACGTCCTGCCGTACGGGAGCCAGGCGACGCCCGAGCGGTAGGCGGGCGGCGGCGCGGCCGGGGCGCGCCAGGTGCGGCCCGCGTCGGAGGTGACGGCGGCGGCCCGCGGGGACGGCTGGTCCTTGCGGTAGTCGCCGCCGACCGCGATGCCGTGCGCGCGGTCGCGGAAGGCGAGCCCGAAGACGCCCCGGGCCGGGTCCCCGGCCGGGATCGGCGAGGCCGTGGCCGTCCAGGTCAGGCCCCGGTCGGCGGAGTGCAGCACGCGCGCCGCGGCCGCGCCGCCCGTCGCGAGCCACACGTCCCGGGGCCCGGCCGACACCAGGCACTGGCCGCTCGCCGCGAAGCCCGCCTCGCCGGGGAGCGCGTCCGGCATCCCCGCGTTCGGCAGGACCCGCCAGGACCGGCCGCCGTCGCGGGTGGAGAGGATGCGGTACTTCCCGTCGACCGGGTCGCTCATGGCGAGGCCGTTGCGGTGGTCGAAGAAGGTCATGCAGTCGTAGAAGGCGCGCGGGTCGGTGTTGCGGAACGACTCGGTCCAGGTGGCGCCGCCGTCCTCGGTGCGCAGCACCCGCGAGGCCTCGCCCTCCCCGATGGCGAGGACGACGGCCCGGCGGGCGTCGAAGGCCTCCACGTCGCGGAACTCCAGCCCCTCCGCGCCGGGCGGCGAGACGTTCCGCCAGCTCCGGCCCCCGTCGGTGGTGCGCAGCACCGTGCCCTTGGAACCCGCGGCCCAGGCGGTGCGGCGGTCGACCGCCGCGAGCCCCCGGAAACGGGCGTCGGTGCCGGTCGGCGTGAGGCGCCAGCCGAGCGCGGGCGCGTGGCGCCGGTCGGCCGTCGGCGGCGTGGACCGTGTTCCTGCCGTCGGCGCGGGCCGTGCGTCAGGCGTCGGTGCGGACCGTGCGTCAGGCGTCGGTGCGGACCGTGTTTCGGTCGCCGGCGCGGACCGTGTTTCGGTCGCCGCTGCGGGCCGCGCGTCGGGCGTCGCGGCCGTGGGGGTCTCCCCGGCCCGCGCCGGAGCGGCCAGGGTCAGCGCGAGCGCCGCCCCGACCAGTCCCGCCGACATCATTCGTCTCGTCTTCCCCATGGACGTCATGGCGCCGGAAGCTAGTGCCCCCGCCCGCCCGCCGTCCAGGGTGCGTCCCCGGCCCGCCCTTCCTAGGCTGGTCGGCATGAGCGACCGCACGGACGGGCGTGCGCCCGAGGAGCAGCCGAGGCCCAGGGAGTACGAGGGCGAGGGCATCACCGTCACGTTCGAGCCGCGCCGCTGTCTGCACGCGGCCGAGTGCGTCCACGGCCTGCCCGAGGTCTTCGACACCTCCCGGCGCCCCTGGATCCTGCCCGACGCCGCCGCGCCCGACCGGGTCGCGGAGGTCGTCCACCGCTGCCCCTCCGGCGCGCTCCGGTACCACCGCCACCGGCCCGAGGACGCGGTCGAGCCGCCCGACTCCCCCACCACCGTGCGCCGCACCCCCTCCGGCCGGCTCGTGCTGCGCGGGGACCTCCTCGTGAGCGGTCCGTACGGGGACCGGCGCGAGACGCGGGTGGTGCTGTGCGGCTGCGGGGCCTCCGGATCCCAGCCGTACTGCGACCTCTCGGGCCCCTGCGCCGCGTCGGCCGGAGAGCTTTCCTGAGAGCTTTCCTGAGAGGTTTCCGGACAGAGTTGAGAGGGGGCGGAACGGCTCCGGCCTGCCCGGACGCCGTTCCCGGCGGGCCCGGTGACACAGCTCACGTGGGTCCGGAGTGCACGTTCCGGCCGTCTCTCCCGTCTTCCCGGGTGTCAGGAGCCCCGCTGTCGGGGAGACGCACAGGATCCGAAACCCGCGCGAGAGGAGCCGGTCTTGTCCGCCGTCATCGAGCAGGCCGTCCAGGCCCGTCTGGTCGCATCCGCTCCCCGGATGGAGACCGTCCCCGCCACGCTGCGCTACGACCGTGAGGATCCGTACGCCGTCAGCATGGCCTTCCCTCCTCCCGCGACCCTGGAGGGCGTCGAGGTCTCCTGGGCCTTCGCGCGCGAGCTGCTCGTCCAGGGGGTCGAGCGCCCGGCCGGGGTCGGGGACGTGCGGCTGCGCCCGTACGGGTACGACCGGACCGTGGTCGAGTTCCACGCCCCGGAGGGCGTGGCCATGGTCCACGTCCGGACCTCGGAGCTGCGCCGCTTCCTGGAGCGCTCGCAGCACCTGGTGCCGGAGGGGCGCGAGCACCAGTACCTGAACTGGGACCAGGACCTGACGGAGCTGCTCCGCGAGCGCCCGTAGCCCTCGCCCCCGCAAGGACCCGCAAGGACCCGCAAGGACCCGCCCTTAAATCGTTTGCCGCCCTTCCGGTCGGGCTCGTATCGTCGGCATCGACCTTGTCGTCACCCGATCGGAGAAGGACGTTGCTCGTCTGAGGTTGCGAGACACCGCGCCGCGCGTGCCCCCTGTGCCGCGTGTGCCGTTCTCGACCTCGGCGTACGAGCCGTCTTCCCACAGCCCGCGCCCCGGTGTCTCCACGCGTTGCATCTCTTCACGCCCGCGCTCGCGCAACCGGAGGCCTTCATGGCGCATCACCCCGCTTTCCTCACCTGTTCCTCGCTCTCCTTCTCCTGGCCTGACGGCACCGAGGTCTTCGACGACTTCCGGCTCGCGGTCGGTCCCGGCCGCACCGGGCTCGTCGGGCTCAACGGCTCCGGCAAGTCCACGCTCCTCAAGCTGCTCGCGGGCGAGCTGACCCCCTCCTCCGGCACGGTCCGGGTCAGGGGCGAGCTCGGCCACCTGCCGCAGAACCTGGTCCTGGACACCTCGCGCCGGGTCGACGAGATCCTCGGCATCGACGCGAAGCGGGCCGCCCTGCACGCCATCGAGGCGGGCGACCCGGCCGAGGAGCACTTCGCCGCCCTCGCCGACGACTGGGACGTCGAGGAGCGGGCCCGCGCCACCCTCGACCAGCTCGGTCTGGGCGGCATCGGCCTGGACCGGACCGTCGGCGAGATCTCGGGCGGCGAGTCCGTGCTGCTGCGCCTCGCCGCGCTGCTGCTCGCCCGGCCCGACGTCCTGCTGCTCGACGAGCCGACCAACAACCTGGACCTGCACGCCCGCGCGCGCCTCTACGAGGCCGTGGAGCGGTGGTCCGGGGTCCTGGTCGTGGTCAGCCACGACCGCGAACTCCTGGAGCGGGTCGACCAGATCGCCGACCTGCGGGACGGCGAGGTCGCCTGGTACGGCGGATCCTGGTCGGACTACGAGGAGGCGCTCGCCGCCGAACAGGAGGCGGCGGAGCGGATGGTCCGGGTCGCCGAGGCGGACGTGCAGCGACAGAAGCGCGAACTGGCCGACACCCAGGTGAAGTTGGCGCGCCGGAAGCGGTACGGGCAGAAGAGCTTCGAGAACAGGGTGGCCTCCAAGCTGGTGGCCAACGGCCAGAAGCGCAGCGCCCAGGTCACGGCCGGCAAGCAGCGCACGCTCCACGCCGAACGCCTCTCGGAGGCCCGGGAGCGGCTCGACGCGGCGGTGGAGGCGGTGCGGGACGACGACGAGATCCGGGTCGAGCTGCCGCGCACCTCGGTGCCGCCGGGCCGCGAGGTGCTGCACCTGCGGGACCTGGAGCTGCGGTACGGGGCCCGCGTCGAGGGCGCGTTCGAGCTGCGCGGCCCGGAGCGGATCGCCCTCGTGGGGCGGAACGGGGCCGGCAAGACGACGCTGCTCCGGACGATCGCCGGGGAGCTCGAACCGCTGGCCGGCGAGGTGGACGCGCGGGTGCCGCTGCGCTTCCTGCCGCAGCGGCTCGACGTCCTCGACGACGGGCTGAGCGTGGTGGAGAACGTGGCCCGCTTCGCGCCCGCCGCGACGGCGAACGCGATCCGGGCCCGCCTCGCGCGGTTCCTGTTCCGGGGCGCGCGGGCCGACCAGGCCGTGGGCACCCTCTCGGGCGGGGAGCGGTTCCGGGCGACGCTCGCGGCGCTGCTCCTCGCGGAGCCGGCCCCGCAGCTGCTGATGCTGGACGAGCCGACCAACAACCTGGACATGGCGTCGGTGCGGAAGCTGACGGCGGCGCTCGACGCCTACGAGGGGGCGCTGGTCGTGGCGAGCCACGACGTGGCGTTCCTGGAGTCGCTCGGGATCACCCGCTGGCTGCTGCTCGACGGCGAGCTGCGGCCGACGACCGCCGAGGAGGTCAGGGAGGCGGTCGCGGACGGGTCCTGACGGTCCGCGCCCGAGGCCGCCGGAGACCGGCCGCCGGACACCCGGAATCACTCACCCGCCGTAGCCGGACACGCGCGCCGGGTGGCCGTCCGGGTGTCCGGCGGGCGCCGCACCGGACGTGACCTGCGTCTCCGGCGCCCGGCCCGAGCAGGGAACATGACGGAGAGTGATCGGCCGACGCCCGGGGCGGGGTTGGTGGACGCCTTACGGAGCCTTAACCTACGGTTTCGTAACCTACGGATTCGTAGGTACACCCGTACGCCCTTCTCCGTCCCCAGGAGTTCCCCTTGACGCTCACCTCTCCCCACCTCGGCAGCTCGGCAGAGTGGACCGACGCGCGGCTGCTCTACGCCCTGGAAGAGGTCGTGGAGAAGGAGCTCAACCGGCACCTGAAGGTGACCAAGGACTGGATGCCGCACGAGTACGTGCCGTGGTCCGACGGCCGGAACTTCCCGGGCTTCTTCGAGGACGGCGAGGCCTGGGACCCGCAGCAGTCCAAGGTGACCGAGATCGGCCGGATCGCGCTCGTCGTCAACCTGCTCACCGAGGACAACCTGCCGAGCTACCACCACGAGATCGCCACCCTCTTCGGCCGCGACGGCGCCTGGGGCACCTGGGTGCACCGCTGGACCGCCGAGGAGGGCCGGCACGGCATCGTGATGCGCGACTACCTGCTCGCCTCGCGCGCCGTCGACCCGGACAAGCTGGAGCAGTTCCGGATGGCGCACATGAGCGAGGGCTTCGAGTCCGACAACCGGCACTCGATGCTGCACTCCGTGGCGTACGTCGCCTTCCAGGAGCTGGCCACCCGCATCTCGCACCGCAACACCGGACACCAGTCCGGCGACCCGGTCTGCGACCGGATGCTCGCCCGCATCGCCACCGACGAGAACCTGCACATGGTCTTCTACCGCAACCTGCTGGGCGCGGCCTTCGAGATCGCCCCGGACCTGACCATGCAGGCCGTGCGGGACGTCGTGGTCAACTTCCGGATGCCCGGACACGGCATGCCCGGCTTCGAGCGGGCGGCGGCGCAGATGGCGATCGGCGAGATCTACAACATGCGCATCCACCACGACGACGTGCTCCAGCCCGTGCTGCGCTTCCTCAAGGTCCTCCAGATCGACGGCCTGGGGCCGGAGGGGCTGCGCGCCCAGGAGGAGCTGGGCCTGTACATGAACGGCCTGGACGGCGAGGCGAGCAAGTTCGACGAGAAGCTCGCGGCCCGCAAGGCCCGGATCGCGGCCCGCGCGGCGGGCTGACGCCCGACGGCAGGCCGGGTCACCGCGCGGCGGGCGGACGGTCCGCCGCGCGGGCTCAGCCCCGGCCGCGCTTCAGCCGGAACCGCTCCTTCTCCGAGAGCCCGCCCCACACGCCGAACCGCTCGTCGTGCGCGAGGGCGTACTCCAGGCAGGCCACCCGCCCCTCGCAGGCCCCGCAGAGCTGCTTCGCCTCGCGGGTGGAGGAGCCGGGCGCCGGAAAGAAGAACTCCGGGCCGGCCTGGGCGCACAGCGCGTTCTCCTGCCAGCTCATGTCGGGCTCCGGTGCGGTCAGTACGCTCGTGTCGGTCTGCATGCCGTACACGGTGCCGGGGCGCCGTAAACGAGCCATCAACGTTCGATCAATGCGGCGCGCCGAAAGGGTTTGTCAGGTGACCCCGCATGGGCGAGGATCACCGCGTGACGACCAGAAAGGGCCATGCCGCGTAGGCGCCCCGCTCCGCTCTCCCGCGCTCGCGCGCCATCGGGCCGGCTCCCCCCAGCCGCCCGCCCGCACCCCGCGACCGCCCACCGAGGAGAGCCCCCGTGCACGAGATCGCCCTCGTTCCCCACGCCCGTCTGCCCCGCGCGTACCACGACCGCCACGTCCTGGGCAGCACCGTCGACGCCTTCGGCGCCGCCCACTGGCTGCTCGCCGAGCGCGCGCCGGAGCGCGGGGCCGACGCGGACCCGTACGAAGCCCTGGTCGTGTCCGTGGCCGACGGGGCCGTCGAGACCACGGAACTGAGCGCCGTACGGGCCCGGTGGCCCAAACTGGACCGGCTGCCGGACGGCGGGTTCGTCGTCGCCTCGTCCCGCGACCGCCGGGGCGACGAGAAGAGCCAGGTCCAGGTCTTCGACGCGCTCGGCCGCGAGGCCTGGACCTTCCCCGTCGGGGACGCGATCGAGCACCTGCTCGTGGACGAGGCCGGCGACCTGTGGGTCGGACACTTCGACGAGAACCCGCTGGGCATCCGCCGCTGGAGCGCGACGGGACAGATCCGGTGGGCGTCCGGGGAGGTTCCCGGAGCCGGGTGGATCATGGACTGCTACGCCCTGAACGTGTCCGGCACCAGAGCCTGGGCCTGCCCGTACACCGAATTCCCGCTCCTGGAGATCAGGCCCGACGAGCCCATGCGGGTACGGACCAACACCGTGCGGGGCGCCAAGGCGGTGGTGGTGCACGGGGAGCGGGTCGCCTTCTTCGGCGGCTACCGCGAGGGACGGGACCGGATCGCCTACGGAGAGCTCACCGAGACCTCGGTCGAGCCTACGGACGTCGTCCGCCTCGTCCGGACCGACGGCGGCGCTCTGGGCCGCCGTCGGGTCGTCGCCCGGGGAAGCAGGGTCTACGTCCAGGAGGAGCCCCTCACCGAGTGGGGCGTCTTCGACCTCAGCGCGTGACCCCCAGGGCCGGCAGGACCGTCTCGGCCACCCGGTAGGCCTCCTCCAGGAGGGGGTTGCCGGAGAGGATGAAGGTGTCCACGCCCAGGTCCTGGAACTCCTTGAGGCGTTCGACGACCTGGGCCGTGGAGCCGACGACCGCCGTGCCGGGGCCGGGGCGGAAGAGGCTCATGCCGGGCCAGAGGTTGGGGTGGGTCTCCAGTTCGCGGGCGCGGGCCGGGACCCGGCCGCCGTGCTGGCGGAACTGGCGCTGCCAGCCGACGCCGTCCTCCCCCGCCCGCTCGCCGAGCTGCCGGGCGTAGGTCGCCTCGCTGGTGACGTCGAGGAGCCGGTCGGCGGCGGCCCAGGCCTCGTCCTCGGTGTCGCGGACGATGAGGTGGAGGCGCAGGCCGATGCGGAGGGTGCGCCCGTGGGCGGCGGCCCGGACCCGTACGCGGTCGAGCTTCTCCTTCAGGAGGTGCGGCGGTTCGCCCCAGGTGAGGTAGACGTCGACGTGTTCGGCGGCCATCTCGATGCCGGGGGCCGAGGAGCCGCCGAACCAGAGCGGGACGTGCGGTGCCTGGACCGGGCGCAGGTCGCGGAAGGAGGCGCCCGCGTCCTTCAGGTCGTAGAAGCGCCCCTTGTGGTCGAAGACCTCCCCGGCCGTGAGCCGCTTCACGACCGACCAGTACTCGGCGCTCAGTGCGTACCGCTCGTCGTGCTCGACGTGCAGGCCGTACTCGCGCAGGGAGGCGGTCGAGCCGTTGACGACGTTGAAGCGGAGCCGGCCGCCGAAGAGGTTGTCGAAGCTGAGCGCCATCTTGGCGAGGAGGGTGGGCGAGATCAGGCCGGGGTGGACGGCGAGGAGGGGCTTGAAGCGGGTGCTGGTGGAGGCCGCGAGCGCGGAGCCGAGCGGCCAGACGTCGTAGAGGTCGGTGGCGAGCAGCGCGCCCGTGTAGCCGAGGCGTTCGACGGTCGCGGCGAGGTGCCGGAGGTAGCCGAGGTCGACGGGGCGGCGGCCCTCCGGCTCCCACGGGTAGGCGCCTTCGCGCGGGATGACGTACCAGAGGACTTCGGGTGCCTGCGTTCGTGAGGTCATGGGTCAGGCCTTCCGGGGCAGCGCGTCCGCGACGGTGACCGCGCGGTCGACGAATCCGGTGCGGTGGAAGATGTCCGCCGCCCGCTGCTGCTCGGCGACGAACTCCTCGGTGACCTCCTCGATCGTCCAGGGCAGGGCCCGCAGCGCGGTCTCCCAGTCGTCCACCGTGCCGCCCTGGTCGGCGGCGGCGATCCCGGCGGCCTCGCGCGGGTGGGCGGCGGCCCACTCGTCGGCCCGGCGCAGCGCCCGGACGAGCGCGTCGACGACCTCGGGCCGCTCCTCGGCCAGGTCGCGGCGGGTGAAGAAGACGGACCGGTCGCTGATGACGTCGCCGGTGCGGACGAGGACGCGCAGGCCGCCGGCGCGGCGGGCGGCGGCCAGTTCGGCGCCCTGGGCGACCCAGGCGGTGATCTCGCCGGAGCGCAGCTTCTCCTCGCTGCCGGAGTCCCCGCGCACGGGGGTGATGTCGGTGGCGTACGACAGGCCCGCGTCGTCCAGGGCCTTGGCGACGAGGTGGGTCTGCCAGGAGCCGACGGCGAGGTGGACGGTGCCGCCCCTGAGGTCGGCGACGGTACGGACCGGGCTGTCCTCGGGGACGAGGAGGGCGCCGTGGTCGGGGCGGGGCGCGGAGACGGCGACGTAGACGATGTCGTGGCCGGCGGCCTGCGCGGTGACGGGCGGGGTGGAGCCGGTGCCGCCGAAGTCGATGGTGCCGTC
Source organism: Streptomyces sp. NPDC055632 (assembly GCF_053618675.1). Classification (NCBI taxonomy): domain Bacteria; kingdom Bacillati; phylum Actinomycetota; class Actinomycetes; order Kitasatosporales; family Streptomycetaceae; genus Streptomyces; species Streptomyces sp. NPDC055632. The sequence continues at coordinate 215,811 of NZ_JBSHHY010000005.1, read as the reverse complement.
GGCGAGGTGGGCGCCGGTGCGGACGCCGTCGGTGTACGGGTGCCAGGTCACGGTCTCGCCGAGGGCGGCGAGCTCCTGCTCCGCGTAGCCGAGGCGGGAGAGGTGGTAGAGGGAGGGGTTGCTGCGGTGGACACCGATGACGACGGTCATGCGGGCGCTCCTTCGGGGGTGGCTTCGGCGGGGGCGGGGGCGGTGGGGGTTTCGGGCGCGTGGACGCCGAGGTCCGCGAGGAGGCGGCGGCGGAGGGCGACGAAGGCCGGGTCGCCCGGGTCGCGGGGGTGGTCGACGGCGACGGGTTCGTCGGTGACGAGCCGGCCGTCGCGCAGGACGGCGACCCGGTCCGCGAGGCGTACGGCCTCGTCGACGTCGTGGGTGACGAGCAGGACGGCGGGACGGTGGATCCGGCGCAGCTCGCCGACCAGGTCCTGCATGCGGAGCCGGGTCAGCGCGTCGAGGGCGGCGAACGGCTCGTCCAGGAGCAGCAGTTCGGGCTCCCTGACCAGGGCGCGGGCGAGCGCGACCCGCTGGGCCTCGCCGCCGGAGAGGGTGGCCGGCCAGGCGTCGGCGTGCCGGTCGAGTCCGACCTCCGCGAGGGCCCGCAGGCCGGTCTCCCGGGTCGCGGCCCCGCGCGGGAGGCCGACGGTCACGTTGGCGAGGACCTTCTTGGAGGGGATGAGCCGGGGCTCCTGGAAGACGATCGTGCGGGCGGCGGGGACGAGGGCCTCTCCCCCGTCGGCGCCGTCGAGGGCGCCGAGGATGCGGAGGAGGGTCGTCTTGCCGCTGCCGCTCGCCCCGAGCAGGGCGAGGAACTCGCCGCGCGCCAGGGTGAGGTCGAGTCCGTCGAGGACCGCGCGGGTGCCGAAGACCCGGCGCAGGCCCCGTACCCGTACCGCCGTCCCTCCGGTCCCGGTAGCGGGGGCGGTCATCGGGCACCTCCCCCGGGGCCGGCCGTGCGCCAGGGCATGAGGACCCGTTCCAGGCCCCGGACGAGGACGTCGGCGGTGAGGCCGAGCAGGCCGTAGACGAGGATGCAGACGGCGAGGACGTCGGTGCGGGCGTAGCTCTGGGCCTGGGACATCAGATAGCCGATGCCCTCGGTGGCGTTGATCTCCTCGGCGGCGATGAGCGCGATGACGCTCAGCGTCATGGAGAGCCGCAGTCCGGCGAGGAGCGAGGGCAGGGCCCCGGGCAGGACGACCTGCCGGACGATCGCGAGGCGGCCGAGGCCGAAACTACGCATGGCCTCGACGAGCTTGCGGTCGGTGTTGCGTACGCCGCCGGTGGTGGAGACGTACATCGGGAAGGTGGTGGCGACCGCGATGAGCAGGATCTTCGCGGTCTCGTTGATCCCGAACCAGACCATGAAGAGGGGGACGAGGGAGAGGAAGGGGATGGTGCGCAGGGTCTGGAGGGAGGAGTCGAGGAGTTCGTCGCCGAGCCGGGTGAAGCCGGTGGTGATGCCGAGGGTGAGCCCGGCGGCGAGGCCGACGACGAGTCCGAGGCCCGAGCGGGTGAGGGAGGTGGCGAGCGCGTCGGGGAGCTGTCCGTTGCCCCACAGCTCGCCCACCGCGCCGACGACCTGCGCGGGCGAGGCGAGCACGTCGGGGGTGAGGAGCCCGGTGGCGGAGGAGGCCCACCAGAGGACGAGGAGGAGGACCGGGCCGAGGGCGCGGACGGTGAGGGAGTACGCGCGGGAGCGGGCACGGTGGACGGGCGGGCGCGGGGCGACGAGACCGGCGGTGTGCCGGACGGTGCCGGGGGCGTCTTCCGGGGTCTTCGCGGTCGGGGGGTTTCCGGTCGAGGGGTTTCCGGTCGGGGACTTCTCGGCCGGGTGCTTCCCGGTCGGGGACTTCCCGGCCGGGGACTTCCCGGCCGGAGTCTCCCCGGTCGGGGACTTCCCGGTCGGAGTCTCCCCGGTCGGGGACTTCCCGGTCGGAGCCTCCTCGGCCGGGGACTTCCCGGTCGGAGCCTCCTCGGCCGAGGTCTTCTCGGTGATGAGCCGGGCCGTCACGACAGCTTCTCCACGTCGAGGAGGTGGGCGGCGATGTCGACCTTGTTCGGGGTGACCTTCTGGTCGGCGTAGAACCGCGCGACGGTCTCGAAGCGCTTGACGTCCTCGGGCCCGATCGGGTCGACGGTGCCCGCCTTGGCGGTGAAGGAGATCTGGACCTCCTTGGCCTTGCCGTTGACGGCGGTGGGGCCGGCGTCGGTGAAGACGTTGAGGTAGGCGGCCGGGTCCTTCTTCTCCTTGGCGCTGTTCTCGTGGAGGTAGGCGTAGAGCGCCTTGACGACCTCGGGGTGCTCCTCGGCGAACTTCGAACGGACCGCGTTCAGGCTGTAGTTGTCGGAGCCGATGGCGGTTCCGTCGGCGACGAAGCGGGCCTTGCCCGAGCCGATCTCGGCGACGGCGTAGGTGGACCAGACGGCCCAGGCGTCGACCTGTCCGGCGTTGAAGACGGCGGCGGTCTGGTCGGGGCGCAGATAGACGCGCTCGACCTTGTCGGCGGGGATGCCGGCCCCGGCGAGGGCCTTGAGGAGGAGGTACTCGCCGGTGCCGCCCTTGTTGACGGCGACCTTGCGGCCGACGAGGTCCTTCACGGAGGCGATGTCGGAGCCCTCGCGGACGAGGATGCCCTCGCCGACGGGGTCGGGGTCGGTGGCGGTGAAGAAGGCGAAGCCGGGGTTCTGGGAGAGGGAGGTGATGCCGGAGGTGATCGAGCCGGTCGCGATGTCGAGCCGGCCGGCGTTCATCGCCTGGGCGGCGGGGGCGAAGGGGCCGGCGCTGCCGGTCCAGGCCACCTTGGCGCCGACGGCGGCGAGGGCCCTGTCGAGGCTGCCGTCCTTCTTGCCGAGGGCGAGGACGCCGGAGTTGCCGGGGTCGGGGATGCGGACGGTGACCGTTCCCTTCGCCCCCTCCGGGCCGCCGCCCGCGCTCGCGGCCGGGCTGCCGCCGCAGGCGGTGACGGTGGCGAGCGCGGCGAGGGCCGCCAGGGCGGCGAACGGGGTGAGTGGGCGCATGGCGGTCGTCCTTCGGGGTCGGGGCGGGGCGGGACCGGGCGGTGGCTCTAGAGGGGCGAGGCGGTGGTTCTAGGGGCAAGGCTGGTTCGGGGGGCAGGGCGGTGGTTCGGGGGGCAGGACGGTGGTTCGAGGGGAGGCAGGGCGGCTGTTCCAGGGGGCGGGGCGGGTTCGCGTACGTGGGTTACAGGACGGGCTGCGAGGCCTGTCCCCCGTGCGGCTCCGGTACGGCGGCGGTGGCGCCGGTCGCGAGCAGCCGGGCGCGGCGCAGCGGCTCGGGATCGGCCCAGGCCCGTACGTCCACGGCCTCGGGCAGGAAGCCGTGGGCGCGCAGGGCCTCCTCCTGCCGGGCGAGGAGGCCGAGGCGGGTGTCGGACAGGTCGGGGTGGAGGGTGCGGTGGGTGCCGGGCCGGTAGGCGCCCGCGACCCCCTCCGCGCCCGCGCCGGTCTCGGCGCCGAGGATGCGGGCGACCTCGTCCGGTTCGTCCGCGGCCCAGTCGGCGGCGCGGAGCAGGACGGCGAGGAACCGGGCCACGAGGTCGGGGTGCTCGTCCAGGAGGTCCTGGTGCACGGTGAGGGGGCGGGGGGTGCCGTTGTTGACGCGGTGCGCGGGGTCGGGCAGTTCGTCGAGTTCGACGGCCACCTCGGCACCGGCCCGCCGGGCGGCCTCGACGGCGAGGGCGCCCTTCACGTAGACGGCGTCGACCTCGCCCCGGCGCAGCGCGTCCAGCTCGGCGGCCCACTGGCCCTCGTGCCCGTCGGCCGGCACGTCGACGAGAACGGCGTCGGCGAGTCCGTACCCCGCCGAGGCGAGGACGCCCTCGAAGCCGCGCAGGGCCATCGCGCGCCAGAAGTCGATGGGGACGGAGTGGCGGGGCACGGCGAGCCGGAGTCCGCGCAGGGCGGCGGCTCCGCGCACCGGGGAGCCGGGGGCGACGAGGACCGCCTGCCGCTCCTCGATCCAGGTGAGTCCGACGAGCCGGGTGCGCTCGCCCCGGGAGCGGGCCCACAGCGCGGGCACGTTGCCGCCCTCGCGGAAGAGGCCGGGGAGGGCGTGGGTGAAGTGGGTGGCGCGATCGGCGCCGGGTTCGGCGTCCTGGAGCGAGCGGACGGCGATGCCGTCGGCCGCGAACTCCCCGGCCAGCCAGCCCCGGTCGGCGGCGACGCCGGTGGCGGTGGGGACGGGGCAGCGGGTGAACCAGAGCGTGTCGGGAACGCGGGCGTGCGTCATGGAGGGCTTCCCGGGGTGGGGTGTGGGTGGGGGCGGGGTCGGGGCGCGCCGGGGTGCGGAGGGCGCGTGACGGTTCCGGAGCGGCGACGGGGTGCCGTTCCGGCTCGGGTAGGGGGTGCGGTCCCGGCGGAGGTCGACTCGGGGCGTTTTCGGCCACGGGCCCGGTGAGTCCCATGGGCCCGGTGGGCCCCAGGGACCCGGTGAGCCCCAGGGGCTCCAAGCCCCCTGCAAGCCTTATGGGCTCACGGGCTCACGGCGGTGAGTGGCGCCGGACGCGGGCGTCGGAGGTGTCGTCGGCGCGTCGTGCCGGGAGCGGCGGCGTCATCGGCCGTCAGGGGCGGCGGCCGCCGTTCGCGTCAGCGACAGGTGGCTCCGGCGACGCGGGCCAGGTCGATGTGGCGGCGTCGGGTGAGCCCGAGCGGCGCGGGGGAGGCGGCGGGCGCGCTTCGCGTCGTACGGCGTCGGTTCGTCATCGGCCCTGCTCCCTCCCGCTCGTTGCTGTCGCTGTGGTGCGTTGGCCGGAACCTTGCCATGGAAGCTCGACCGCCCACAACACGTCTCCCACCATGTGGGATTGGGTATGAACGGCGTGTTTCCGACCTCGCCGGTCCGCTGATTCGGCTCCCGCCATGTGGGAGCGTGGGAGCCCGATCACCCACGGGGAGCGAACCCTATGACGACCGAGGCCGGCATCGTCCGACCCCCGGCGGGCGCCCAGGCGGTCCGCCGCGCACTGGACGTGCTGCACTGTTTCCACGACAACGGGCCCGACCTGAGCGCCTCCGACCTCGCGCGGCGGCTCGGGCTCTCCACCTCCACCGCGCACCGGCTCGCCCGGACGCTGCTCGGCGCGGGCTTCCTCGAACAGGACGCCAGGACGGCCCGCTACCGGCTCGGTCCGGCGATGACGGAGCTGGGCCGCCTCTCGTACCACCAGCGGGGACTGCACCTGGCCGCGCCCGAGCTGTCCGACCTGGCCGAACGGACGGGCGCGACGGCCGATCTGGCGCTGCGCAGCGGTCCGCACGTCGTGATCGTGGCGGGCGGTTCGGTGACCCCGAAGGTGGGTCTGCGCAGGCCGCTGCACTCGACGGCGCTCGGGAAGGTGCTCCTCGCGTGGCCGAGGGCGGGCGAGGGCGGACCGCGCTCCCTGCCGCCGCTGTACGCGTTCACCGAGCGGACCATCGTCGAACCGCCGCTGCTCGCGGCCGAGTTGGAGCGCGTACGGGAGGCGGGGTACGCGCTCAACGACGGCGAGTCGGCCCACGGGGTCCGGACCGTGGCGGTGCCGGTCCTGGAGCGGGCGGGCCACGCGCGGTTCGCGCTCGCGCTCCGCGGGACCCCGTCGCTGATCACCGACGAGCGGCTCGACTGGTACCTGGCCCAGGCGCGGGCGACGGCGCGCGCCCTGGAGGTGCTGCTGCTCGCCCCGGCGGAGCGGCGCGGCTTCGACGAAGGCGTTTAGGGCGCGCGTCGCCGATAATCCCGCACGGTCGTGCGTTCAGTACGATGGAGGCATGAGCGGTGGCACCGGCGGTACGGGAACGAAGACGGACGGGCGCGTCGAGCGCGGCAACCAGACCCGGCGCCTCGTGCTCGGCCGGACGATGGACATCGCCTCGGTCGAGGGCCTCGAAGGGCTGTCCCTGGGGCGGATCGCGACCGAGCTGAGCCTGAGCAAGAGCGGTGTCTTCGCCCTCTTCGGCTCCAAGGAGGAGCTTCAGCTCGCCACCGTCAGGGCCGCCGTCTCGGTCTTCTCCCGCCGTGTGGCCGCCCCGCTGGAGGACGTGCCGCCGGGGGCCGTGCGGGTGCGCGAGCTGTGCGGGAACTGGCTGGCGTACTCCTCGGAGCGGGTCTTCGCGGGCGGTTGCTTCTTCTACGCGGTCTCCGCCGAGTTCGACGCCCGTACGGGCCCGGTCCACGACGCCGTCGCACGGGCCCGGCTCGACTGGACGGAGTACATGGAGCGGAACCTGACGGAGGCGCGCGCCGCCGGGGAGCTCGTGGCCGACCTGGACGCGGAGCAGCTGGCCTTCGAGGTGATCGCCCTGATGGAGGCGGCCAACGCGCATTCGGTGCTGTTCGACGACCCCCGGGCGTACGGCCGCGCCGAGCGGGGCATCGCCGCGCGGCTGTACGCCTCGGCCACGGACCGGGGCCGGGAGGCCCTCTCCGCCGCGTAACCCCCGTACCCCGGCACGGGTTCAGCCGGTGGCGACCCGTTCCCCGGAGGGCTCGGCGGCCGGTGCCGTCACGAACTCCACGGTCCGGGCGACGACGTCCGGGTCCTTCAGGATGCGGCGGTGGCCGAGGCCCCGGGTGACGACGAGCCGGGCGCGGTCGCCGTGGGCGCGCACGAGCAGGCGCGACTGGGCGGGCGGCGTCATGTCGTCGTCCTCGTCGTGGAGGAGCAGGAGCGGCGCGCCGAGCTGTTCGGGCGCGTGGTCGGCCTCCAAGCGGTGCCAGATGCCGGGCTCGCCCGGCGCGAGCCGGCGCTCGACGTGGTCGCGGAGGGCGCGGACCACCCGCTCGTCCACGCCGAGGCGGTCCTGGAAGCCCTCCGTGAGGAACGCGAAGGAGCCGACCGCGCCGAGACCGGCGAAGCGGGCCGTGCGCACGCCGTCCCGCAGGGCGAAGAGGGAGGCGAGGACGCCGAAGGAGTGGGCGACGACGGCGTCGAAGTCGCCGTGCCGGGCGTGCAGCTCCCGGATGATCTCCCGGTACTCGACGATGTTCGAAGCCCGGCCCGGGGAGTCGCCGTGGCCGGGCGCGTCGAAGGCGACCGGGCTGTAGCCGCGCACGAGCAGCGCTTCGGCGAGGGCGCCGAAGCGGGAGGCGCGCGAGGACCAGCCGTGGACGAGCAGGACCGGCCGCCGGCCGTCGCCCCAGGCGTAGGTGACGACGTCCTTGCCCCGGACGCGGAGGCGCCCGACGCGGGCGGCGGCCATGACCGCCCGCTCCTCGGGCTTCGGCCGGGCCCGGCCGAGCGGGCGGACGAAGACGTGGAAGGCCAGTCGGCCGGCCGGGCCGGGGGCGACGCGGGCGGCCGCGTTCAGGAGGGTGCGCAGGAGTGGAGCCATCGTGTGCATGCCGGATCTCCTCGGTGACCTGGAGGTGAGAAAATATTAGCACGATCGTTCGTGTTGTTTAGTGGCGACGGAAGCGCGGGAGGGTGGGCGGTCGCGAGGGCGGCAGCACATACCCCACCCGCTCCGAAAGAGTCCGGACCGACGAGTGAGATCCTTCACACTCCCTCGGGTGTGGATCACCCCCGACGCCCCGTTCTGGATCTTTCGTCCGTCGAACGCGCGCTCGATACGCAGAGAGGATGCGCAAACCGTCGGCCGCTCCGACGCCCCGCACCTGCGGGAACGTCCGGTCCAAGATCGCCCGTCGCGCCCGGTCCGCTCCCCCGCCCGCCGCGCGGCCCGCCGGCGGCGCCCCGGGCCGTCACCGTCCCGCGACGACTCCGTGTCCGAACCCGCAACGCCATCCGGTACGTATGGGGGAGAGACTCTTCCGTACCCTTCCCGGACCCACTAGGACTGACCCGTGATCACCTCGCCCTCGCGCCTCGTCCCCGTCCCGATCCCCGACCGCGTGGCCGCGATGATCGGCGCCTGTCTGCCGCTGCACGTCCTCCAGGCCGAGGTCGACGCGGACTGCGCGGCGCGCGAGGTCTACCGGTTCCGGGGGCCGCTCTGCGCGGAGGACCGGGCGGACCGCGAGCACGCCCTCTCCGCGCTCGCGCGGGCCAACAAGATCCTCGCCAAGCACCACCCCGAGCTGCCCGTCACCCCCTGACGACGCCTTCCCGGCGTCCCGTCGGCGCCGTGACGGGGCGACACCTGTCCGGCGGTCCCCCGCATGCGTGGGCACGGGGCCGGTGTGACGCTGCGAGGGTGACCACGACCAGCGACGCAGCGCCCGCGCCCCCGGCCGCCACCGAGCCGCCCCCGCTCGACCGGCGCCGCCGCAACATCGTCTTCGGCACGATCATGCTGGGCGTCCTCCTCGCCGCCCTCGACCAGACGATCGTCGGCACCGCCCTGCCGACGATCGTCGCGGACCTGGGCGGCGCCGCCCACATGTCGTGGGTGGTCACCTCGTACCTGCTCGCCGAGACCGTCGCGACCGTCCTCGTCGGCAAGTTCGGCGACCTCTTCGGCCGCAAGGTGATCTTCCAGATCTCCGCGGTCGTCTTCATCACCGGCTCGTTCCTCTGCGGACTCGCCACCAACATGACGCTGCTCATCGTCTGGCGCGGCCTCCAGGGCATCGGCGCCGGCGGTCTGATGGTCACCTCGATGGCGCTCATCGCGGACGTGATCCCGCTGCGCGAGCGCGGCAAGTACCAGGGCGCGATCGGGGCCGTGTTCGGCGTGTCCACGGTCATCGGCCCGCTCCTCGGCGGTCTGTTCACCGACCACCTGAGCTGGCGCTGGGCGTTCTACGTCAACGTGCCCATCGCGATCCTGGTCGTGATCGCCGCCGCCCGCACGATCCCCTCCGTCCGCTCGGCGAGCAAGCCCGTCATCGACTACGCCGGCATCGCGCTCGTCGCCGCCGGCTCCAGCGCCCTGATCCTGGCCACGAGCTGGGGCGGGAACGAGTACGCCTGGGGCTCCGGCGTCATCATCGGGCTGTTCGCGGGCGGGATCGTCGCCCTGGCCCTGTTCTGCCTGGTGGAGACCCGGGCGGCCGAACCGATGCTGCCCATGCGCCTGTTCGGGAACCCGGTCTTCACGGTCTGCTCCGTACTCAGCTTCGTGGTCGGCTTCGCCATGCTCGGCGCGATGACCTTCCTGCCGACCTACCTCCAGTACGTCGACGGGGACTCGGCGACCGTCTCCGGCATCCGCACCCTGCCCATGGTCGTCGGCCTGCTGATCGCCTCGATCTTCAGCGGCAACGTGGTCAGCAAGACCGGCCGCTACCGGGTCTTCCCCATCGTCGGCTGCCTGGTGATGGGCGTCGGACTCTATCTGCTCTCGCTCATGGAGCCGGGCACGAGCACCTGGCTCGCGTCGCTCTACATGTTCGTCCTCGGCGTCGGCATCGGCCTGTGCATGCAGGTCCTCACCATCGCCGTGCAGAACACCGTCGACTACGCCGACCTGGGCACCGCCACCTCCGGCGTCACCTTCTTCCGCACCCTCGGCAGCTCGTTCGGCACGGCCGTCTTCGGCACGATCTACGGCAACTCCCTGGAGCCCGAGCTCACGGCCGGGGTCCAGGAGGCCTCCGCCGTCGCCGGGGGCCTCGGGCTCGACCCGGCCGCCGTCGGACGGGCCGCGCAGAGCCCGGCCGGGGTGCACGGCCTGCCGGACGCGGTCGCGGGACCGATCGTGAACGCCTACGCCGACACCCTGCACACCGTCTTCCTGTGGACCGTGCCCGTCGCCGCCGTCGGCTTCGTCGTGGCGCTCTTCCTCAAGCAGGTGGCGCTGCGGGACTCGGCGCGCGCCGCCGCCCCCGACATGGGCGAGGGCTTCGCGTCGCCCACCACGTCCGGGGACTCCGCGAAGCTCCTCGAACTGTCCGTCGGGCGGATCCTGCGCCGCACCGACGTGGACACGGCCCGGCGGATCGTCGACGGGTCCGACACCCGGCTCGACGTGGCGGGCGCGTGGGCGGTGATGCAGGTCGAGCTGTACACCCGGACCGTCGGGCACGCGAGCCTCGGCCTGATCGCGGCCGGGCGGCGGGTGCCGCCCGAGGTGCTCCTGCCGGTCTTCGACCGGATGATCGAGGAGGGCTTCCTCACCCGCGACGGCAATCTGTTCTCCCACACCCCGGCGGGCAGGCGGGAGGCGGACGTCATCACGCACGCCTGGGGCGCCTGGCTCGCCGACCGCGTCGAGCGGGAGCGCGGCCGGCCCAGCGGGCCCGAGCTGCGGGTGGCGACGGACGCCATCGCGAAGAAGATCGTCGCGGAGGACCTGGCGAGCGGCATCCCGCGCTCGGGACCACGCGCGGTGGCGGGGGCCCGCTGAGGCCGGTCCTCCCGCCAAGGGGTTACTCGGCGACGTCCCCGTCCACGTACACCCACGCCCCCTCGTGGCGGGCGAAGCGGCTCCGCTCGCGCAGCGCGCCCGGCTCGCCGCCGTGGACGTAGCGGGCCGTGAAGGTGACGGTGCCGCGCTGGTGGAAGGCCGTGCCCTCGGTGGTCTCCTCGATCTCCAGACCGGCCCAGCGGAGCCCGGGGTCGAAGTCGACCTCGCCCGGTCGCGTCTCCGGCGCCCAGGTGCGCAGCAGATGGGCCTCGTCGCGGACGACGAAGGCGCTGTAGCGGGAGCGCATGAGGAGTTCGGCGGTGGGCGCCGTGCCGCCCGTGCCCGCGTGGAAGCGGCCGCAGCACGCGCCGTAGGCGGGGCCGAGACCGCAGGGGCAGGGCGACTCCGGGGTGACGGCGGGGGCGGCGGAAGCCGGGGCGGTGCGGGGCGCGGTGCGGGGGCGGGTCTTGCGTCGGGACATGGCGCCATTGTCCCCGGCCGCCGTCCCCGCCCGCGCCCCGGCCCGTGTGCGGGGGCTCCCGGCGGGAGCGCCCGAGTAGCGTACGGGCATGAAACTGACGATTCTCGGAGGCGGCGGATTCCGGGTGCCGCTGGTGTACGGCGCGCTGCTCGGCGACCACGCCGAGGGGCGGGTCACCCGGGTCACCCTGTACGACCTCGACGAGGGGCGGCTCTCCGCCGTCGCGCGGGTCCTCGCGGACCAGGCCGAGGGGGTGCGGGACGCGCCGGAGGTGACGGCGACGACGGACCTGGACGAGGCGCTGCGCGGGGCGGACTTCGTGTTCTCGGCGATCCGGGTCGGCGGCCTGGAGGGCAGGGCTGCGGACGAGCGGATCGCGCTCGCCGAAGGGGTGCTCGGGCAGGAGACGGTGGGGGCGGGCGGGATCGCGTACGGCCTGCGGACCGTGCCCGTCGCGACGCACATCGCCCGGCGGGTCGCGGAGCTCGCCCCGGACGCCTGGGTCATCAACTTCACCAACCCGGCGGGCCTGGTCACGGAGGCGATGTCCCGGGTCCTCGGCGACCGGGTCGTCGGCATCTGCGACTCCCCCGTGGGCCTGGGCCGCCGGGTCGCCCGGATCCTGGGCGCGGACCCGGACGAGGCCTGGATCGACTACGTGGGCCTCAATCACCTGGGCTGGCTGCGGGGGCTGCGGGTCGGCGGCCGGGACGAGCTGCCCCGGCTGCTCGCCGACGAGGAGGCGCTCGGCTCCTTCGAGGAGGGCCGGCTCTTCGGCCCCGAGTGGCTGCGCTCGCTCGGCGCGGTCCCCAACGAGTACCTGCACTACTACTACTTCAACCGGGAGGCGGTGCACGCCTACCGGACCGCCGAGCGGACGCGCGGCGCGTACCTGCGCGACCAGCAGGGCGCCTTCTACGAGGAGATGGGCAAGCCGGACACCCCCGCCCTGGCCGCCTGGCACCGCACGCTCGCGGACCGGGAGGCCACCTACATGGCCGCCAACCGGGAGGCCGCCGGGGTCGGGGAGCGCGACGAGGAGGACCTGGAGTCGGGCGGCTACGAGAAGGTGGCGCTCGCCCTCATGCGGGCGGTCGCGCGCGACGAGCGGACGACGCTGATCCTGAACGTGCGCAACGGCACGACGCTCTCCGTGCTGGACGCGGACGCGGTGATCGAGGTGCCCTGCCTGGTCGACGCGAACGGCGCCCGGCCGGTGGCCGTGGCCCCGCTGCCGTACCACGCCGTCGGTCTGGTGACGGCCGTGAAGGCGGTGGAGCGGGAGGTGCTCGCGGCGGCGGAGAGCGGGTCGCGGGAGACGGCGGTCAAGGCCTTCGCGCTGCACCCGCTGGTGGACTCGGTCGCGGTGGCCCGCCGGCTCGTGGAGGAGTACGCGGCGGCGCACCCGGGACTCGCGTACCTGCGGTACTGAGCCACCGGCGCCTCCCCTGAGGCCGGCCGATACGGCCGACGGACGTCTTCCACCGGGGCGGGGCGCGGCCTAGGCTCGCGCCCCATGACCTTACGGAACAAGGGAGTTCGGCGGGGCGCGGCCCGGCTCGTCGCGGTCTGCCTGCTGGCCGCCGGCCTGGCGGGAACGGCGCCGGCGGGGGCGGAGACGCGGACGCCCGGCGGGCGGGCGGCCTCCGCCGGGGAGCCGGTCGTCGTCCCCGTGCAGACCACCGGACCGGCGGACCGGCGGTTCAACCTGGTGTTCCTGGGCGACGGCTACACCGCGGAGGAGATGCCGGAGTTCCGGGCGGACCTCGAACGGCACCTGAACACCCTGTGGAGCGTCGAGCCCTTCGCCTCCTACCGCTCGTACGTCAACGTGTGGGCGGTGGAGGCCCCTTCGGCGGAGTCCGGGGTGGACTGCGACCCGGGGCTCGACGCGCCCGCCCGGGACACCGTGCTCGACATGGGGTTCTGGGGCGGCTGCGATCCGGGCAGCGTGCAGCGGCTGCTGACCGTCGACGGGCGGAAGGCCGCCGCGCTGGCGGACCTCGTGCCCGGGACGAGCGCCGCCGACCGGCAGGTCGTCGCCCTCGCCCACAGCTCCACCTACGGCGGCGCGGGCGGCGGTTACGCGACCGCGTCCGGCGGCAACGCGCTCTCCGCCCTCATCACCCCGCACGAGCTCGGGCACTCGCTCGGCGGCCTCCAGGACGAGTACGACTACTACGGGCGCGGGGTGCCGGGCGGCACGTACTCCGGCCCGGAACCGGCCTCCGCCCACCACACCCTCCTCACCGAACGGCAGATGCGGGAGCGGAAGGCCAAGTGGTGGCGCTGGCTGGGCGAGGAGAGCGAGTCCGGCGGGACCGTCGGACGGTACGAGGGCGGCCTGTACAGCACGGAGGGGGTCTGGCGGCCGAGCCGCCACTCCCTGATGAAGACCCTCGGCTACGCCTTCGACCAGGTGGAGCGCGAGGTGATGGTCCGGGCGATCTCGGCGAAGGTGGACCTGGTCCAGGGCCACGCGCCGAACGCGGCGCCGATCGGGGCGGACCGGTCGGTGTGGGTGGACGTCCTGCACCCGGTGGGCGGCGAACTCGCCGTGACCTGGCGGCTCGACGGGCGAACCCTGGACACGCGCGGCGCCCGCGCCGTCGACCTGCGCGGACTCCGGCTCTCCCCGGGCCCGCACGCGCTGACGGCGACGGTCACCGATCCGACGCCGTTCGTCCGCGACCCGGCGGTCCGCGCCTCCGAGGCGCTCACCCGGACCGTCCGCTGGACGGTGGACCCCTCGCTGACCACCGCGCGGGAGCCGGTCGCGGCCGCGTTCACCGGGCACACCCCGACGGGGTCCCCCGTCGGCGCCCGGAGCGTCGTCCACGCGGACACCACCCACCCGGTGGACGGCACCCCGGCGGTGCGCTGGCACCTCGACGGGCGTCCCGTGGCGACGGGCGACCGCAACGACCGCGACCTGGACCTGGGCGCGCTGCGGATCGCCCCCGGCACCCACACGCTCACGGCCCGGATCGCGGGCACGGGGCGGGAGTTGCGCTGGACGGTCGACGCCCGGCCGGCCACGGCCGCGTACGAGCTGTCGGAGCCGCTGCGGACGGTGCGGCGGCCGGGGCGGCCGGTGGAGTACGTCTACGACGGCGCGTTCACGATGCGGCTGACCGCGCGGGACGACCGGGAGGGCGCGGTGGTGAGCCGGTTCCGGGTCGACGGCGACGGCTGGTACACGTACTACGGCTGGCCGACGGACGCGGACGCGCCGTTCCGCTTCTCGCCGGGCGGCACGGTGATCGACGGCCTCGTGTACGGGAAGCTGGGCCGGACCCGGGCGGTGCCGTGGGACGACGCGACCCCCGACTACGGCACCCACACCGTCGAGTACCGCACGGTCGACGCGGCCGGGAACACCGGTCCGGCGCGGAGCTTCCTGGTGACGCTGGTGCCGCCGGGGACCTGATCCGCCGGACGGGCCCCGGGGGCCGACACGGGTCGGCCCCGCGGACCGGGAGGGTCCGCGGGGCCGCCGCGCGCGCCGTTCGTGAAGGGCGTGGTCAGAGCTTGCGGGCCACGCCGGCCCAGCCCGGGATGGGCTCGTCGCCCTGGACCGGGACGGGCTCGCCCAGCTCCGGGTGCCATTCGGCGGTGAGCGAGACGCCCGGCTCGACGAACTCCATGCCGTCGAAGAACGCGGCCAGCTCGTCGCGCGAGCGGGGCCGCAGGGTCAGCCCGCGCGCCTTGTACATGGCGGCCGCCTGCGCCGCTCCCTCGGGGTTGAAGTCCCCGGTGACGTGGGAGAGGACGAGGTAGCTGCCCGGCGCGAGCTTGTCGACGATCTTGGAGACCAGCTCGTACGCGCCGTCCTCGTCCCCGACGAAGTGCAGCAGGGCGAGCATCGACAGCGCGATGGGCTGGTCGAAGTCAAGGACCTTTCCGGCCCTTTCGAGGATGACCTCGGGCTCGCGGGCGTCCGCCTGGATGTACTCGGTGGCCCCCTCGGGGGTCGAGCGCAGCAGGGCGGCCGCGTGCGCGAGCACGATCGGGTCGTTGTCGCAGTAGACGATGCGGGCCTCCGGCGCGGCCTCCTGCGCGATCTGGTGCAGGTTGGGCTCGGTCGGGATGCCCGTGCCGATGTCCAGGTACTGGCGGACGCCGTGGGCGCTGAGCCAGCGGATGGCGCGGTGCATGAAGGCCCGGTTGACGCGGGCCATGTCCCGGCCCCGGGCGTCGACGGTGAGGAGCTGACGGGCCATCGCCTCGTCGACCGGGTAGTTGTCCTTGCCGCCCAGGAACCAGTCGTACATGCGTGCCGGGTGCGGCTTGCTGGTGTCGATGCGTACGTCGGTCCGCGAAGCTGCGGGGTCCTGGGTCATCGGCTCTCCTGGTCGGGACGAACGAGTGGCGCTACAGCAAGAGTTACGCGACGGTAGGGGCGGGACGGAAGGGCTGGGCGAGCAGAAAGTCGGCCTGACCGGATTTGGCCCCCTGGATGAAGGCCTCGATCTCCCCGTGGGTGTAGATGAGCGCGGGTCCTTCAGGGTCTGCGGACTGTCGCACGGCGACCCTGCCGTCGGCCAGTCTCATGGCCTCCACGCAGTTGCCCCCGTTCCCGCCGCTCCAGGGCTTGTGCCAACCCTCGGCACCGAGCTCCGCGGCGGGCATGCCGTTGTATATGCGATCCATTCACAGCTCCTTGCGGAGATTCCGGAGAATCTCCTTCGTGCGTTGTGCAGTCGCGGCCTGAGCCGCCATGCGGTCCATGACCTCCAGGTGGGACGCCACCTCGGGACGCGCGTCGAGATAGACGGCGCCGGTCAGGTACTCGCTGTAGACCATGTCCGGGAGTTCGGGCACGGCGAAGCGGAAGAGGACGAACGGTCCGTAGGTGCCGGGGTGGTGGCCGGACGCGAACTCCGCGATCTGCAGGGTGACGTTCGGCAGCTCGGACGCTTCGAGCAGCCGGTCGAGCTGGTCGCGCATCACTTCGGGCCCGTCACCGACCGGCCGGCGGAACACCGTCTCGTCCATGATCACCCAGAACTTCGGGGCGTCGTCCCTCAGCAGCAGGGACTGGCGCTCCATCCGCAGGGCTACATGCCGTTCGGTGTCCTCTTCCCTGGCGGCGTCGCTGCCGCCTCCGACCGCCCCGCTGCGCAGAATGGCACGGGCGTACTCCGCGGTCTGGAGCAGACCGGGAACGAACTGGGGCTCGTACGCCCGGATGAGGCTCGCGGCCCCCTCCAGACTGACGTACATGGAGAACCAGCCGGGCAGCACGTCGTGGAACCGCTGCCACCAGCCGGGGAGGTTGGCCTCCTCCGCGAGGGCGACGAAGCCCTCGGCCTCGGAGTCCGTGATCCCGTACTCCCTGAGCAGGAGCTGGACGTAGGGGATCTTCAGCGCGACCTCGGCGGTCTCCATCCGCCGGACGGTGGCCGGGGCCACCCGGAGGATCTTGGCGGCCTCTTCCCGCTTCATGCCGGCCCGCTCGCGCAGGTCCTGCAACCGCTTTCCGAGGACGACCTGTCCCACCGTGGGGGCGGACCGCGGCTCGCTCACTCCCAGACCTCCCCGACGCGCTGTTTTCGACGAGTGTGCCACGAAGCCGGGCCAGAGAGAACACGGCACTCTGCAATTTCCAGAGTGCCACTTGCCAAGTGTCCGACTCAGGAGGACAGTGTTCCGGTGAACCAGTACACGCTGCCGTCGTGCGCCTCCGCGCCCCGGCGCGGCGCCGTACGGCAAGTCCTGCCCACTGTTGTGAGGAACCGGTCGTGGCTTCTGGTAACGCGCAGCCTTCAGGTCTCATGAGTCCCCGCGTCATGGCCCAGCGCCCACAGCCTCAGACCGATACCGGCGCCGTGCGGCGCTTCGCCTTCGAGCTCCCGGCCCTCACGGCGTCGGTCGCGCGGGCCCGTCGCCTCGCGGAGGAGCGGCTCATCATCTGGGGCTGCGGCCCCGACATACGTGACACCGTCTCCCTGATCGTCTCCGAGCTGGTCACCAACGCCGTCGTGCACACCGCCAGCGGCCGTTTCGTCTGCGAGCTCCGCGAGGGCGAGGAGAAGCTGCGAATAGCGGTGCGGGACGAGGGCGGCCCGGCGGGGCCGCGGATCCGCGACTGCGGCGAGGACGAGCGCGGCCGGGGACTGATCATCGTCGACGCGCTGTGCAGCGCGTGGGGCGCCGAGCGCACCGGTCACGGCACGTCGCAGACCGTCTGGGCCGAGCTGGCCCACGGCACGGGGGAGCCGTGCTGAGGTCGATGGCGACCCGCATGCTGCCGCGGGCCCGTCGCCACCCCGGACTCGGTCTGGTCGCGGCCGCCGGCCGCCCCCTGGAACTCCGTCTCGAACGGGACGACCACCGCGCCGCGGACACGCCCTCCCGGGGGCTCCTCGACCCGGCGGACCCCGCCCGCTCCCGCCGCCCGGACGCCGTCACCCGTCTCGCCGTCCCCGCCGACCTCTCCGCCGGCCTCGGCCGCGACGCCGTCGGCGTCCCCGCCCGCTTCGGCTTCAAGATCCTCTCCCGGCTCCCCTCCAACGGCTGCGTCTACGCCGACTCCGACTGGTGGTGGTGGCTCGTCCCGGCCGGCTCCGACCTGGACCTGACCTGGCCGCTGCCGGCCTGCTACGCGCGCGGCGCGGAGATCCCGGACCGCCGCCCCCGGTTGATCCACCGGCCCGACGGCGCCTCGCCCTACACGCCGCCGATCCCCCTCTACCTGCTGACCTGCCAGCTCACGGGCGTCACCCCGTCCTGGTCGGCCCCCTCGGTACGCAGCGCGCTCTGACGCGCGCGGTTCGTCACGGCATAGGGTCGGGTCCATGTTCACTCCGCAGGGCCCCGGCCTCCGCGAGCTGACCGTCCAGGCCCTCTCCTCGGTCGAGCACGGTTACGACCTGCTCGCGGAGAAGTTCGACGCGACGCCCTTCCGCACCTCCGACCGCCTCCTGGACGCGGTGACCCGCACCCTGGAGGCCCTCGGCCCGTTCGACTCGGGCCTCGACGTCTGCTGCGGCACCGGCGCCGGGCTCGGCGTCCTGCGCGCGGTCTGCGCGGGCCGGGTCACCGGGGTCGACTTCAGTACGGGCATGCTGGCGGAGGCCCGCCGCGCCCATCCCGACGCCGACCTGGTCCGCGCCGACGCCCTGGCCCTGCCCTTCGGGCCCGCCTTCGACCTGGCGGTGAGCTTCGGCGCCTTCGGCCACTTCCTGCCGGAGGAGCAGCGCACCCTCTTCGAGCGGGTCCACGCCTCCCTCCGCCCGGGCGGCACCTTCGCCTTTCCCCTCCCGGCCCCACCGCGCGTCGGCTCGCGCCCCTACTGGGCGCTGTGGGGCTTCGACGCGGTGATGCGGGTCAGGAACGCGCTCTGGCGTCCGCCCTTCGTCATGTACTACCGCACCTTCCGCCTCGCGGACGTCCGCACCCGCCTGGAGGCGGCCGGCTTCGCCGTCACCCTCGTCCCGGTCGAGGCCCTGGGCCGCCGCGAGGACGGCAGCCCGGCGTGCAGGCTGGTGGTGGCACGGAAGGGCTGACCGCGGGGGGGCGGGGCCGGTGCGGGAGCCCGGCCCCGTACGAGAAGTGCCGGATACGAGAAGTGCCGCTCGATGCGAGATCGACCGGCACTTCTTCTCTGTGTCCGAGGGGGGACTTGAACCCCCACGCCCGATAAAGGGCACTAGCACCTCAAGCTAGCGCGTCTGCCATTCCGCCACCCGGACTAGGTGTTGTTGTCGTTTCGGGGTTTCCCCCGCGGCGACAGAGATAACTCTACCAGGGGTTTCAGGCGCCTTTCACCAGCGTTTTCCGTGGTCAGTGGGGTGGGACGGCCCCGGCGGCCCCGGTTCGGTCCGAATTGTCCGGACGTACGCACGAGAGGTGCTTTCGTGCGTACGGAGCGTGGTGCGGGCCCCGGGCGGCCCGGTGGAGCTCGACGCCCCCCGACGCCGGCTCCGTGGGAGTCACCTTGGCGACGTCCTGCGGTCCAGGCCAATGCTTCGGGGGGAGTCCGTCAGGTCGGGTCGGAGCCCGGTTCCGAAGGCGGCGCCGAAGGAGGCGACCGGGGGAACTCAGCAGTGGGCCGGTACGAGGAGGAGAAGGGTCAGCGGACTTCGGTGAGGCGGGCCGAGACCACCACGTTGCCCTCGTAGCCGCCCTCCTCCGTGTACGTGCCGCCGCAGGTGATCAGGCGCAGCTCGGGCCGGCCGGAGTCGGCGTAGACCCGCCGGGCGGGGAAGCCGTCCTTGGGGACGACCTCGGCCCCGTACACGGTGAAGACGGCGGTCCTCCCGTCGCGGCGGAGGACCTCGACGCGGCTGCCCCTGCCGACGGCGCCGAGCTCGTAGAAGACGGCCGGGCCGCTCGGGGTGTCGACGTGGCCGACGACGACGGCGGTGCCGCGCTCGCCGGGGGTGACCGCGCCGGTGAACCAGCCCGCGAGCCGGTCGTCCTCCGGCGGAGGGGCCTCGATCCAGCCCTCGGCGTCGAGTCCGACCGCCGTGACGGGCGCGTCGACGCGGACGGCCGGGACGCGGACGCGGGCCGGGGGCGAGGCGGGCAGCGGATCGGTCTCCGCGTCGGAGGCGGGGGCGGGGGCGAGGAGGGCGGGGGCGGCGCGGGTGCCGCCGGAGGCGGCCGCGGCGAGGGGCTGCGGCGGTCCCGCCGCCCGCAGCTCCTCCGCACCGCCGCGCACCAGGTGCACTCCCACGAGGAGGACGACGGCGACGGCGCCCCAGGCGCCGTGCCGGCCCGTGCTGTCCGCTCGCCCCACGTCCGCTCTCCTCCACGGCGGCCGCGCGGCCGTGCGGTCTCTGGTCTCTGTTCTCTCCGTATGGCGCCCCTCCGTCCCGGACCTCGTCACACCGGGGCGGAGGGGCCGTTTCGGCCCCCCGGTCCCGGCCGTCAGAAGCGGCCGTCGGCTGCGCGGCGGCGGGTGAGGACGACGGCGGAGCCGAGCGCGCCGACGATGAGCAGGGCGCCCGTCACCACCTCGGCCGTGCCGAGCCCGTCGGTCTCCGCGTCGGAGGCGGCGGTCCCGTAACCGGCCTTCACGCCCTTCTGGGCGCCGGTGGGGGTGTCGGACCGGGCGCCGACGTCGGTGCCGTGGCTGTCGGTGCCGGTCCCGGTGTCGTACGTCTCGGTCTCGGTCGCGGTGCCGTACGTCTCGGTTCCGGTCTCGGTTCCGGTGTCGTGTCCGCCGGTGGTTCCGGTGCCGGTGATGCCGTCGGCGGGCTCCGTGGTGGCGACGCCCTCGTGTTCCCGGGCGGCGTCCCCGGCGACGGTCAGAGCGGCGGTGCCGCGTTCGCCCTGGCAGTCGAAGGTGATCTCGTACCGGGCGCCCGCCTTGGCGCCGGAGTCCACGGTCGCGGTGCCCGGACGGCCCTCTTCGAGGGTGACCGTGTCGAACACGCCGGAGGTGACCGTCACGGACGGCACCTCGCAGCCCTCGGACGCGAGGGTGACGGTGCCGCCGGGGGCGACCGTCTCCGGGGTGACGGAGAAGCCGAACGGCGTGACGGCGCCGGCGCCCTCGTCCGCCAGGGCCGCCGGGCCCGCCGTCATCACGGCGGCGGCGCCGAGCAGGGCGGCGGAAGCGGCGGCACGTATCGCACGCATGGCGTTCCTCCGATCGCGCGAGGGCCCGGACGCGGAGCGGTTCCGCCCCCGGAAGGACGACCCTCACCGCGTTCGAAGCTAGGTCCGCCCCCGGCGCGCCGCCACCGGGCTCCGCCGAACGGGGCACACCGCCCCGGAGCCCCGCCGGGGCCGTACGGGCGCCCCCTGCGCTCCGGTCCCGGGCCCGTCGCGGGATCCCCTACGGGACCCGGATCACCTGACCGGCGTACGAGAGGTTGCCGCCGAAGCCGAAGAGCAGGACCGGGGCGCCGGAGGGCAGTTCGCCGCGCTCGACCAGCTTGGCCAGGGCCAGCGGGATCGAGGCGGCGGAGGTGTTGCCGGAGTCGACGACGTCGCGGGCCACGACCGCGTTGACGGCGCCGATCTTGGCGGCGAGCGGCTCGATGATGCGCAGGTTGGCCTGGTGGAGGACCACGCCCGCGAGTTCCTCGGGGGTGACGCCGGAGCGCTCGCAGGCCTTGCGGGCGAGGGCGGGGAGCTGCTGGGTCGCCCAGCGGTAGACGCTCTGGCCCTCCTGGGCGAAGCGGGGCGGGGTGCCCTCGATGCGGACGGCGTGGCCCATCTCCGGGACCGAGCCCCACAGGACCGGGCCGATGCCCGGGGCGGTCCCGGCCTCGTCCTCGTCGACGGCCTCGACGATCGCGGCGCCCGCGCCGTCGCCGACGAGGACGCAGGTGGTGCGGTCCGTCCAGTCCGCCACGTCGGTCATCTTGTCGGCGCCGATCACCAGGACGCGGCGGGCGCCGCCGGCCCGTACGGCGTGGTCGGCGGTGGCCAGGGCGTGGGTGAAGCCGGCGCAGACCACGTTGAGGTCGAGGGTGGCGGGCCCGGTCATGCCGAGGCGGGCGGCGACGCGGGCGGCCATGTTCGGCGAGCGGTCGATCGCGGTGGAGGTGGCGACGAGGACCATGTCGATGTCGTCGGGGACCAGGCCGGCCGTGGCCAGGGCCTTGCCGGCGGCGTGCGCGGCGAGCTCGTCCACGGGCTCGTCGGGGCCCGCGACGTGCCGGGTGCGGATGCCGACCCTGCTGGTGATCCACGCGTCGTCGGTGTCGACGAGTCCGGCGAGGTCGTGGTTGGTCAGCACCTTGGCGGGCTGGTAGTGCCCGAGCGCGGCAATGCGAGTGCCCGTCATGCTCAGGGTCCCCCTAGGTGGTTCGTTCGTCCGGCAGGACCACCCAGTCTCGCCAGCGACTGATGGGTAACCGGTGACGTAAACCACCAACATTCACCCGTACCGCTTGGCCGACCGCGACAAGGGCCCGTGGGGGGCACGGCTCCCGCCGCACCGCGCCCCTCCCCGGGTTCCACGAGGGTTCTCCCCCGTTTCCGTACGGGTCGTGCGGGGCTCAGTTCTTCGGCGGGTCGACCAGCTGGAGGGCCAGGGTCGCCGGGGGCGGGGCGATGCCGGGGCCGCCCGCCGCCGTCCAGGCGAGGATGTCGTCGAGACAGTCCTCGTCCAGGGCGAACCCGACCCACGCGGCCCGTCCGCCGCGCCGCCGGCCCTCGGTGGAGGGCTGCACCACGACGATGTTGGCCTGGGCGCAGGGCCCCAGGCAGTCGCTGGTGCGGACGATCAGCCGGCCGCCGGAGGCCGCGGCGGCCTCGCGGAGCCGGGCGAGCTGGGCGTCGTGGTCGGTGCCGGGGTTCTTGCGGGCGTCGCCGCAGCAGCAGCCCCGGCAGACGACGAGGGAGCAGGGGCGGGCCCCGTACCGTATCGGCACCGGGGTCACTCCGGGCCGTCCAGGGTGATCGCGGAGACGGGGGCGACCGTGCCGAGGCGGGGGAAGTCGAGGGCGACGGAGGCGCGGTGCTCGTCGGCGGTGAGGGCGGCCATGGCGTCCTCGGCGAAGACGAGGCCGTAGCCGAGGTCGCAGGCGGCGCGGGCGGTGGACTCGACGCCGAGGTTGGTGGCGATGCCGCCGAGGACCAGGGTGTCGGCGCCGAGGCCGGAGAGCAGCTCGTGGAGGCCGGTGTCCTGGAAGCCGCCGATGGTCCGCTTGACGACGACCGGGTCGCCGTCCCGGACGAGGTCGGGGACGAGCTCGCTGCCGGGCGGCTGGACGGCGGTGTTCGGGCGCTCGACGCGGAGGTGGACGACGGGCGCTCCGGCGTCCCGGAAGGCGTCGGCGAGCCGGGCGGAGGCGGCGAGGACGTCGGTGCCGGGGCGGGGGGCGAGGGGCAGCGCGACGATGCGTTCCATCAGGTCGACGAGGACGAGTGCGGTGCGGCCGGGATCGAGTGCGGGCATGGGAGCACCGTAGCGGCCCCGATGATCATCCAGGGGTGGCCGGGGGTGTGATCCGGCCTACGGAGGGGCGCACGGAGCCGGGGAGGACGTCGCGCGGGATCGGCGCGGGCCGCGGGCGCCCGGCTCCAGGCCCGTTCGGCTCCGCTCCGCCGGGCGTACCCGCGGGGCGGCCGGCGGCGGCCCCGGGCGCGCTCTCGGGCGAAACAGCCAGTTCGCGACAGTCGCACCGGCTCCGCCCGGGCCGCCGGGGCGCCGCCCGGGTCGATCCGCGGCAGCCACGATCCGGTGAATTACGGCGTCGCACCACACGCCGTAACCACCCGTGGCTATATAAATACTATTAGTAATCATCTCTTCATCTGGCCTTGCCCGGCAGATGGGCACCCTCGGAGGCTGTCATGGGGCCGCTGAACAAGATCGAGCGGCGCTTCGAGGCCTTGGTCAACGGAACCTTCGCCAAGGTCTTCAAATCCGCCGTTCAACCCATGGAATTCATCGGCGCTCTCAAGCGTGAGTGCGACATCAACGCCAGGATCTGGAACCGGGACTGCGTCATCGTGCCCAACGGCTTCATCGTCGAGCTCAGTCCGGGCGATCACGAGCTGCAGAGCGCGTGCCTGGTCATGCTGGGCGAGGAGCTGGTCCTGAAGCTGCGCGAGTACGCCGAGCAACAGCGTTACTCGTTCGTGGGGCCGCTGAAAGTGCAGTTGCAGCGGACGGAGAACCTGAAGGCCGGGCACTTCCGCGTGCGCAGCCGGCTCGAAGTCCCGCTCGAAGTCCAGCACACCCTGCAGAGCAGTCGGCAGCACCGCACCGCGCCCGCGTCGTCGGCCGGGTCCGGCCGCGGCAGGACCCCGTCGTGGCAGGTGCCCCCGCACGTTCCGTACGCGGACAAACAGGTCCTGACGGTGGAGCAGTTCATCTCCTTCGGTCTGACGTTCAGCCCGGACGGCACGCTCGTCCGCGCCGACCCGTCGAACCCGCTCGCCCCGCCGCCCGGACCGCTCCGCCCCCCGGAACCCGCGACGGACCGCACAGGCGTGACCGTCCTGACGCGGTCCGGTCACGGACAACGCGCCTACCAACACGTCACCGGCTCGTCCGAATCCCGGGCCGGGAGCCTGACCGCCGAGGAGCCGCCGGTCGCCGAGGTCCCCCTCGGCGGTCCGTCCCTCACCGAGACCCCACGTCGCCGGACCGGCCGGCAGACCCGGCCGCCGTCCGGGGAGAACCGCCGTCGTCAGACCGCCGGCCCGGTGGTCGACGAAAGCCCCGCACACTCGAAAGGACCCGCTGTGACCAACGACCGCGACCCCTCCGTCGACACCCCTCCACCCGGCAGGAGGCGGAAGGGCTCCGACGGTCCCGGCCCGGTGCCGCCCGTGGCGGGCGGCGCCGGCAGGCCCCGGGGCCCCGTGCCGACGGACTCCGGGCCCGACACGCGAGCCGCGTACGGGGCCCTGCCGCCGCGCGGCGCGGAGGAGCACCGTCCCGCGGCCCCCGCAGCGCACGGTCCCGGCGCGGAGCAGCCTCCGCCCGCTCCCCACGCCGGCCAGGCGCACGTGCCGTACGGCGCTCCCGGAATGCCGCCGCACTACGGCCAGCCGGCGCACCACGGTCAGGGGCACTGGCAGGGACCGGACCGCGGCGGCCGTGCCGGGACGCTGGGGCTCAGCGCCGCGGTCGAGCTCTCCCCCGAGCGTCTGCTGCGCTCCCGGCCCACCGACCGTCGCGGCCTCGGCCGCCTGCGCATCGGCGGCAGGAGCGCGGAACGGGCGCACCAGCAGAAGCTGGCCATCCTCCGCACCCCCGTGATGAAGTCCTACAAGATCGCCGTCATCAGCCTCAAGGGCGGAGTCGGGAAGACGACCACCACGACCGCCCTGGGCGCGACCCTCGCCACCGAGCGCCAGGACCGGGTCGTGGCGATCGACGCCAATCCGGACGCGGGAACGCTCAGCCGGCGCGTGCGCTGCGAGACCGGCGCCACCATCCGTGACCTCGTGGCCGAGATCCCGAACATCGACAACTACATGGCCGTGCGGCGCTTCACCTCCCAGTCCCCCAGCGGCCTGGAGATCCTCGCCAACGAGGCGGACCCCGCGCTCTCCACGGCGTTCAACGAGGAGGACTACCGGCAGGTGGTCAGCTGCCTCGGACAGCACTACCCGATCGTCCTGACCGACTCCGGAACCGGTCTGCTGCACAGCGCGATGCGGGGCATCCTGGACTTCGCGGACCAGCTCATCGTGATCGCCACGCCCAGCGTGGACGGCGCCACCAGCGCCAGCACGACCCTGGACTGGCTGAGCGCGCACCGCTACGACGACCTCGTCCAGCGGAGCATCACCGTGATCTCCGAGGCCCGCAACAAGAGCAAGATGGTGAAGGTGAACGACGTCGTGGACCACTTCCGCTCCCGCTGCCGGGGCGTGGTGTCGATCCCGTTCGACGAGCACCTCGCCACGGGCGCCGAGGTCGATCTGGAGCAGCTCAAGCCCCGGACCCGCGAAGCCTATTTCGACCTGGCGACGCTGGTGGCCGCGGACTTCCCGCGCACCCAGCCCGAGGCGGTGGGCTGGGGAGTCTCGTACCCCCACTCGGGTTTCAACGCGGCCAGCATGTTCGCCACCCCCGCGTGGGGCTGATCCGGCACCGAAGCGTGATCCGCAGGACATCCCTCAGGGGCGTCTTGCGGATCACGCCGCATCAGGGAGCGGAAGCGCCCGCGCCGCGGCCGCCGGGCACCCGCTCGTCCGCCGCCCGGCCCGGTTCCGGTTCCGGCTTCGCCTCCCCGTCGTGGGAGCGGCGCTTCGCGATGACCGCGCAGACCATCAGCTGCATCTGGTGGAAGAGCATCAGCGGGAGGACGGCGAGGGAGGCCTGGGGGCCGAAGAGGACGCTGGCCATCGGAAGCCCGGCCGCCAGACTCTTCTTCGAGCCGGCGAACTGGATCGCGATCCGGTCGGCCCGGTCGAAGCCGAGGCGCCCGGCCCCGTACCAGGTCGCCGCCAGCATCACCGCGAGCAGGACCGCCTCGACGGCGAGCAGCAGGCCGAGCCGGGCCGGGGTCACCAGGTGCCAGACGCCGGCGGTCATGCCCTGGCTGAAGGCGGTGTAGACGACGAGCAGGATCGAGCCCCGGTCGACGTACCCCAGGACCTTCTTGTGCCGGACCAGGAAGCCCCCGACCCAGCGGCGCAGGAGCTGGCCTGCGAGGAACGGCACGAGGAGCTGGAGGACGATCCTCAGGATCCCGTCGGCGGAGAGGCCGCCCGTGCCGACCCCGCCGCCTCCACCGGCCCCGCCGGCCCCGCCGCCGAGGAGCAGCGCCGCGAGCAGCGGCGTCAGGACGATCCCGGCGAGCGAGGAGAACGAGCCGGCGCAGATCGCGGCGGGCACGTTGCCCCGGGCGATCGAGGTGAAGGCGATGGAGGACTGGATGGTGGACGGCACCAGGCAGAGGAAGAGGAGCCCGCCGTAGAGCTGGGGCGTGAGCACGGCGGGGACGAGTCCGCGCGCGGCGAGGCCGAGGAGCGGGAAGAGCAGGAAGGTGCAGCCGAGGACGGTGAGGTGGAGCCGCCAGTGCCTCAGGCCGTCGAGCGCCTCGCGGGTGGAGAGCCGGGCCCCGTAGAGGAAGAAGAGGAGGGCCACGGCCCCGGTCGACGTCCCCTCCGCGACGGTCGCGGCGGTCCCGGAGGCGGGCAGGAGCGCGGCGAGGACGACCGTGCCGAGCAGCGCCAGGACGTACCCGTCGACGGGCAGCCGGGAGAGGAGGCGGGAGGCGCGGCCGGTGGTGCGGGGGGTCATGGGCTCCACTGTCTGTACGGGTCTGTGCGCCGCCGCGGGCGGCTCACGGGCGGGTCCATCCTGCTCCACGGCCCGGTGATCGGGAATCCCGTACAGTGCTCTGACTGTCATCACGTACCGCGATAACCTCCTCCCGTGTACGAGCCCGCCCAGTTGCGCACCTTCCTCGCCGTGGCCCAGACGCTGAGCTTCACGCGGGCCGCGGAGCGGCTCGGGCTGCGCCAGTCGACCGTCAGCCAGCACGTGCGGCGCCTGGAGGAGGCGACCGGGCGGCCGCTCTTCAGCCGGGACACGCACCGCGTGGAGCTGACCGAGGACGGCGAGGCGATGCTCGGCTTCGCGCGGACGATCCTCCAGGCGCACGAGCGGGCGGCGGCGTTCTTCGGCGGGACGCGGCTGCGCGGGCGGCTGCGGTTCGGCGCGTCGGAGGACTTCGTGACGACCCGGCTGCCGGAGATCCTGGAGTCCTTCCGGCGCGAGCACCCCGAGGTCGACCTGGAGCTGACGGTCGAGCTCTCGGGGACGCTCCAGGCCCGGCTCGCGGCCGGCCGGCTCGATCTGATCCTGGCCAAGCGGCGGGGCACGGAGAGCGGGGGCCGGCTCGTCTGGGAGGACTCCCTGATCTGGATCGGGTCGCCGGGGCTGCGGGTCGAGCCGGACAGACCGGTGCCGCTCATCCTGTACCCGCCGCCGGGGATCACCCGGGCGCGGGCCCTGGAGGCCCTGGAGGCGCAGGGCCGGGCGTGGCGGATCGCCTGTACGAGCTCCAGCCTGAGCGCGAACGTGGCGGCGGCCCGCGCGGGGCT
Organism: Streptomyces sp. NPDC055632; assembly: GCF_053618675.1. Taxonomy (NCBI): domain Bacteria; kingdom Bacillati; phylum Actinomycetota; class Actinomycetes; order Kitasatosporales; family Streptomycetaceae; genus Streptomyces; species Streptomyces sp. NPDC055632. The sequence goes on along the minus strand of NZ_JBSHHY010000005.1, from coordinate 188,609 downwards.
CGGGGTGATGGCGCACACCCGGGGCCTGGTGCCGCCGGGGCTCGTGCCGGTGCCGGCCCGGGCCGGGCTCCCGGACCTCGGCGAGGTGGGCTTCGTGCTGCGGAAGGGGCGCCGGGGCGGGGAGACGCAGGTGGCGGCCGACGCGCTCGCGGAGGCGATCCTGGCGGGCGGAGACCGGCTGCACCGCCCCCGCTGACGGGGCCTCCGGTCCGGCGTCCGGCGCCCCTGCCGCCAGAGCGTGCCGCCCGGCGTCCCCGTCGGCAGGGTCCCCGTCCGGCACCTCCTCCGCCAGAGCCTCCCGCCCGGCGTCCGGCGCCCCCGCGTGAGCGGCCCGTACAGATTCCGTGGAGATTCGCGCCCGGCGGACGTACCGCCCGGTACGCAATCCCCCCGCCGCGCCTCCGACTTGGCTCCTCCACCCATTCTGACCTGTGCGAACGGTGAATGTCCCGGCTTGGTGAAGGTCCTCCCGCCGGGCAGGCGGGTGGGGTACCGTCACCCGCGCCGTACGGAGAGCGACCAACGGGCTTTTTCAGCCATCGAGCCGTCGAGGAGCAGGTCAGTGCGCGAGTTCACCGTGCCGCCCGTCGAGGCGGCGCCTCAGGTCGGCGGTCTGGCGGACGCCGTGTTCGCGCACGCCATGGCCGACCCGGACCGGATCGCTTTCGGCCGCAAGGGGCCGGACGGGGAGTGGCGGGACGTGACGGCCGCCCGGTTCCGGGACGAGGTCGTGGGCCTCGCGAAGGGGCTGGTCGCGGAGGGGGTGCGGTTCGGCGACCGGGTCGCGATCATGGCCCGCACCCGGTACGAGTGGACGCTCTTCGACTTCGCCCTGTGGACGCTGGGCGCGCAGCCCGTGCCGGTCTATCCGACCTCCTCCGCCGACCAGGTCCTCTGGATGCTGCACGACGCCGAGGTCACGGCGTGCGTGGTGGAGCACGAGGACCACGCCATGACGATCGGCTCGGTGGTCGACCGGCTGCCCCTGCTGCGGCGGCTGTGGCAGCTGGACGCGGGCGCGGTGGCCGAGCTGACGGCGGCGGGGTCCGGCATCGACGAGGAGGTCGTGCACCGGCACCGGCGGGCGGTGACCCCCGAGACGGTGGCGACGGTCATCTACACGTCGGGGACGACCGGCCGGCCCAAGGGCTGTGTGATCACCCATTCCCACCTGATGTTCGAGACGGACATGCTGACGGGCCGCTGGGACACGGTGTTCCGCGCCCGGCAGGGGGAGCAGGCCTCGACGCTGCTGTTCCTGCCGCTGGCGCACGTCTTCGGCCGGATGGTGGAGGTCGCGGCGGTCCGGGGCGGGGTGAAGCTGGGGCACCAGCCCGTGATGGCGGCGGCCGAGCTCCTCCCCGACCTGGCGGCCTTCCGGCCGAGCTTCGTCCTGGCCGTGCCGTACGTCTTCGAGAAGGTCTTCCGCGCGGCGCGGCGCAGGGCGGAGGCCGAGGGGAAGGCCGGCCCCTTCGACAAGGCGGTGGAGGTGGCGGTGGCGTACGCGGAGGCGCTGGAGCAGAGGGCGTTCGGGCGCGGACCCGGGCCGTCGGCGGCGCTGCGCGTGCAGCACCAGTTCTTCGAGAAGACGGTGTACGGGAAGGTCCGCGGGGCCCTGGGCGGGCGGGTCCGGCACGCGATGTCGGGCGGTTCGGCGATGGACCGCAGGCTGGGCCTCTTCTTCGCGGGGGCGGGGGTCACGGTCTTCGAGGGGTACGGGCTCACCGAGTCCTCGGCGGCCGCCACGGCGAACCCGCCCGAGCGGATCAAGTACGGCACGGTCGGGCAGCCGGTGCCGGGGACGACGGTGCACATCGCGGAGGACGGGGAGGTGTGGCTGCACGGCGGCCAGGTCTTCTCCGGCTACCTCAACGATCCCGAGTCGACCGCCGCCGTCCTCAACGACGGGTGGCTGGCCACCGGGGACATCGGCAGCCTCGACGAGGACGGCTATCTGACGATCACCGGGCGGAAGAAGGAGATCCTGGTGACCTCGGGCGGCAAGAGCGTCTCCCCCGGGGCCCTGGAGGAGCGGGTGCGGGCGCATCCGCTGATCGCCCAGTGCATCGTCGTCGGCAACGACCGGCCGTACGTCGCCGCCCTGGTGACGCTCGACCAGGAGGCGGTGGAGCACTGGCTCGCGATCCAGGGGCGGCCGCCGCTCTCCCCGGCCGAGCTGGTGCGCGACCCGGCCCTGGAGACGGAGATCCGGCGGGGCGTGGTCGCGGCGAACACGCTGGTCTCGCAGGCCGAGTCGATCCGGACCTTCCGGATCCTGGCGCACCCCTTCAGCGAGGAGCACGGGCTGCTCACCCCCTCCCTGAAGCTGAAGCGGAGGGCGATCGAACAGGCGTACGCGACGGAGGTCGCGGCCCTGTACGGCTGAGGCGGAGCGGTCCGTACGGCCAGGGCGGCCCCGGACCGCCGTGGCGAGGCGGTCGCACACGGCCGGTGCGGGGACGCGTCCACGCAACCGGAACGCCCTTCGCGGAATGCGGAGCGGCCCGTGATCGTTGACCCTGGGAGTACCCCGTACGACCTCACATAACGTAAGGACTCCCCTCACGTGAGCACGGACAGCAAGGTTCCCCAGGTCACCCTGAACAACGGCGTATCGATGCCGCAGCTGGGCTTCGGCGTCTGGCAGGTGCCGGACGACGAGGCGGAGAAGGCCGTGGCGACCGCCCTGGAGGCCGGCTACCGCTCGATCGACACCGCCGCGATCTACGAGAACGAGCGGGGCACCGGCCGTGCCGTCGCCGGGTCCGGGATCGCCCGCGAGGACCTGTTCGTCACCACCAAGCTGTGGAACGGCGAGCAGGGCTACGACACGACGCTGCGCGCCTTCGACGCCTCCCTCGACAAGCTGGGACTCGACCACGTCGACCTGTACCTGATCCACTGGCCGGTGCCGGCGAAGGACGCGTACGTCGACACCTACCGGGCGTTCGAGAAGATCCTCGCGGACGGGCGCGCCAGGGCGATCGGCGTGTCGAACTTCCTCCCGGAGCACCTGGAGCGGCTGATCGGCGAGACGTCGGTCGTGCCCGCCGTCAACCAGATCGAGCTGCACCCGCAACTCTCCCAGCAGGCCTCGCGCGAGGCGCACGCCCGCTACGGCATCGCGACCGAGGCCTGGTCGCCGCTCGGCCAGGGCAAGGGCCTCCTGGAGGTCCCGGCGATCGTCGCGATCGCGCGGAAGCACGGCCGGACCCCGGCCCAGGTGGTGCTGCGCTGGCACCTCCAGCTCGGGAACGTGGTGATCCCCAAGTCGGTCACCCCCTCGCGGATCGCCGAGAACATCGACGTCTTCGGCTTCGAGCTGGACGACGAGGACCTGGCCGCGATCGCCGCCCTCGACGAGGACCGGCGCCTCGGTCCGAACCCGGCCGAGTTCAACGTCGGCGCCTGATCCCCCGGACGGGCCCCACGGGCGCCGGAGCCGTGCCGACGGCTCCGGCGCCCGTTGTCGTACCCCGGACGTAGGGTCGGTGGGGTCCCGTCGGGGGGCCGGGGGCGCCGTGCGTCCCGAGCGGTCGGTGGAGCGTGAGGAGTCGGTACGGTGAGCGGTGCGCCGGAGCCCGTGGAGGAGGGCGTCTACCAGGTGCGGAACGTGGCGAGCGGGCTGCTCCTGGAGGTGTACGAGGGGTCCTCGCGCGCGGGGGCGAAGGTGCAGCAGGGCAGCGCGAACGGAACTCCCGGGCAGCACTGGCACATCGCGCCCGTGCCGAACGGCGGCGGCCTCTACCACCTGGTCAACGCGGCCAGCGGCAAACGGCTCGACGTCGCGAACGCGTCCACGGAGAACGGCGCGCGCATCCAGCAGTGGCGGGCGAACAACTTCGGCGCGCAGGAGTGGGTCATCGAGCAGGACCTCCAGTCGCCCGGCACCGTGGCCCTCGTGAGCTTCGTCAGCGGGCTGCTCCTGGAGGTCGCGGACGGCTCGGAGCGGGACGGCGGGGACGTGCGGCAGTGGGAGGACACCGACTCCCCGTTCCAGTGGTGGCGGTTGGAGCCGGTGTCCTGAACCCCCGGTCGCGGTGCGGTCCGTCAGCCCTTGCGGGCGGTGTGGACGGTCCGGGCCGTGAGGTGGAACAGGTCCGTGCGGTGGTGCAGGGACAGCGCGTCGGCCGGGTCGAGGAGCCGGTCGAGCGTCGCCTTGTCGTCCGGGTCGAGGCGGGCGCCGAAGCCTTCCCGGAGGCGCTCGTAGTGGGCGACGGCCAGCTCCCGCACGACCGGGGAGACGGGCGCGGGCAGGTCGGTGAGGAAGGTGCGGGTGCCGGACGGGGTGAGGCCCGCGGCGGCGAGGAGGGCCCGCCAGTCGTCGGGCTCGTCCTTGGAGTCGGGCAGTTCGGCGCGCATCTCGCCGAACCAGTCGGCGTTGGCGGCGTCGAGCCGGGCCTCCAGGCCGGGCCGGCCGATCCCGATGTGCCAGGGCAGGTGCCGGGTGGGCAGGCCGCCCTCGACGAGGACCATCAGGCCGCCGGGGTTGAGGAGTCCGGCGAACTCCTTGAGCGCGGCACCCTGGTCGCCCAGGTGGTGCAGGGAGTTGCCCGCCCAGATGACGTCGGCCTCGCCCAGGGACCCGATGCCCTCGGGGAGTTCGGCGTGGAGGGTGGAGACCCGGGCGCCGAGCCCGCGGGCCTCGGCGCGGGCCCGGGCCCGTTCGAGGAGTTCGGGGGTGCCGTCGACGGCGACGGCGTCGGCCGCCGGGAAGGCCTCGGCGAGCACGGCGGTGACGACGCCGGGGCCGCTGCCGACGTCGAGGACCCGGCGGACGCCCTGCGCCGGAGCGAGGGTGCCGAGCCAGGCGGCGGCGTCCGCGTAGGCGGGGCTCGCGATCTCCGCCTGGCGCTCCAGGAGCGGGGCGAGCAGGCTCCAGTCGAGGTGGGTGCTGTCCTGATGGGCGTGGCCGTGGTCGTGACCGTGTCGGTGACCGTGGCCCTGGTGGGATGCGTGCTGACTCATGGCTCCAGGGTGCGGCGGGGCGGCCGGGAGCGCGAGAAATGTTGCCGGTACGGCAAACGCCGCGAGGACGGCGTCCGCCGCTTCACGCGTCGGCGCGGTGCTCCTGCGGGCTGAGGCCCCGTACCCGCTTGAAGGCGGCGCTCAGGGCGAACGCGCCGCCGTAGCCGACCTGTCGGGCGACGGACTCGACGGTGGCGTCCGTCCCGCGCAGCAGGTCGGCGGCGAGCGCGAGCCGCCAGCCGGTGAGGTACGCCATCGGGGGCTCCCCGACGAGAGCGGTGAACCGGCGGGCGAGCGCGGCCCGCGACACGCCCGTCTTCGCGGCGAGCGAGGCGACGGTCCAGGGGTGGGCGGGGTCGTTCTGGAGCAGCCGGAGCGCCCGGCCGACCACCGGGTCGCCCATCGCCCGGTACCAGGCGGGGGCTTCGGCGCCGGGGCGGGAGAACCAGGCGCGGACGGCGGAGATGAGCAGCAGGTCCAGGACCCGGTCGAGGACGGCGCTCTGGCCCGGCTCGTCGCGGGAGACCTCCTCGTCGAGGAAGGGCACGAGGGGGCAGTGCCATCCGTCGGCGGGCAGGTGGAGGAGGTCCGGCAGGGCGTCGAGGAGCCGGCGGCCGACCTCGCCGTCCATCCGGTAGGTGCCGACGAGGACGGTGGTGGTGCCGTCGGGGGCGTTGCCCCAGGTGCGGACGCCGAGCCGCATGCTCCGGTCGAGCGGCTCCCCGGCGAGGGTGGTGCACTCGCCCCCGGGGCCGACCAGGGCGCGGGGCGGGGCATCGGGGGCGTCGGCGACGGTGTACGGCTCCGGGCCCCGGACGACGGCGATGTCCCCGGGGCGCAGCAGGACGGGCGCGCCGGTCCCGGGGACGACCCAGGCCTCGCCGTCGGTGACGCACATCAGACAGAGCGGGGCGCCGTCCTCGACGCGCACGGACCACGGCGGCTCCATGATCATGCGGAGCAGGAAGGCGCCCTTGGCGCGGGGCCCGTCGAGGAGTCCGGCGAGTGCGTCCATGCTCCGAAAGCCTAGGCCGTGTCCGGCGGGTCGGGCCCCGCCCGGGCGCGTGAGACGCACGCGTAGGGACGTGAGACTGCGCAGCATGGGCCCGGGGGCCGCCGGGCGGGAGCCTTGGGGCATGACGACGCAGACGAAGAACACGCAGACGGTTCTGGTGACGAGCGCCTCCGGCAAGACCGGGCGGCGCGTGGCCGAGCGGCTCGCGGCGCGCGGGGTGACGGTCCGCGCCGGGTCCCGCACCGGCACGACCCGCTTCGACTGGGAGGACCGGGCGACCTGGGGCCCGGCGCTGCGGGGCGCGGACGCCGCGTACGTGGCCTACTACCCCGATCTGGCCGCTCCCGGCGCGGTCGGGGCGATGGAGGCCTTCGGCCGGCTGGCCGCGGAGAACGGGGTGCGGCGGATCACGCTGCTCTCGGGGCGCGGGGAGCCCGCGGCCCTGGCGGCGGAGGAGGCCCTCCGCACGGCGGCCGCCGGGTCCGGGGACGGGCCGGGTGCCGAACTCACCGTCGTACGGGCCTCGTTCTTCGCGCAGAACTTCTCCGAGGGGCTGCTCGCGGAAGGGGTCGCGGAGGGCGCGGTCGTCTTCCCGGCCGGGGACACGGCCGAGCCGTTCGTCGACGCGGACGACCTGGCGGACGTCGTCGTGGAGACCCTGACGGCGGACAACCACGCGGGCCTGGTGCACGAGGTGACCGGACCGCGCCCGCTGGGCTTCGCGGAGGTGGCGGCGGAGATCGCGCGCGCCTCGGGCCGCCCGGTGGTCTACGAGCCGGTGTCGGAGGCCGCGTACGCCGGACTCCTCACCGGCTTCGGGCTCCCGGCCGGCGAGGCGGCCTGGCTCTCGGCCCTGTTCGCGACGCTCCTCGACGGCCACAACTCCTCGGCCACGGACGGTGTGAAGCGGGTCCTGGGCCGCGAGCCGCGCTCCTTCGCCGCCTTCGCGGCGGAGGCGTGGGGCGGGGAGGCCCGAGGAGAGGGAGGGGACGGGCGTCAGCCCCGGCTGACGAAGGAGACCAGCCGGTAGCGGGGGTCGGGGCGGCGGCGGTCCTGGTCCGGCAGGGCGGTCAGGGCGGCGGCGAGCGCGTCGACGACGGCCGGGTCTCCGTGGAACCAGGAGGCGAAGTATCCCGCGCGCAGCTTCCGTACGGTGTCGCGCGGAGTGTCGCCCTGGCCGTGCCCGGTGAAGCGGGCGCCGGCGGCGGGGACGAGGCCGTGGGCGGCGGCGGCCCGGGCGATCGGCCCGGAGCCGTCGGAGGCCGCCCCGGCCCGGCGGTGGGGGCGCAGGACCGCGTCGATGTCGCTGCCGACGTCGTGGGCCGCGTCCTTGTCGACGGTGGCGATCAGGACCCCGCCGGGCCGCAGGACGCGGGCGGCCTCCGCGACGACGTCCGCCGCGAAGGGGACGAGGTGGAGCAGCCAGACCGCGCAGACCGCGTCGAGGGAGGCGTCGGGCAGCGGAAGGCGCCGGGCGTCGGCGCGCACGGCCCGTCCCGGCACCCGCCCGGCGGCGACCCGCAGCATCGCGTGCGCGGCGTCGGCCCCGTACACGCGCAGACCGGGGCGGACGAGCCGCTCGGTGACGAGGCCGGTGCCGCAGGCCAGGTCGAGCAGGGTGCGGGCGCCGGGCGGCACGAGCCGCAGGACGGCCGCGGCCGCCGCCTCGGCCCGGGGCACGCCGCCCCGGGTCCGGTCGTAGTGCGCTGCCTCGGCCTCGTAGTCGAGCACGGTCTCCGCCATGACGGCGATCCTACGGAGCCCGCCGGACCGGCGGCGGGTCAGCGGGCGCCGTGGCCGGGGGCGATCCGCTCGACGCGCTCGGCGAGTTCGAAGTCCTTCCCGGTGAGGGCGCCGCCCGCGGAGTGGGTGTGCACGGAGAGGGCGACGGAGTCGTAGCCGAGGGTCAGGTCGGAGTGGTGGTTCAGCTCCTGCTGGATCTGGGCCACGTGGACGACGAGGGCGGTCGCCGCGAAGTGGTCGCCGAGCCGGTAGGCCCGGGTGAGGCGGTCGTCCTCGACGGACCAGCCGGGGAGTTCCCTCAGGCGGTCCTCGATCTCCTTCTGGGACAGCGGTTCCGTGGGCACGGCGGTGCTCCCTCCGGTCGGGTGGCGCGGGTGACGGGCGGTGACGGTTCTCGGGGGTTCCCGGGAAAGGTACCCGGGCTCCCCCTCTGGGATACCGTCTGGCCATGACGACTGTCGTGAGCGACACGGGAGTGGGGCCGCTGCTGCGCGGCTGGCGGGAGCGGCGCCGGTTGAGCCAGTTGGAGCTGGCGCTGCGCGCGGGCTCCTCGGCGCGGCACGTCTCGTTCGTGGAGACGGGCCGCTCCCGGCCGAGCGAGGAGATGGTCCTGCGGCTCGCCGAGCACCTGGAGGTGCCGGTGCGGGAGCGGAACGCGCTGCTGCTCGCCGCGGGTTACGCCCCCCGGTACGCGGAGACGCCGCTCGACGCCCCGCGCCTGGAGGCGCTCCGGGAGGGCGTCGAGCGGCTGCTGCGGGGGTACGAGCCGTATCCGGCGCTCGTGGTGGACGGCTCGTACACGGTGGTGGCGGCGAACCGGGGCGTCGGGCTGCTGCTCGACGGGCTGCCCGAGCACCTGCTGGCCCCGCCGCTGAACACGATGCGGATCGCCCTGCACCCGGAGGGCCTGGCGCCCCGGATCCGCAACCTGCGGGAGTGGCGGGGCCATCTGCTGTCCCAGATGGAGCGTCAGATCGCCCTGGCCCGCTCGGATTCGCTGCGGGAGCTGTACGAGGAGGTGGCGGCGTACCCGCCGCCTCCCGGCGCGGGGAGCGGACCGGAGGAGCCGGAGACGGAGCCGTATCCGTACTTCGCGCTGCCGCTGCGGATCGAGCACGGCGGGCGGGTGCTGTCGTTCGTGTCGTCGATCTCGACGTTCAACACCCCGATGGACGTGACGGTCGCCGAGCTGGCCATCGAGACGCTGATCCCGGCCGACCCGGAGACGGCCGCGTACCTGCGGTCGCTCGCGGAGGACGGGGAGGGCGGGGAGGCGGCGTAGGGCCTGTCCGACCCCGATCCGCCGGACCGGCCCTAGCGGCCGAGGGCCCGCAGGGCGGTCCACTGGAGCGCGGCGAACCCGGCGACGGTGACCGCCTGGATCGGTGTCCACACCAGGCCGGCGGTGGTCGGCTCCAGCCAGGCGACCAGGGCGACGGCGCTCAGGACGGCCCACAGGAGGTTGGCGTCGACGACGAGCTTCACGGCGGGCGCCGGGGGCTGCGGGCGGCTCGCCAGCCAGGCGACCCCGGCCGCGAACGCGCTCAGGAACAGGCCGAGTCCGAGCAACAGGCCCGCGTCGATCCCGAGGAGTTCGCCGAGGGGGCGGGAGGCGGTGGCGTAGGCGATGCCGTTGGCCCCGGTGACGACGGCGTCGAGGGCGAGGAAGCGGCGCAGCGCCGTGTGGGGGCGGGCGGTACGGGCGAGGCCGGTGGGCAGGGCCTGGGACATGGCGGATCACCTTCCGGGGACGTGCGTACGGGACGTTCGTGCTGGTGGTGGTCCCGGAGCCCGGACGGAGTGCGCCGCCCGGGTTCCGGTGCTCATGAGCATGCCGGGCCGCGGGCGGGGGGTCGATGACGTGGGAGGTAATGCCGGGGCGTTCGGTGGGAGGCGGGGCCGGTTGCGGGGCCGGGCCGGACGCGGGTCCGGCGGGCCGGTCGGGGCCGGCGCTCCGGTCGGTCGAGGGCGTCGGACCGCCCTCGCGCCTCCGGACACCGGTCCGCACGCCGGATCCCGCCGTGACCCGCGTCGAGCCGTTCCCGGGTGTCAGCGGACGGATTCGCTCCGGGACGTGGGCGGTTCCTGGGCCCGGGCGGGGGCGGGTTCCGGGGCCGGGGCGCCGGGTTCGGGCGCGGCGCGGTCGGCGCGCCGGGCCCGGGAGGCCTCGGCCCGCATCAGGGCGTGGAGGACGGCGAACGGATCGACGGGCATGGCGAAGCTCCTCGCGGTGCGAAGGGTGGGTGAGGGGGGCTGCGGTGAGGGCGGGGCCCCTCAGCAGCGCATCACCACGCACCGGAGCGCGTCCTCGCGCGGGGCGGGTACGGGGGCGGGGAGCGGGTCCCGGCGGCGCCCCCGGCGTTCGGGGTTCCGGCGCCGGGGCCCGGTGGGGCGCGGGCCGGTGCGGTGCCGTCTCGTACGGGCGGGAAGGGCGGTGCCGGCGGCCTGGTCGTGGGTCTCGCCGCCCGGGTCGGAGGCCGGGGCGGCGGCGGGCAGCGGGGCGGCGCCGGAGAGCGGGGCCGTGGCCCCGGTGCCGAACAGCGCGGCGAGGACGAGGAGGAGGACGACCCAGCGGTGGCGGCCCGGGCGCGTCCGGCGGCCCGCCGGGGCGGCGGGCGCTGCGGTCGGCTCGGGCGCGGGGCTCACGGAGATCCGTACTGCCCCGCGCGGGTCCCGGCGCGGCGCCCGGGGCCCGAGATCCGCCCGGCCGGCCTACGCCCGGCCCCCGGGATTCACCACCCCGGCGGTCACCCCCGGATCAGCGCTTCTCGTCCCGCACGGGGGGTCCGTGGACCGGCCTGCCGACGGGCTCGTCCACGGGTTCGTCCGCGGGCCCGCCGGCGGAACCGCGGGGCGAGCCGTCGCCCCGGCCGCGCCCCGTCTCCCCGGCCGGGCGGCCGGCCCGAGCGCCGGCCGAGGCGTCGACCGGCCCACCGCCCGGAAGGCTCGGCTCCACCCGCCCCGGAGCCGCCGGGACTCCCGTGACCCCCGCCTCCCCCACCGGCACCTGCGGACCCGAGGACTCCCGCAGCCAGCGGCGCAGGACCCGGTGGACCTGCTCCGCGCCGACCAGTTCCTCCCCCTCCCCCACCGGCGGCGAGAGCTCCGGCGGCGAGAGCAGGAAGGGCTCCGACTGCTCGCCGCCGAGGCCGCCGTGCGAGCCGATCTGCTCCTCGAAGGCGTGCACGGCGCCGGTCTCCGGGTCGTACATGGAGTTGACCATGATGTCCGCGACGTGCGGGAAGCCGTCCGTGCGCCGCACGGCCCGTGCCGCGCCCCTCCCGAACGCGGCCAGCGGCCCGTCGTCGGTCAGCTCGGCGACCGGGACCTCGGTCCCGTCGCCGGCCAGGACCACCGAGCCGTGCTCGGCGCTCGCCACGAGGACGAAGCCGACGCCGGGGTGGTGGGCGAGGGTGCGGAGCAGGGCCGGGTGGCGCCGGTCGATCTCCTCCCGGGTCATCCGGTGCGGCACGTCGGGGAAGGAGACGAGGCCGAGGTTGCCGGAGGCGAGGACGACCGGTTCGGAGGGCTTGGCGGGCAGCTCGCGCGCCGTCTCGTCGCCCTCGTCGAGCGGCCGGTGCAGCGCGCTGCGCAGCGCGTCCCTGGCCGCGTCCCGCGCCTCCGAACCGCTGCGGGTGCGCCGTACCCGGCGCGGCACGGGCAGCCCGCACCCGGCCCTCACCAGGTCCTTGAGCGTCAGCCCGTACACCGCCTCGAAGGTCTCGCCGGGGCTCTGCCCGTGGTCGGAGAGGAGCACGATCCGGTACGGGCGCGGGGCGTGCTCGGCGACGTCCGCGATCAGCGCGATCGAGCGGTCGAGGCGGCGCAGGACCTGGTCGGTGTCCCGGCCGTGCGGGCCGGAGTGGTGGGCCACCTCGTCGTACGCCACGAGGTCGGCGTAGACGGCGGTCCGGCCCGCCAGCATGTCCCCCATCACGGCCGAGACCACCACGTCCCGCTCCAGGACCGTCGCGAAGGCGCGGACGAGGGGGTACGTGCCGCCGCGCGAGATCCTCGGGGTCTCGCGGCGCAGCCGCGCCCGCGCCGACTGGCCCACCTCGCGGACGCACTCGGTGACGAACGACCCGGCGGTGCGGACCGCGTTGGCCGGGTCGGAGAAGTACGCGAAGTAGCCGGCCCGGGAGCGGTTGCGCCGGCCGCGCCGGGCGGCCACCGACAGGACCAGGGCGACCTGTTCGGCGCCGCCGCTGAAGAGGTTGCCCCGGGAGGCCCCGTCGTAGGTGAGGAGCCCGCCGTCGCCGGTGCGGCGCACCGCCCGCCGCTGGAGTTCGACGGCACTGGCCGGGCGGTTGGACACCATGACCCGGCCGGTGCCCTTCTCGTACCAGCGGAAGGCGGGCACGTCCTCGTTGGAGCCGTGCAGGATGCCGAGCTGGCTGGCGCCGGTCTGGCTGGACCAGTCGGTGCGCCAGGGGACGAGCCGGTGGCCGGCCTCCAGCCAGGAGGCGACGGTCGGCATGAGCCCGTCGGCGACGGCGTCGCGCAGCACGCGGTGGCCGACGCCGTCGAGCTGGAGGAAGAGGGTGCCGGGGACGGCGTCCGCCGGGTCGCCGGGGGCGCGGGGCCGGGTGCGGCCGGTGAGCCGGTAGAGGCGGCGCCGGTAGGCGTCGTCGTCGTGGACGGCGAGGCCCGTGGAGGTGGCGGAGGCGACGGCGGACATGACGGCCGCGACCACGACGGCGGTCTCGGGGTCGGCGGCGCCGCGTCCGTCGGGGGTGACCCAGAGCGCGACGAGCAGCAGCGAGCCGTTGAGGAAGAAGCCGAACAGGCCGAGGACGAGGGCCGGGACGAGCAGCAGCGCCCGTACGAGGAGGGGCCACACGAGCGCGCCGAGCAGGCCGAAGGCGCCGGCCGCCCAGGCGGCGGTGATCGCGGTGCGGGTGAGGCTGTCCCCGTCGGGGGACTGGAGCTGGAAGTCGGGGAGCAGGCCCGCGAGGAGGAGCAGGGTGAGCGTGGAGACCGCCCACACCACGATCACGCGCCCGAGCGCGCCTCCCGCGGACCGCCAGCCCCGCGCGGACCACCGGCCCTTCGCGGGCCGCCGATCCGCCGCCGGCCGCCCGCCTTCCGCGGGCCGTCGTCCCTCCGCGGACCGCCGACGGCCGGTGCCGCCCCCTCGTCCGTCACCCACGCCCGCCTCGCCTTTCGTCCGCCTCGCCTTTCAGCCGTTTCCTGCCCCAAGCGTGTCACAACGCCCACGGCGGGACCGGGGAAAGGCCGGCGCGGCCCGGCGGAGGCGGGGCGGGACGAGGGACCGTCGTACCCGGCGGGCTCAGGAGCCGTCGTACCCGGCGGTGGGCATCGAGAGGCGCCGGTGCACCCCGGCCTTGGCCGCCGCGTCGTACACCGGTTCGTCGGGACAGACCGTCTCCAGGCGCACCCCGCGCCGCTCGCACTCGGCGCGGAAGCCGGTCACGGAGGTCAGCGCGCGGGCGAGGACCCGTTCGCTGGCCGCGACGAAGAGGTCGACCGCGCCGTCCTCCACGTCCGCCCACAGCGCCTCGTGGTCGGGCCGGATGCCGTAGAACAGCAGCTGGCGGGCGATCACGTACCCCTGGTCCTCGGCCCAGCGCGCGCACACCGCGTGCTGGCCGCGCGTGTCGACGAGGAAGGGTTCGCTGTCGAGCTCTTCGAGCGGGGTGAGGCTGGCGATCGCCGCCACCCGAACGTCGTCCATGGAGGGACCCTACTGCGGGAAGGCGCGACCGAACATCCTCCGGGGCGCGCTCCGGACATCTACCCTCGTTACGGGGGTACGGAAGGGCTCGAAGGCACGGAACGGACGGAAGGCGGCACGCCGTGGAGGTCACCTGGTGGGGTCACGCGACCTGCACGGTCGAGGACTCCGGGGTCCGCTTCCTCACCGATCCGCTGTTCGCGCGGCGGCTCGCCCATCTGCGGCGCCGCCGCGGCGCCCCGCCGCCGCCCGAGGCCGCGTCCGCCGAGGCCGTCCTCGTCTCGCACCTGCACTCCGACCACCTGCACCTGCCGTCGCTCGCGCGGCTCGCGCCCGGGACGCGGCTCGTGGTGCCGCGCGGGGCCCCCGCCGCCGTGCCGGGGCTGCGCAGGCTGGAGCGGGCCGGGCTGCGCCTCACCGAGGTGGCGGCGGGCGACGCGGTGACGGTGGAGGGCGTGACGGTACGGGCCGTCCCGGCGCTCCACGACGGGCGGCGGCTGCCCGTGGGGCCGCACCGGGCCCCGGCGCTCGGCTATGTCGTCGAGGGCGAGGCGCGGACGTACTTCGCCGGGGACACCGGCCTCTTCGACGGCATGGCGGAGGCGGTGGGCCCGGTGGACGTGGCGCTGCTCCCGGTCGGCGGCTGGGGGCCGTACCTGGGGCCGGGCCACCTGGACGCGGGCCGGGCCGCCGAGGTGCTCGCGGAGCTGTCCCCGGCGGCGGCGGTGCCGGTGCACTACGGCACGTACTGGCCGATCGGGCTCGACGGGGTCCGGCCGCACGAGTTCCACTCCCCCGGCGACGAGTTCGTCCGGCACGCGGCGCGCCTGGCGCCGAAGGTGGCGGTGCACCTGCTGGGGCACGGCGAGCGGGTGCGGCCGGAGGTCGCCCGGTGATCGACGGGGTCGCCCGGTTCGTCACGGTCGTGGGCGAGCTGCCGCCGGAGTCCACGCAGCAGGCGGCCGGCTACCCCTCGCTGTTCCTGCTCGTGGCGCTCGGCGCGCTGGTGCCGGTGGTGCCGACGGGCGCGATCGTCAGCTCGGCGGCGGTGGTGGCGTTCCACCAGACCTCGCCGCTGTCGCTGCTCTTCGTCTTCCTGGTGTCGGCGTCCGCCGCGTGCCTCGGGGACGCGGCGCTGTACTGGCTGGGGCGGCGCGGGGTGCACTCCGACAAGGGCTCGCGGTGGCTGGCCGCGCTGGAGAGGCGGGTCACGCCGGAGCACCTCGCGCACGCGCGGGAGCGGCTCGACGCGCACCAGGTGTCGGTGCTCGTCCTGTCCCGGCTCGTGCCGGCGGGCCGGATCCCGGTGATGCTGGCGTGCCTGCTCGCGGAGATGCCGCTGCGCCGCTTCGTCCGGGGGGACGTGGCGGCCTGTCTGGCGTGGGCGGCGACGTACCAGCTGATCGGGATCCTGGGCGGTTCGCTCTTCCCGGAGCCGTGGCAGGGGGTCGTGGCGGCGGTGGGTCTGACGGTGCTCGTCAGCGCGGTCCCGGCGCTGTGGCGGCGGGTGCGGGGGACGCGCTCCGGGGCGCCGGGCGGCGCGGGCCCGGGGGCCGGACCGGGCTCCGGCGCGGGGGTTCCCGAAGGTCCGGGCGGGTCACGGCACGAGCACCCCTGAGCCGCCGATCGGCAGGTCCCACAGGTCCTCGCGGGCCAGGCCGGCCTCCTCCCAGGCGGCCCTGACCCGGGTGAGGGGTTCGAGGACGGGCTCGGAGGAGAGGACGAAGGTGGCCCAGTGCATGGGCGCCATCCGCCGGGCCCCCAGGTCCCGGTGGGCCCGGACCGCCTCCTCGGGGTCGGTGTGGACGTCGCGGAGCCACCAGCGCGGCTCGTAGGCGCCGATCGGGAGGAGCGCCAGGTCGATGCCGGGGTGGCGGCGGCCGATCTCCTCGAACCAGTGGCCGTAGCCGGTGTCCCCGGCGAAGTACACCCGGTGTCCGGACCGGTCGGTGAGGACCCAGCCGCCCCACAGGGAGCGGCAGGTGTCGGTGAGGGTGCGCTTGGACCAGTGGTGGGCGGGGACGAAGTCGAAGCGGACGCCGTCGAGTTCGGCCGCCTCCCACCAGTCGAGCTCGGTCACCCGGCTGAACCGGCGGCGGGTGAACCAGCGGCCGAGGCCGGCCGGGACGAAGACCGGGGTGTCCCGGGGCAGCCGCCGCAGGGTGGGGGCGTCGAGGTGGTCGAAGTGGTTGTGGCTGATGACGACGGCGTCGACGGGCGGCAGGTCCTCCCAGCGGACCCCGACGGGGGTGATCCGGGCGGGGGTGCCGAGGATGCGGCGGGACCAGACCGGGTCGGTGAGGACGGTGAGGCCGCCGATCCGCACCACCCAGCTGGCGTGCCCGGCCCAGGTGACGGCGAGGGTGCCGGGTCCGGCGGGCGGGAGCGGGCCGGGCTCGAAGGGGAGCAGCGGGATGTCGCGGAGGCCCTCGGGGCGGGGGCGCACGGCTCCTTCGCGGGCGAAGCGGGCCATGGACCGGACGCCGGGGAGGGGCGTGGTGAGCCGGTCGACGAAGGTGCGGGGCCAGTCGTGCCGCAGCCGGCCGAGGGGCTGGAGGGGACCTGCGGGGGCTGCGGCACGGTCGGTCTCGTACGGGACGACTGCCGTCCGTTCGGTCATCTGCGGGCTCCGTTCCGCTCGGCGCTTCATGGCGGGCTCGTGGGGCGTCGGCGGGCGGCCGGGGTCACCGGAGTTCCTCCAGTGCCGCGCCGAAGTCCGCGAGGGCCCGGGCCACCCGGGGAAGTCCCGGGGGGTCCTCGGCCCCGAGGGCCTCGGTCCGCTCCTCCCCCGTGGTCCCGAGGAACATGCGCGTGCCGAAGCGGACCCGCAGGGCGCCGAGTTCGTCGCCGAAGCGGTGTCCGCCGGCCGCCGGGGCGCCGAGCCGTTCGGTGAGCAGGCCCTCCAGTTCCAGGGAGTCGGTGACGCCCCGGGCGGCGAGGCCGGCCCGCAGCGGTCCGAGGTCGGCGTAGAGGTGGCGGCCGGCCTGCGGGGGCAGGGAGAGGGCGCCGGCGGCGAGGACGGCGCGGTGGGCGGCCCGGGCGAGGTTCCCGTGGACGGCGGTCGCGCGCCGGGCCGGCGCGGTGACGTCCTCGGGTTCGTCGAGGGCGTGGGCGAGGGCGGGGGCGAGCGGGCCGGGGACGACGGAGCCGAGGGCGGTGAGGACGTCGAGGACGCGGGCCCGGGGGTCGGTCCAGCGGTCGGCGCGGGACGGGTCGGTGGGCGGGAAGCGGGCGACGGCACAGGGCCAGGCGGCGGGGGTGAGCGCGCCGCCGAGGTCGCTGAGGACGGTGACGTCGTCGGGGCACATCTCGGCGGGGCTGACGAGCACGGTGTCGTGCGGGTCGTGGCGGGTGTCGCGCCAGGTCTCGTCGCTGACGACGTGGAGGCCCTCGGCGACGGCGGCCTCGCAGGCCTCGCGGACGAGTTCGGGCGGGGCGACGGTGCCGGTGGGGTCGTCGGCGACGGAGAGCAGCAGGACGCGGGGGTGGCCGCCCTCGGCGCGGATCCGCCGGACGGTCTCCAGGAGGGCGTACGGGTCGGGGACGCCGCCGCACTCGGCGGGGGTGGGCACGTGGTACGCGGGGCGGCCGAGGAGCCGGGCCTGTGGGGTCCACCAGGCGGGACAGGGCCGGGGCAGCAGGAGGTCGCCGCCGTGGGCGGCTATGAGGGCCAGGAGCAGGGCGGGGGCGCCGGGGGCGGCGACCACGTCCTCGGGGTGGGTGCGCAGGCCCCGGCGCCACCAGTGGCCGGCGGCGGCCTCGCGCAGGACGGGTCCGCCGCCGGGCGGCTCGGGGTCGGTGCGTCCGGCGGCGGCGGAGAGGAGGCCGGCGAGCACGGGCGGGACGGGCAGGCCGGTGTCGGGGGCGGGGGGACCGTAGCGCACCGGGCCGCGCCCTTCCGGAGCCTTCTGCGGCATGTCCCGTACCTCCTGAGCGCACGGGGGCGCCGGGCACGGCACCCTCGTGCCCTTTATACGGAATTTCGGGCGTTTCCGCCGCTTGTGGAGTCGCTCCGGGGGACGGGGCGGGGGCCGCCCCGGGCGGGGTCAGGCGACGGTGACGGGGTGGCGCACGACCGCGTTGAACAGATAGCCCTGGGTGTTGTGGACGGCCCGCTCGGGCTGGGTGTTCCCGGCGGCGTCGGTGGTGCGGGAGAGCAGGGTGACCTGCCCGGCGCGGTGCGGGCGCCACGGGGCGCTCCAGCGGACCCAGCCGTCGCGCCGGGGGACGTCGTGGAGTTGGGCCGGGCGCCAGTGGGCGCCGCCGTCGACGGAGACCTCGACCTTCCGCACGGGGGCGAGGGCGGACCAGGCGCGGCCGGTGAGCCGGTGGACCCCGCCCGCCTCCAGGGTGGCGCCGGAGGGGAGCTGGTAGCCGGACTTGAGGGTCTGGCGGCCGAGCGGGGCGCTGCCGCCCTCGGGGTGGGCGTCGCCGAAGAGCCGGTACCAGTCGGTGGACCAGGGTGAGGTCAGCGGCCGGGTGGAGACCTCGATGTCGCCGAGCCACTTGATGGAGGCGATGCCGATCCAGGAGGGCACGACGAGCCGGACCGGGTGCCCGTGGTCGTACGGGAGGGGCTCGCCGTTCATCTCGTACGCGAGGATCACGTCGTCCAGGGCCTTGGCGATCGGCAGCGGGCGGCGCACCCGGCCGTGGTCGACGCCGCCGGAGACGTACGGGTCGTCGAGGCCGCGCGGCTGGACGGCGACGGCGTCGCGGGCGATCCCGGCGCGCCGGAGCACGTCGGCGAGCCGGACGCCGCGCCAGCGGGCGGCCCCGACGGCGCCCAGGGTCCAGGCGGTGCCGGTGACGGCCTCGCCCTGCTGGCTGGTGTAGAGGCTGCGGCCGTTCCCGGCGCACTCGATCAGGGCGGTCCGGGTGACGGACGGCAGGTCGCGGAGCTGCCCGTAGGTGAGGTGGACGGGGTTGCGGCCGTGGAGCCCGTCGCCCCAGAGCGTCAGGCGCCAGTCGCGGGCGTCGAGGACGGGGGTGGAGGTGTGGTTGCGGACGAAGAAGCGGTCGGCGGGGGTGAGGTACCCGGTGTCCGCGAAGGCGTCGAAGCGGGCCTCGGCGTTGGTGCCCCGGACGGTGAAGTGCTCGGCGGGGAGCGGCTTGACGATCCCGGGCGCGGTGGGTCCCGCCGCGGTCGCCGCCCGCGCGGGGGCCGCGGCGGCGAGCCCGCCGAGGGCGGACACCGCCGGGCTCGCGGCGAGCAGCTTCAGCAGGGAGCGGCGGGCGGGCACGGGCGAGTACGGCACGGGACTCCTCGGCGGACGGAAGGGGGAGGGGCCGAACGGGCGGCGCGCCGAATCCTAGGGGCGCGGGGCGCGTTCGAACGGTCAGTTCACAGGCCTGTCACAGAGGCTCCGAGGGGCCTGGCATACGTGAGGGAAGGCTGCGGCACGGGCCGGAAAATGCGAGGTCGGGGCGGTCGCGCGGGGAGGGGAGACGGGCGACCGGGCCCCGGGGGAACTCCATTGCCGGAGGGACCTGTCGGGGTGAGACGTGATCCACATGGTAAGACGCGGGTCTCATGATGCGATCGGTCCGCCTACGGTGGAGGCATCCGCCCACACCGAGGGAGCCGGTTCCATGACGCACGCCTCCACACCGTCCGCGGCCCACGAGACCGCCGTCTACACCCACGGCCACCACGAGTCGGTCCTGCGCTCGCACAGCTGGCGGACCGCCGCCAACTCCGCCGCCTACCTGCTGCCCGAGCTGCGGTCGGGGCTGGACGTCCTGGACGTGGGCTGCGGGCCCGGCACCATCACCGCCGACCTGGCCGCGCTGGTCGGGCCGGGCCGCGTGACCGGGGTCGACGCGGCCGAGGACGTCCTGGTGAAGGCCCGCGCCGTCGCGGAGGGACGCGGCCTGGAGAACGTCCGGTTCGCCGCGGCCGACGTCCACGCCCTGGACTTCCCCGACGACTCCTTCGACGTCGTCCACGCCCACCAGGTGCTCCAGCACGTCGGGGACCCGGTGGGGGCCCTGCGCGAGATGCGGCGGGTGTGCCGGCCCGGCGGGATCGTCGCGGCCCGGGACAGCGACTACGGGGCCTTCGCCTGGTTCCCCGAACTGCCCGTCCTGGACGGGTGGCTGGACCTGTACCACCGGGTCGCGCGCGCCAACGGCGGCGAACCGGACGCGGGCCGGCGCCTGTTCTCCTGGGCCCGGCGGGCCGGCTTCACGGACATCACGACGACGGCCGGCACCTGGTGCTTCGCCGCTCCCGAGGAGCGGGCCTGGTGGAGCGGCCTGTGGGCGGACCGCACGACCGCCTCCGGCTACGCCGACCTGGCCGTCTCCGGCGGCCACGCGACCGCCGGGGAGCTGGCGGCGATCGCGGAGGCCTGGCGGGAGTGGGGCGGACGGGAGGACGCCTGGTTCATGGTCCCGCACGGGGAGGTCCTGTGCCGGGTGGCGTGATCGCCCCTCACGGGTTCGGGCGCATCCGGAACTCGTAGGCGTCCGGCAGGGGTTCGTCGGTGATCCGCGCCCAGAGCTCGCCGAGCACCTCGGCGCCCTCGCTCAGGTCCGCCACCTCGAAGCCCTCGTCGAAGACGGCGCGGGCCGCGTCCGGCCGGCCCTCCGCGAGCAGGATCCGGACCTCCAGGAGCCGGAACGCGCCCCTCCCCCGCGCCTCCTCCGGAAGGCGCGCCCAGAGCTGCCGGGCCCGGTCGGTCCGGCCGGTGGCGAGCAGCGCCGCCACGGCCTCCCGGCCGAGGGAGGCGGCCACCGCCCCTCCCCCACCGGAAGCGGCATGGTCGGCGAAGGCCTCCGCGAACCGTTCGGCGGCCCGCTCCGCGTGCCCGTCCTCCTGGTCGGCCACGGCCAGGCAGTACAGCAGCGGCCAGGCCTCCTCGGCCCCGCGCAGTCCCCGCTCCCAGCTCCGTACCGCCTGGGCGCGGTCCCCGGCGTGCCACTGGGCGACGCCGAGGTGGTACTCGGTGGAGGGGTCGGCCGGGGCGGTCTCCAGCATGTCCCGCCAGGGAGCGGAGACGAGCGGCGCGCCGGGCCCCGCGCCCTTCGCCGGGGGCGGCAGGACGCCGGTGCGCAGGAGTTCGCGCCACGGCTCCTGCTCCGGGCCGAGCGTCGACTCCGGGAAGGGCGTGCCGGGCAGCCCGTACCCTCCGCGCAGGACTTCGAGGGCGCCCCAGCCCGAACCGGCCGCGAGGACCGTCTCCGGCTCGGCGTCGGCGGCCCGCTCCCGCCAGGCGGTGTACGCGGCGTCGACGGAGGCCCGGGGCAGGGCGGCGTCCAGGGCGCGTTCGGCGTCCGCGCGGGCCGCCGTCCAGTCGTCGCCGTGCACGGCGGCGGGGTCGGCGGCGAGCGGCCCGTACGCCTCCAGCCAGCTGAACTCCGACTCGCCCGCCAGCTCCAGGTGCTCCAGCTGGGTGCGGGCGAGCCCGGCCTGTATCTCGGCGTAGCCGGGGGCGCCGGGCCCGGTCAGCCACTCCTGCCAGCGGCGGCCGCCGCGCCCGGTGCCCCAGACGAAGAGCTTCCGGCCGCGCAGGGCGTCGGTGGAGGTCTGGACGAGGCCGGCGCCGTCCGCGTCGAGGGCGGCGATCCAGCGCCGCCGCCCGTCCGGGAGGTCGTGGAACCAGTCGGCGGCGTGGACGCTGTTCAGCGGGTACGTGCGGTCGGTGCCGTCGGCGTCGACGGGCACGGGCACGCGGTCCAGGCCGCGTTCGTAGCCGTGGTGCCAGGCCGCGTCGGCGGGCACGAGGACCCGCCGGTCCTCGGGGACGGCGGTGTTGGACCACCAGTAGACGGGCGCGGGACGCTCGTGGGGATTGCGGATCCGGATGCCGGCGTACAGGAAGTCGGAGTCCTCGGGGAGCCACAGGTCGATCTGGAACGGCAGGTCGCGCAGCCGTTCCCACTCCCACAGGCGGAGCATCGGGCCGCCGTCGGGGGCGCGGAGGGTCGCGGCGTGGAGGGGCGAGCAGGAGAGGGCGCCGTGGCCGGTGGCGCCGGTGTTCCACTCGACGCCGCCGGCGAACCAGGCGCCGTTGAGCGCGAAGGCGGCGGGCTGGAGGACGGGATTGCGGTGGACGAGCTCGCGGCCGGTGGGCTTGTGGTGGAGGGAGTGGATCCGGCCGCCGAGGCCGGGCAGGACGGTCACCCGGAGGCGGTCGTTCTCGATCACGACCGCGTCGAGGTCCGCGGGGACGCGGTCGCGGCCGTAGCCGTCGCGCACGGGGACGGGCAGGAGGCTGCGCAGCGGGGCGCGGCCGATGCCCCGGGCCATGTCGCGCGGGAGCCCGGCGAGGGTCCGCTCGTCGACGGCGTGCGCCCCGGCACGGGCGGGGGCGCGCAGGGCGGGAAGCGGGTTGTCCGGCCCCAGCGGGGCCGCGGGCAGCGTCAGTACGGCACGTCGCACGGTCGTCATCGCCCCATCGAACACGCCGGGATCCGTCCTGACCAGGGGTTCTCGACGTCGGGCTTCGGCATCGGACTCCGACGGAGGGGCCGGGCGGAGGGCCGCCGGCGGAGCAGCCGGATATTCCGGGCGGCGCGGGCGCCCGCCGTCGTACGGTGACGGGTCGGCGCGCCGCCGTGGCGGGCCGGGGAGCAGGGGCACCCGTGGCGCAGGGAGTACGAGGAATGGGCACGCGGCACACCTACCGGGTCATCGTCCGGGGCACGTTCGACGGCCTGTCGGAGGAGAGCCGGTCCCGGCTGCTCGCCGAGGCGGACGACCACGGGATGGCGGCGATGCGGTTCACGGAGGAGGGCTCGCTCGCCTACGACCGGACGCTGAAGCACTTCTCGTACCGCGTGGTCGTCGTCTCCGACGCCGAGGACGGCGAGGAGATGGCGGGCGCGCTCGCGGAGGACCGGGTGGAGACGGTGCTCGGGGAGCTGGGCCACGGCCACAAGGGGCTGCGCTCGACCGTGACGGACCTCGACACGATGAAGATCAACTACAAGCGCTGAGCCCGTCGTGCGTTCACGCCCCGGGTTCCGGGGCCGTGATCGCCCAGCGTTCGTGGTCGCGCCAGGCGCCGTCGATGAACAGCATCGCGGGCGAGAACCCCTCCAGGCGGAAGCCCGCGCGGCGGACGAGGGCGCGGGAGGCCGCGTTGCCGGGCTGGATGTTCGCCTCCAGGCGGTGCAGTCCGAGGGGTCCGAAGGCGTGGTCCAGGACCAGGCCGAGGGCCTCGGTGAGCAGACCGCGTCCGGCGGCGTGCGCGAAGGCGCCGTAGCCGAGGGCGCCGCTGCGGAAGGCACCGCGGACGATGTTGTTGATGTTGACGAACCCGGCGATCCGGCCGCCCTCCCCGCGCTCGCACACCAGGAAACCGGCGCGCGCCGGCTCACCGAGGAGCACCCCGGTGTAGGCGGCGTACGCCTCGGGCGTGCACGGCGGGAACAGCCAGGGCCGGTGCAGCTCCCGGCTCTCTCGGGCACGCGCGGTGAACTCCCCGGCATCGGCCGCCGAGAAGGGCCGCAGGCCCACGCGGGGGCCGAGGGCGAGGTAAGGGGCGTCGGAGGACGGGCCGGGGTCCCCGGAGGGCAGGCCGGGGACGGAGGGGTACGGGCCTGGGGCGTCGGGCATGCGGCCAGGTTATGCGGACGGCCCGTACGACACCGGTCAGCGGCGGGCCGTGCGGGACCACGGGGTCGTACGAGTCACGGAGTCGTACGGGCCGTGGTGCCGTATGGGCCGTGGTGCCGTACGGGCCGCGGGGCCGGTCGGTGACGAGCCCGGTCGGCGGTGGCGCCGCTCAGCGGCGGGCCGTGCGGACGCGGGGCGGGCAGGTCTCGCCCCTGCGGACGACCCCGATCATGACCGTGGTCCGCCGGTCGAGGTCCGCGCCCGCCTCCGGGTACTGGGTGCAGACCTGCCAGCGCGACGGCCAGAGCACCCGCCGGTCCCGGCCGCTCACGTCGTGGACGTCGAGCCGGGTCCTGCGGTCGAGACGGGTGAAGACCCGCCACAGGCCCAGGCCCAGGAAGTCCGGCACGGTCCGTTTCTCCGGCTCGTCCCCGGTTCCGGTCCCGGTCCCGGCCCCGGTTCCGGTCCCGGGGGTCTCCTCCGCCGAGGACACGGCGACGACCGCGAGCGCGAGGAGCGCGCCCGCGCCGACGGCGGCGGCCCGCTTCACTTCCGCCTCCGGGCGTGCGGGAAGGCCCCGCCGGACCGGGACGCTCCCGCGCCCGCCGTCCGCTCCCTGTCCCTGGGACTCATCGATCGGGCCCTCTCCTCGTCGTACCGTCCGTACCGTCCGTACCGTCCGTGCCGTCCGTGCCGTCCGTGCCGTCCGTGCCGTCCGTGCCGTCCGTGCCGTCGGCCGCGTGGGCCGCCGCCGTGGGACCAGAATGAGGGGGACGGGGCTCCACCGTGGCGGTGGGGAGAGCCGTACGGGTGACTTGTCAGACAACGCGACCCGGCTACCGTGGTGCCGGGGACGGAACCGACAGCGAGAAGAGGAGAGGCCGTGCCGGTCAGCGGACAGCGGCGGCGACCGGTCGTGGCGCTCTACGAGCGGATCGCGGACGCCGTCCACGACGGCACCTACCCGCCGGGCTCCACGCTCCCCTCCGAGCCGAAGCTCGCCGCCGAGCTGGGCGTGAGCCGGCCCGCCCTGCGCGAGGCGCTGCTGCTGCTCCAGGAGGACGGCGTCCTCACCGTGCGGCGCGGGGTCGGCCGGACCGTGAACGACCGGCCGCCCCGGCGCGGGTTCGAGCAGGTCCAGCCGCTGGAGGAGCTGATCGGCGGGGGCGCGCCGCTCCGCGTACGGGCGCTCCTGCGGACGGTCGAGGAGCCGACCGACTTCACCGCCCAGCATCTGCTCGCCCCGGCCCGCGCCGAGCTGCGGTTCTGGGAGTCCGTGCTGGTCGGGGAGGGTGCGGCGGCGGCCCTGAGCCACGAGTGGGCGGCGTCCGACGACCTGCTCGACCGGGTGCACCCCGAGTTCGCGCGGGCCCTGCGGGAGACGGACGCCGACGGCCGCCCGGCGGTCTCCATGCTCTCGGTCCTGGTCGGCGCCTCGCGCGAGACGGCCCTCGGCGCGCACAGCGGCATCACGGCGACGCTGCTCGGGCGGCGGCGCGGGGACCAGCTCGGGCGCCCGGCGGACACTCCCGCCGTCCTGGTCACCCAGGTCGTCCGGGTCGGCGAGGTCCCGGTCCTGGCCGCCAAGCACATGCTGCCGACGGGCGCCCCCTCACTGCCGGTGCTGCAGTCCCACTGAGCGCCCCGCGCCCTGGCCGGACCCCCGCCCCGCCCCCTGTCGGGGGCGTCACAGCGCGACCCCTTCCCGTGGCGTACACTTCCCCGCCATGCACTTGTCTGACAACCTCACCGCGCCCGCCGCCGCCCCCGTCTCCGACTGGATCCGACGGGCCCCCAAGGCCGTCCTCCACGACCACCTCGACGGCGGGCTGCGCCCCGCGACCATCGTCGAGCTGGCGCGCGAGTGCGGCTACACCGCGCTGCCGACCGAGGACCCGGCCGAGCTCGCGGTCTGGTTCCGGGACGCCGCCGACTCCGGTTCGCTGGAGCGCTACCTGGAGACCTTCGCCCACACCTGCGCGGTGATGCAGACCCGCGAGGCGCTCACGCGCATCGCGGCCGAGTGCGCCGAGGACCTGGCGGCGGACGGCGTCGTCTACGCCGAGGTCCGCTACGCCCCCGAGCAGCACCTGGAGGGCGGCCTGACCCTCGACGAGGTCGTCGAGGCGGTCAACGACGGCTTCCGCGAGGGCGAGCGCCGCTCCGGCGGCCGCATCACCGTCCGCACCCTGCTCACCGGCATGCGCCACACGGACCGCTCCCTGGAGATCGCGCGGCTCACGGTCGCGCACCGGGACAACGGCGTGGCGGGCTTCGACATCGCGGGCGGCGAGATCGGCAACCCGCCGGCCCGCCACCTCCCCGCCTTCCAGCACCTGAAGCGGGAGAACTGCCACTTCACCATCCACGCGGGCGAGGCCGTCGGCGCGGAGTCGATCCACGAGGCCGTGCAGGTCTGCGGCACCGAGCGGATCGGCCACGGCGTGCGGATCACGGACGACATAGCCGAGGACGGCACGCTCGGTCGGCTCGCCTCGTACGTCCGGGACAACCGGATCGCCCTGGAGGTCTGCCCGACCTCCAACCTGCAGACGGGCGCGGCGAAGGACTACGCCACGCACCCGATCGACGAGCTGCGCCGCCTGGGCTTCCGGATCACGCTCAACACGGACAACCGGTTGGTCTCCGGCACCACCATGAGCGAGGAGTTCCAGCACATGGCGGACGCCTTCGGCTACGGCCCGGAGGTCTTCGAGGAGTTCACGGTCGCCGCCCTGGAGGCCGCGTTCCTGCCGCTGCCCGAGCGCCGGCGCCTGATCGACGAGGTCGTGCGCCCGGGGTACGCGGCGCTCTGAGGCCCGTGCGGAGCGGCGGGCCGGCGCACCACGGCGCCGGCCCGCCCCCGGTGGCTCCCGGGATCACTTCTTGAAGTTGTGGTCCAGCAGCTTCTTGACGTCGGCCGTCCGGTTCGCCTCGGACGACGAGGCGAGCACCGTGCCGATGAGCGTCCTGCCGTTGCGGGTGGCCGCGAAGACGAGACAGTACTTGGCCTCCGGGCCCGAGCCGGTCTTCACGCCGATCGTGCCGCTGTACTCGCTCAGGAGCCTGTTCGTGTTGGTCCACGACATGTACCGGTAGCCACCGCTCTTGGTGGTCACCTTCTGCGACGTGGACTTCGTCCCGACGACGGTGCGGAACGTGGCGTCCTTCATCGCACTGCTCGCGAGCTTCGTCAGATCGCGCGGGGTCGAGTAGTTCTGCCCGTTGCTTATGCCGTCGAACGAGTCGAAGTGGGTGTTCTTCATGCCGAGGTTCTTGGCCTCGGTGTTCATCTTGCCGATGAACGACTTGACCCGGGCCGCCCGCGTGGTGCCGGTGCCGAACTTGTCGGCGAGCGCGTAGGCGGCGTCGCAGCCCGACGGCAGCATGAGGCCGTAGAGGAGCTGGCGGACGGTCACCTTGTCGCCGACGATGAGCCGGGCCGACGAGGCGTTCTTCGAGACGATGTAGTCGCTGTAGGCCTTGTCGATCGTGACCTTGGCGTCGAGGTTGAGGCCCTTCTGCGCGAGCACCACCTTCGCGGTCATGATCTTCGTGGTGGAGCCGGTGGACCGGCGCGTGTCGGCCGTCTTCCCGTACATCGTCGTGCCCGTG
The DNA here is from genome assembly GCF_053618675.1 of Streptomyces sp. NPDC055632. Taxonomy (NCBI): domain Bacteria; kingdom Bacillati; phylum Actinomycetota; class Actinomycetes; order Kitasatosporales; family Streptomycetaceae; genus Streptomyces; species Streptomyces sp. NPDC055632. The sequence goes on along the minus strand of NZ_JBSHHY010000005.1, from coordinate 162,005 downwards.
GCGTTGTTCATGATGAAGCCGCCCAGGGCGGTGACCGTCGGGTCGACGGGCGCGGCGTACGCCTGGCCGGTGAAGAGGCCACCGGCCAGGACGGCCGAGGCCGTGAGCGTGACGGTCACGGCACTGCGTACCCCGAGTGTGGGAGTCTTCAAAGTCTTCCGCCCTTGAATCGATGCCTTCCGGGCCCGCACGGACCCGGCGCACGGAAGACGAACGAAGGGGCTCCGGGGATGTACGGCGGGGGCCGTGAAGTTCCTCGCATTCCGGGCCGCCCTGCTCAGGGGCGGGGGCGGCCCGGAACCCGCTCGGGGTCAGGCCCGGGACCCGCTCGGGGTCAAGCCTGGAACCCGCTCGGGGTAGGGCGTGGGGATCGGCTCGGGGTCAGGCGTGGCAGCGGAGCATCGTCAGCGGCGGGTTGGCGTCGTGGTCGGCCCAGAACTCCTCGCCGTACTCGCGCACGCCGGCCTCCGAGATCTCCAGGGGCACCCAGGTGATCCCGTCGAACCCGGCCGCCCGCAGGCTCTTCTCCAGGACCTCGCGGCCGGGCGGGTTCGCCTCGAACGAGATCGGCGGGTCGAGGAGCGCGGTGAGCCGCTCGCGCGGCCCGATCTCGGTCTCCTCGCCGAGCGATTCGCACAGGAAGCCGTACTTGGCCAGGGACGGCCCGCCGAAACGGAAGTCCGGGTTCTGCGTGAAGACGAAGAACTCGGCCCCGTCCGCGACGCTGCGGTGGATGTTCCGGCACATCCGCTCGATGGTGGCGACGCTGTCGGCGTAGTTGAACAGCTGGACCGCGATCGCGATGTCGAAGGGCTCGTCGAAGGCGCGCAGCTCCGCGACGTCGCCGACCTCGTACCGCGCGCCCAGCGGTTCGGCGTCCTCCAGGGCCCGGGCCGCGTCGACCATCGCGCCGGAGATGTCGACGCCGAGGACGTCGGACGCGCCGCGGCGCTTGAGCTCCCTGCTGTAGAAGCCGGTTCCGGAGGCCAGGTCGAGGACCGACCTGCCCTTCACGTCCCCGACGAGGGCGAGGAAACCGGGCACCTCCCCGTAGCGCGCGAGGGGGAGGCCCTTGAACCCCTCGAACGCCTCGCCGATCCCGTCGTAGAGCTGACCGCTCATCGTGCTGTTCCCCTCTTCGTGGCGTCGGCCTTCGGGCAGGCCGCGGCCCCTGGCGGGAAGTCTCTCCCCAGCCGTCCGGAGGGCCGTACTGGCGGAACCCACGAAGATGGCGGTCTCGTTTCGTTGTCGTGCCGAACGTCCGCGCGGGAAAGGCGACTTGGCGGAACCCCTCAGCGCAGGGCCGGTACGTCGAGGGTGAGCGTCCCCGCGTCCGCGTCGAGCACCGCCGGTGTTCCGAGCGGCACGGTGAGCGCGGTCGGACCGTGTCCGAAGCCCAGCTCCTCCACGACCGGCACCCCGAGGCCGCCGAGCCGGTCGGCGAGCACCGCCCGCACCTCCTCGTACGGCCCGCACTCCGCCCAGGAGCCGAGCACCACGCCCGCGACCCCGTCGAGCCATCCGGACCGCAGGAGTTGGGTGAGGATCCGGTCGAGGCGGTACGGCTCCTCCCCCACGTCCTCCAGGACCAGCAGCCCGCCGCGCGCCGAGGGCCGGGCGTGCGGGGTGCCGAGGTCGGCGGCGAGGAGGCTGACGCAGCCGCCGAGGGTCACCCCCCGGGCGCGGCCCGGCACGAGGGCCCGCGCGGTCTCCGATCCCAGGGTCCGTACCGACTCGGGCTCGAACAGGGTGGCCCGCAGGGACTCCTGGGTGCGCGGGTCCGAGAGGAAGGTGCCCGCGGCGGTCATCGGCCCGTGCAGGGTGGCGAAGCCCGCGCGGACGGCGAAGGCCTCGTGCAGGGCGGTGACGTCGCTGTAGCCGACGAAGGCCTTGGGCCCGGCCGCCCGGACCGCCGCCCAGTCGACGAGGTCCACCATGCGCTGGGCGCCGTACCCGCCGCGCGCGCAGATCACGGCGGAGACCGAGGGGTCGCACCAGGCCTCGGTCAGGTCCCGGGCCCGCGCCCGGTCCGCCCCCGCGAGGTGTCCGAGGGCTGGATGGACGTCCAGGACGTGTGGGGCGACCACCGGCTCCAGGTCCCAGCCGCGCAGCACGTCGAGCCCCGCCCGCAGCCGTTCCTCGGAGACGGGACCGCTGGGGGCGACGACGGCGACCCGCGCCCCGGGCCGGAGCCGGGCGGGCCGCTCCAGTGCGCGGACGGCGAGCGGCTCCCGCGCCCAGGGGCCGGTCACGTGCGGTACTCCAGGTCCGGGACGTCCGTGCGGTCGATGCCGAACACCTTGACGTACAGGGAGAGTTCGGCCTCCAGGGAGCGGACCAGGGCCTCGGCGCCGCGGAAGCCGTGCCCCTCCCCCTCGAAGGCGAGGTAGGCGTGCGGGACGCCCCGGCCGGCCGCGCGGGCGAGCAGGCGCTCGGCCTGCTCGGGCGGGCAGATGACGTCGTCGAGCCCCTGGAGCAGCAGGAACGGGGCCGTGATCCGGTCGACGTGCTCGACGGGCGAGCGCTCCTTGTACCGGCCGGGCACCCGGTCGAAGGGGCCGATCAGCCCGTCGAGGTACCGGGACTCGAAGTCGTGGGTCCCGCCGGTGGCCCAGTCCCGGGGGTCGAGGACGGGATAGACGATCGTGCCGCAGGCGTACACGTCCGTGGCGGCGAGGGAGGCGGCGGCCGTCCAGCCGCCCGCGCTGCCGCCGCGCACGGCGAGCCGCGCCGGGTCGGCCGTGCCCTCGGCGGCGAGCGCCGTCGCGACGGCCGCGCAGTCCTCGACGTCGACGACGCCCCACTGCTCGCGCAGCCGCTCCCGGTACTCCCGGCCGTAGCCGGTCGAGCCGCCGTAGTTCACCTCGGCGACGCCGATGCCCCGCGAGGTGAAGTAGGCGATCTCCAGGTCGAGGACGAGCGGGGCGTGCCCGGTGGGCCCGCCGTGCGCCCGGATCACATAGGGCGGCAGCTCTCCGTCGGGGCCGGTGAAGCCGGGGTGGCGGGGCGGATACACCTGGGCGTGGACCTCCCGGCCGCCGGGCCCGGTGAAGGTGCGGAGGCGGGGCTCGGGGTAGTACGCGGGGTCGACGGCGTCGGTGTGCGCGGCGCCGACCGCGCGGGCGCGGCCGGTGCGGGTGTCGAGCTCGACCAGTTCGTAGGAGCCGTACGGTCCGGCGGCGACGCCGACCACCCGGGTGCCGTGGACGGCGAGGGCCGGGGTCCACTCGGTCCAGGGGCCGACGGCGTCGACGAGGTCGCCGCGCTCGGGGTCGAGGATCCCGAGGGAGGTGGTGCCCGTGCCGTGGACGACGGCGACGAGCCCGTTCTCCAGGGGCGCGAACCAGCCGTGTCCGATCTTCCAGAGCGGGCCGCCGAACTCCTCGGGGCGGGGACGGAGGGCGACCGGTTCGGACAGGGTGCCGTCGTCGCCGACCGAGGCCCGGTAGAGGTTCCACCAGCCGGTGCGGTCGCTGACGAGGAGCAGCCGGCCCGCCGCGTCCCAGTCGGCCTGGGGGATGGACTCGGCCGGTCCTCCGGCGACGGTCCTGGCGTCCCGGAAGGTGCCGTCGGGGGCGACCTCGGCGAGCAGGACCTCGGTGCCGTCCCACGGCATCCGGGGGTGGTCCCAGCCGATCCAGGCCGCCCGGCTGCCGTCCGGGGAGAGCCGGGGTCCGGTCACGAACCGGTGGCGCTCGCCGGTGAGTTCGCGCACGGCGGCACGGTCTCCGGCGGCCGAGCCGTCGAGCGGCACGGCGGCGGGCACCCGGCGCACGTCGGTCGGCGCGGGCCCGGTGAACTCCTCCAGGACGCACCACACCTCGCCCCGGTCCGGGTGGACCACCGGGTCGACCCAGCGCAGTCCGCCGCCGACGGCGGAGACGGGGGTGAGCGGCCGGGGCTCCGCGCCGGGCCCGGCGTCGGGCTCGTACGCGTACAGCCGCTGGTCGGGGAAGTGGCAGAACACCACGAGCGGTCCGCCCTCGGGGCGGTCGGCCGCCGCCCAGGGCCGTCCGCCGTACTCGACCACCCGGCTGCGGACGTTCCACGGGGCGGGCAGCGCGGTCTCCTCCGTGCCGTCGGCCCGCCGCCGCACCAGGGCCCGGCGGCCGCCCTCGGCGGGCCGTGGCTCGGTCCACCACAGCTCGTCGCCGACGGCGCCGGGGTACTCGGGCCGTCCGTCGTGCGCGGCGGCGAGCGCCGCGTCGACGGGCGAGGGCCAGCTTCCGTAGGCGGCCGTCTCCATGGTCTCCGCTCCCCCTGCTGTCACAGGTCCGTTCCCCCTCGTGTCCCGGGTTTCCTCGTGCGTCCCGCGTGCCCTACGCGGTCTTCAGGTAGTGGTCGAGCACCCGGACGCCGAAGTGGAGGGCGTCCACGGGGACGCGCTCGTCGACGCCGTGGAAGAGCGCCGCGTAGTCGAGGTCCGGGGGCAGCTTCAGCGGCGAGAAGCCGTAGCCGGTGATGCCGAGCCGGGAGAACTGCTTGGCGTCGGTGCCGCCGGACATGGTGAACGGCAGGACGTGCCCGTCCGGGTCGAAGCGCTCGACGGCGGCCCGGAGCTTGGCGAAGGTCGGGGAGTCCACGGGGGCCTCCAGGGGCACCTCGCGGTGGTGGAACTCCCACTCCACGTCCGGCCCGGTCAGCCGGTCCATCGTCTCGGTGAACTCCTCCTCGCCGCCCGGCAGCATCCGCCCGTCCACGTACGCGACGGCGGTGCCCGGAATGACGTTGACCTTGTAGCCGGCGTCGAGCATCGTCGGGTTGGCGCTGTTGCGGACGGTCGGCGCGACGAGGGCGGCGGCGGGGCCGAGCTTGTCGAGGAGGAGGTCCGTGTCGAAGTCGGGGGCGTGGGTGTCGACCTCGATCCCGTACAGCGCGGCCAGTTCGGTGAGGGCTGCGCGGACGGTGGCGGTGAGCCGGACGGGCCAGGTGTGGGCGCCGATCCGGGCGACGGCGGCGGCGAGGCGGGTGACGGCGTTGGCCGTGTTCACCTTGGAGCCGTGGCCGGCGCGGCCGTGGGCGGTGAGCTTGAGCCAGGCGGTGCCGCGCTCCCCCGCCGCGATCGGGTAGAGGGTGGTGCCGGGCTCCGGGTGGAAGCTGAACGCCCCGGACTCGCTGATGCCCTCCGTACAGCCCTCGAAGAGCGCCGGGTGCCGTTCGGCGAGGAAGCCGGAGCCGTCGGCGGCGCTGTCCTCCTCGTCGGCGGTGTAGGCGAGGACGACGTCCCGGCGCGGCCGGACGCCCTGGCGGGCCCAGGAGCGGACGACGGCCAGGACCATCGCGTCCATGTTCTTCATGTCGACGGCGCCGCGCCCCCACACGAGGCCGTCGCGGACCTCGCCGGAGAAGGGGTGGACGGCCCACTCGGCGGGGTCGGCGGGCACCACGTCCAGATGTCCGTGGACGAGGAGCGCGGGGGCCGCGGGGTCGGTGCCGGGGATGCGCGCCACGACGTTGGTGCGGCCGGTGGTCCGCTCCAGGAGGGCGGGCTCGATCCCGGCGGCGGCGAGCCGCTCGGCGACGTACTCGGCGGCGGGGCGCTCGCGGCAGTCGCCGCCGCCCCGGTTGGTGGTGTCGATGCGGATGAGCTCGGAGGTGAAGGTGACCACCTCGTCGAGCGCCGTCGCGTCCGGTTCCCGGACCTCCTCAGCCATACTGCTCCTCCACCGCGGCGGAGACGATGGTCGTGACCGCCTTGAACGTACGGATTGCCTCGTACATGGTCCCGCTCGTGTACGCGACGCGCCGCTCCCCGCTGCGCGCCACGCCGGGAACCACCGTGGCGGCGGCGCCCAGGTGCTCGGCGTCGAACTCGACCTCCACGGTGAAGGGGCCGCCCCGAACCGGTTCGCACCGCACGGCGAGCGCGGCGCCGGCCTTCGCGGCGGCCCGGATGTCGGCGGCGGTCCTGGCGGGGGTCCGGCACACCGCCGCGTACCGCGAGACGTGGTCCTTGACGGCGACCTTGGGGGCCTCGGGGGCGTAGCCGAGGGCGTCCTCGCAGGTCAGGTCGTCGCCGGTGACGAGGACGACGGGGACGCCGTACTCCGCGACCACATGGGCGTTGAGCAGGCCCTCGCTCGCCCGCTCGCCGTTCAGCCAGACGCCGGTGATGGAGTTGGCGAGGTAGGTATGGGCGAGGACCCCCTCGGCACCCGCGCCCGTGTGGTAGCCGACGAAGGCGATGCCGTCGACGTCGCCGTGCTGCACGCCCTCGACCATGGAGAGGGACTTGTGCCGGCCGGTGAGCATCTCGGCCCGCTCGTCCAGTCTCTCCAGGAGCAGGTTCCGCATGGTCCAGTGCGCCTCGTTGATCAACACCTCGTCGGCGCCGCCGTCGAAGAAGCCCAGCACCGCCGCGTTCACGTCGGACGTGAACATGGAGCGGCACCGCTCCCACTGGGGCGTGCCGGGCAGCACGTCTGCGGGCCAGGTCACACCGGTCGCGCCCTCCATGTCAGCGCTGATGAGGATCTTCATATCCGGCACCGTACGCGCCGCCCGGCAGCCGTACCACCCCTGTGGAAAACCACCGTTGGAGTGGACCAATGGCACGGACCGGGCGGTTGCACGGGCGACCCGGCGTGTTCCGGTCGCCCCCTGCGCACCGGACCGCTGAAACGGGTGAAACTTCACCAAGGGGTGTGTATAGGCTGTCGGCCGCAGTTCCCGTACCCGACCCTCGGAGAGCCCCGGTGACCATCGCCTTCACCCCGTCCGACACCACGCCCGCCGAGGCCGGGCCCGCCGTTCCCGGGCCTGTCGTTCCCGAGTCCGCCGTCCCCGAGTCCATTGTCCCCGGGCCCGCCGAGGAGGCCACCGGCCCCGTCATGGCGGAGGAGCCCGAGTTCTGGGAGCCCTCGGCGCCGGAGCCCCGCGACGCGCAGGGGGCCGAGGACCGGGAGGAGGAGCAGGACGCGGATCAGAACGCCGGGGAGCCCGACCCCGTCGTCGTCCGCGACGCCCGCGACTTCGGCGTCTACGCCCGCACCGGCGGCTGGGCCTTCGCGCTCAAGGTGGCGCGGAGCGTGCGGCCCGGCGGCCAGGCCGCCGAGGGCACGGCCGCGGCGAAGGTCTCCGCGAAGGCGTTCGCGGAGCTCGCGGAGTGCTCGCCGGAGCGGGTCATGCGCTACTACAAGGCCTGGGACATGGCCGCCGACGACGGCCTGGTCCCCCAGTTCGAGGTCCTGGTCCCCGGCGAGGACGTCGAGCTGCCCGACGCGGACGTCTGGATCTCGTACTACTCCTCCCGCAACGGCGCGACCTCCGTGCGCGGGCAGGCGATCAGCGCGGCGGCCGAGGCGGAGGGCATCCGGCCGACGAAGGCGCTCGAGGTCGCGGAGAACCCGACGGCGCTGCGGGCGGCGATCCTCGCCGACCCGGGGACGGCGGAGGCGGCGCGCGGCGCGCTGCTCGACCGGATGAAGGAGGACCCGGCCCTCCAGACGGAGATGGCCCGCGCGATCGCCCGCACCGGCGACCTGAAGAAGGCGGTGGCGAGCGAGGCGAAGGCGGCGGACCGCATCGGGTACGTGCGGCAGATCGTGGAGAACGGCCAGATCAAGACCCCGGCGGGGCAGACCGTGGAGGCGCCGCCCGAGCTGCGTGCGGAGGCCGAGCGGCACCTGTCGCTCCTCGACGAGCTGGACGACTCGGAGGAGGCCGGCGAGTGGGCCGGCGAGGCGTACGACGCGGTCAAGGGCCTGGTGGCCAAGGCCGTCGAGGAGGACCCGGCACTGCGCGTGCAGGAGCGGCGGACGAAGTTCTACAGCAGCCTGCAGAAGGCGACGAAGGTCTTCGAGGAGCTGACCCTGGACGAGGTCCTTGAGGAGGAGGTCTTCGAGGACGACATGCTCCAGCGCCTCGAAGACCTCCAGGAGGCGATCGGCACCTGCATCAGCGCGCTGCGCAGGGCGTCGACCACCTCTTGAGGACCGCCTCCGCAGCGGCAAGGGGGAAAGCCCCGACCGATGTCTCGGTCGGGGCTTCCGAACTGCTTCGAAGGTGACGGAGCCGGGTCGTCCCGACCCCGTCGCACTTCTAGTGGGCGTCGAGCCAGCGGCGTGCCGCCGGGCTCAGCGGCGGCTCGTCCGGATAGTCGAGCGATCCGGACGCCAGGTCCTCGGCCCACCGGCGGAGGACCTGCGAGCGGTGCGGCGCCTTCAGCACCGAGGTGCTGATCGCGTGCTCCCACGTCGTCGCAAAGAGCAGCACGTTACCGTCGAGCGAGAGCATGCGGAACTCGGGACGGCAAGGGGCGCTGCCGAGCGGCCCGGCGGCTCCCGCGCCCATGATGTCCCATTCGTCCTGCAACTCGACGCAGAACCACTGCGCGCCGTCGTCCTCCGCCGTATCCATCGCGAGCAGGAACCTGCGGTCGGTCTCGGAGAAGAGCCCTCCTTCGACCGCCAGCCGGTACCAGTCGGCGTTCGCCCTTTCGTGCAGCTGCGGCTCCAGGACGTCCAGCATGGCTTCGACGCGCCCTTCCGAGGCCGGGCAGCTTGTGGCCAGACCGGTGACGACGGGCGGAATGAGCCCTTCGGGCTCGGTCCACCCATCGATGAACAGCAGGCCCGCTGCGGCCAGGGAGTCGACTGCGGCTGGGGGTTTCATCGAGGGGATCCACCTCCGTGATCCGCGTACCAGCCGGCCCCCGGCTGGTTCCATCTGCCTGGCAGGCGCCCGGCGTATCCGTATTCGTGGACCTGATTGTAATTGTGGCCCAAGACGTACCCGACGACGCCGTCGGAGCGGACGAGAACACGGTGGAGGGTGTCCCTTCCCCTCCTGTCCAGGACCGTGTACACCGTCGCGTCGTACCACGGGTTGTTGGTGTTATAGGTGGTCACACCGTTTCGCGTCCTGCGGGCGTCGTACCAGTCGAGACCGTTGTCGTTGACCCGCTGGGGCAGCCGGCCGTCTTCCACACGGTTCACCGTCTCGTGGACATCACGCGGGATCTCCGACCAGTTCTGCGCGTTCTGTTCCTGGCGCTTCTCCGTGCTCTCGGGCGAGTACGGGTCGAGGTCCTCCCCACCACCCGTCGGGCAGGTGTCGTTGTGGTTGAGGAGTGAGGTGCCCGACGCCGTCACGTAGTACGTGTGGGTGCCGGAGACCGTCAGGTTGTGCACCGTGGCCGCCCGGGCGGTCCGGCGCTCGATCGCGGTGATCTGAACCCGGGTGCCGGCGCTGGTCTCCAGCCACTGGCCCGAGGTCAGGTCGGTGGCCTTGAGCCAGGCACGGAGCTGGGGCACCCAGAACGGGTGGCCCTCGGTTGCGGTGACCCGGGCCGTCTTCGACCCGGCCTCGCCGTCGGTGTCGACGGTGATCGTGACCAGGTGCTTGAGGCCCTGGCCCTTGATCTCCGCGGTGACCGTCTCGACCCGCGTGGCGCCGGACTCGGGATCGGTCGCGATGACCTTGTCGCCGGTCTTGACCTGCTCGATCGGCTTGGTGGAGCCGTCGGCCATCAGCACCTTCGTGCCGGGTACGAAGCTGTTGCAGCCGGCCTTGCCGGAACCGCCGCCGCCGCTGGATCCGCCCTTGCCGCGGGAGGATCCGCCGGAACTTCCGCCCGGCTTGGACGAACCGGACTTGCCCGCCTTGCTCACTCCCGTCTGCGAGGAGGACTTGGGGGCGGCCTTGGCCTGGGAGCTCTTCTGGGCCGGGTTACCGGTCTTCTTCTTGGCGGCGGCCGCCGCTTCGGCCTTCCGTTTGGCCGCCTCGGCCGCCTTCTTCTTGGCCCGTTGCGCGGCCTCCTTCTTCGCCTTCTCGATGGCGGCCTTCTTGGCTCTCAGAGCCGCCGCCTCGGCCGCCTTGGCGGCCTTGAGCACGGCTTCGGCCGCCGCCTTGGCCTTCTTGAACGCCTGGATGGCGTTGATCGTGCGGTCGACCGCCCTCAGGACGGACGGGATCTTGCCCAGCTTGGTCCACGGGATCGCCCCGATGATCATGCTGCCGCAGGACCACATGTCACCGCCGAAGCAGGCCATGGCGTCGCTGAGCCCGATGAAGTCGCTCAGGACGCTCCACGCGGCGGCGAGGATCACCGAGGTCAGGGACTTGCCCATGGTGGCCTGCGCCTGCGCGACCTGCGCCGCGGACAGGCCCGCGCCCGCGAGGGCCGCCGCCTTCTCCGAGGCGGTCAGGGTGATCGCCTCACCGGTCGGGTCCGCGTGGGTGACCGGGTTGTTGTGCGCGTAGACGTACCCGTTGGCCTGCAGTGGATCGTTCAGGTCCATCTGCGGGTCGGCGGACAGGAAGCGTCCGACCATCGGGTCGTAGAGCCGGGCGCCCAGGAGCGTGTAGCCGGAGGAGTCGTCCCGGGTCTTGTTGAGGAACCCGGTGTGCGTCTGCAGGTTGCCGCCGACCGTGCCGGCGCCACGCTGGTTGCCGAACGGGTCCTGCTTGCGGATCCGCACGTCCATCGTGTCGCTCATCGCGACCTCGGCGTAGACGGAACCCTGGTGGTCCGTGGTCAGGGCGACCAGCCGGTCCCCGGCCGTGCCGTACGCGTAGCGCATGACCGAACCGGCGGGGGTGATGTAGGTGCGCTGCGAGTTGACCAGGACGCCGCCCTGCCGGACGGTGACCTCCGTGTCACCCAGGTACAGGGTGGCCGTCTTGCCCTTGATGGTGAACAGGCGTTCGCCGCCGGGGCCGTAGATGTGACGGGTGTCGTTCTGCGGCGCCCACAGCTGCGCGGCGGAGTTGCCGTCGCACGTGGCCAGGACGATCGCCGTGGCGTCGGCCGAGTTGGCACCCTGCACCGCCAGGCACAGGTTGGACGCGATGTGCGTCAACTGGCCGGCCGCGTTGCGCTTCAGCTCCTGCGCCGCCGTCGCCGCGGCGGTGGTGGCGCACTTCTGGATCTGGACGGCCGACCCGACGGTGTTGGCGGCCGGCTGGACGCACCAGTCGTCGAACACCGACAGCGAGCCCCGGTCGGGGTCGGTCTGCGGAGTGGTCGGCGTGCTCGGGGTGGGGGTGAACTTCCAGCTCTGCGGCGCGGTGGCGTTGCAGGTGTACAGCTGGACCGGCTGCGCCGCGGCCGCGACGCCGTTCTTGAGGTCGAAGCACTTGTCGGCAAGGCCTGTGTAAGGGGTCTTGCCGCCGGTGCCCGCGCCGGTGATCCGGTCGACCTTGCCGTCGGGGGTCCAGGTCAACGTCTGCTTGTCACCATTGTCGAGCGAGGTGACCGACTTCGTCTGACCCGTCAGTTCGTAAAGCCGCTCGGCCTCGGCCTTGACCTGCGCACCCGCGGGGGTGGTGTAGGTCTTGGAGACCTTGGTGAGCGTGTGCGGCTGGCTCTTGGCCGCGCCCACGCCGTACTGGTACGTGGTGGTCGCGTCCTTGGCCGTGACGCCGTTCAGGTCCTTTTCGACCAGCTTGGTGCGGTTGCCGAGGAGGTCGTACTCGTACTCCTGCCAGTAGCCGGAGGCGTCCTTGCCCGCGGCGACGTCGAGCGTGCCGTCCGTCTTCTTCGGAGCGGCGCACTTCTCCTGGTCCTTCGAGGTCCAGGCGGTCTTCAGCTGACCCAGCGGGTCGTACGTGAAGCACTGCCGCTCCTCGATCCCGGTGGCGCGCTCACGGATGTCCGTGACGTTGCCGGCCGGGTCGTAGGCGTACTCGCGCTTCGAGACCAGGTTGCCCTCGACCGGACCGGCACCGGTCTGCTCCCGGTAGACCATCTGGTTCTGCAGCTCGCCGGTGGACTCGTCGTACGAGTTCTGCGCCCAGACCCGGTAGGGCACCGCGCCCATGGTCGAGCGCATGACCTGGCCGTAGGGCGAGTAGATCGTCTCCGAGCCGTACCAGTCCTTGCCGGAGACCGAAAGCGGGTTGCCGTCCTTGTTGTAACGGATGACCAGCTTCTCCGGGTCGAACTTGCCGGCCTTCGGAAGGTTCGCCTCCTCCAGCATGCCGTTGTCGGAGAACTTGTAGTCGTACCGGTAGTCCGCGGGGATGCCCCACGTGGTGGCCAGCGACGGGGGCAGCGACAGCGTCGTCGAGGTCGGCTGGTAGTCCGTCGTGTAGCCGTTGACCTTCTGCGTGTACGCCTGGCCCTCGGTGTACCGGGTGGCGGAGGCGGGCATGCCCTTGCCGCCGACGACGGTGTCGTACGAGAACCCGGCGAGCAGCGTGCCCGCGGAGTTGTTCAGGCGCTGTTCCTTGGGCCGGGACAGCTCGTCGTAGCCGTTCCAGATCGTCACGCCGCGCGCGTCGGTCTTGGTGAGCGGCCGGTCACGGTCGTCGTACGTCATCCGCGTGGTGCCCGTGTCCGGGTCGGTCGCGGTCTCCATGCGGCCACGCGCGTCGAACGTCCACGTCCACGGGTGGGTCGGGTCGGCCGAGGCGGTCGCCTTCGTGAGCTGGCCGCGGCCGTCGTACGTGTAGCGCGTCGACGTGTAACTGCCGGGCTCCGCCGGGTTGATGGTGTCCGTGCGGACGGCGCGGCCGAGGGCGTCGGTGTAGACCCGGTAGGACGAGGCGCCCTGCGGGTGGATCACCTTCGACCAGTCGGCCCCGTACTCGTAGCGGGTCGCCTTCTCCGGCACCTCCTGGGAGACGGCCTCGGTGGTCCCGGGGGCCTTCACCTTGAGGACCGGCATCTCCTCGAGCACGCGGCCGAGGCCGTCGTACTTGTACCGGGTGATGTTCGGGACCGTGGTGTCGGCGCGGGGGGTGAACAGCTCGCCGTTCGGGGCATCCTCGTTGAGGTAGGCGTTGTTGGTCTGGTAGATCTCACCGGCGCTGCTGTACAGCGTGTCGGTGATCAGACGGCCGCCGCCGTCCGCCTCCTCCTGCGTCTGGCGCTCGCGGCCGAGACCGTCGTAGACCGTGACGGACTTCTCGATCCGGTTCTCGTAGCCACGGCTGTAGGTGGTGACGTAGGGGGGCTTACGGAGCGTGCCGCCGTCCGGGTCGTTCGGGTCGGGCTCCTCCTCCGGGATCACGTACTCGGCCCTGAAGTCCGGGACGACGCCCGCGGCCGGTGCGCGGCCGGGAGCCCAGGCCTCGGCGAGACGGCCCAGCGGGTCGAACTTCGCCTGGCTGACGTGGCCGTTGGCGTCGGTCGTCTTCAGCGCGACCCCGCGACCCGGCTCCACCTCCTGGATCTGGGCGTGACCCAGCGGGTTCGTCTGGGTGATCTTGAACACCTGACCCGTCGGCGGGTCGAAGGCGATCGAGGACTCCTTCTTGTCCGGGTCGATCTGCTTGGTGACGCGGCCGAGGGCGTCGAAGACGACGGTGCCGCCGGTCTGGAATCCGGTGCCGTCCGCCTTCAGGGACCAGGTCTCGGTGGCCAGACCACGGGTGGTGTCGGCGAGCGCCGTACCGTACGCCGTGTTGTCGTACGAGGTTCGCGTTCCACCGCTCAGCGACTTGAGGTCGGACCAGTTCGCCGCGGCACACGACGTGGGCGACACCAGGACCTGCTTGGTCAGGCCGATGATGTTCCGGTCCGTGTTGTGCAGGTACTCCATCCTGGCGCAGGAGTCGTCTTCGGTCTTCGTCGGGTCCGCGTCGCCGAACGACTCCACCTGCGTGGGCAGTCCGTGGACGCCGTCGAAGGTCGTCTTGGTGCGGACGCTCCGCAGGGTGCGGGTGTCGTCACCCGTGCCCGACGACTTGGTGTACGCGATCTCCTCGGGCTCGGTGACGCGCCACGCCTTCAGCGGGTCGAGGCCGTCGCCGCGGGGGCGGCTGGCGAGCTCGGTGGCCTCGGGGATCGTGAGGCCGCGGGTGAGCCAGTCGTTGTCGGCGTCGGTCGCGTCGGAGTAGCTGAACTCCTCGGCGATCCGGCCGGCGAACGCCTCGCGGTCGTAGACCGTCGCGCCGTCGTGGGTGAGGTTGGTGCCCGTGAGGGTCTTCATCGGGACGGTGTCGCCCATGCCCCGGTAGAAGCGGGTGACCGCCTTGGTCTTCGGGCCCTCGACTCCCGGCGTGTCCTCGCCCGGGGTGGAACCCTCGCCGTTGTCGGCCGCGGCCTTCCGCGCGCCCGTGACGACGGTGGTCTGCTCGAAGCCCGCGAACTGCGAGTACGTGCGCGTGGACTTCTTGCTGAACTCCGCCTCGGCGAGCTTCCAGCCGGCGTTCTTGTAGTCGTACGACGTCAGCGTGGGGAACGAGCCGTCGATGTTCGGCAGTTCCTCGATCGACTGGACCACGTACTTGTGGAACCAGTCGATGTCCTCGACCTCGGCGTCCGGGTGCCAGTACGTCGGGTAGCACAGGCGCGTGTTGGCCTTGAGGGCCGCCTTGTCCGTCTTGGGAGGCAGGCCCTGCCCGCTGGCGCAGCCGTCGGCCGCGTCGCCCCAGGTCGGCATCTTGTACGTGACGACGGTCTCGCCGCCGTACTCGTTGATGACGCGGCCGATGCGCAGCCGGGCGAAGCCGGGGCGCGGGTCGGTCGGGTGCCCCTTCTCCTCCCCGGCCGTCTTCCGCTGGAGGACGCGGTTGGGCATCTCCTCCTCGTTGGACTCGAACCGGATCGGGTTGAGCTTGACCGAGGCGTCCGTCGAGCCGTTCCGCGCGTAGCCGGTGCGCTGGATGGACTCCAGCCACAGGGCCGTGTTCGGGCCGGTCTTGAGGACGGGGAAGTTCTGCTTGAGCTGGTACTCGTCGACGACCTGGCGCGCGGTGGTGTCGGTGCGGCGCTGGGCCGAGGTGGTGATCTTGTCGAGGCGCTTGGTGGACCAGAAGGTCGGGCCGGCGTTCCAGCACTTCTTCTTGTCCGTCGAGGTGACCGCCTGGCACCGCAGGTCGGCGGGGGTGTCGTACCAGATGCGGTACTTGCCCGGGTCGCTCGACTTGAAGTTCTCCTCGCTGCAGGTGAGGTTGCCCTCGGCGTAGCAGCGCTCGGCGACGGTGAAGCCGACGCGGGCCGGGGCCGTGGCGCTGAAGAGGCTGTCCTTGCGCTGGCCGTAGAGGATCTGCGTGAGGTGGCCGCCGCGGTGGTACTCGACCGGGCCCTTGAAGTAGAAGTTCTTCGCGTAGTAGTTCTTCTCGCGCGCCCACCACAGCGACATGGCGTTGCCGTGGACGTCCTCGACGTAGTCGAGGTTCCACTGCCAGGCCTGGTTGCAGGCGGAGGACTTCCAGTCGGCGGTCGTCGAGCCCTTGTAGCAGGGCTCGTCCGGGTGGTTGCCGTAGACCGGGACCGCGAGCACGGAGTCGGTGTACGGGTCGTCGGCGGCGGCGCCGTTGTCCGACCAGCCCGGGAGCTTGTTCAGGCCGAAGTGGTACTTCGTGCCGTCCTTGGTGGTGACGACCCAGTACTCGCCGTCGGCGTCCTTCATGCCCGAGCGCGGGTCCTTGGAGGTGTCCTTGAACCGCTCGATCTTCGAGCCGTCACCGTTGGCGGTGAACCACTTCCGCTGGCCTTCGTCCCACACCAGCTCGGTGGTCGTGCCGCCCAGCGACAGGGTGGCGTTCTCCGAGCCCCAGCACAGGTCCGCGGTCTTGTGGGTCGAGTTGTTCGACCCGGCCTTCTTGGAGTCCTGGCGGCAGTTGACGTACGTCCGGCTGATGGAGCCCGGGTTGTAGTCCCAGCCGTCGCCGATCCAGGAGGCCTGGTTGTTCGACGCCGAGGTGCGGCCGTCGACCGTCTGCGACGAGTAGCCCAGGCTGACCTTCGGCGTCAGACCGCCGGCCGCCTCGGGGACCTGCACCTGGTAGCCGTAGGTGAAGGCGCCGTTCGAGGAGCCCGCGGCCCAGGAGCCGGCGGACAGCAGCGGGGAGGCGGTGAAGTCGCCGCTCGCCGAGGCGCCGGTGTCCATCGCGCCGATGACCTGGCGGCCGGAGGCGTCGGCGACCTGGAGGGCGGCCTGCCGGGCCGAGGCGCCGGAGACCCGCGGGAGGGCGGTGTCGTCCGCGAGCAGGTTCGCGACCGGGACCGATCCGGAGAGGATCGTGCGGGTGGGCGCGTTCTTCTTGAGCTTGGCCTTGGTGGGGGCCTCGGCGGCCGGCACCTCCTCGACCGTGGAGCGCAGCCGCTGGACGTCGTCGGCGACGTCGCGCGTGCCGGACATGGTCTCCGTGCCGCTGTCCGGGGCGCAGTCACCGGCGTCCGGGGAGTCGATGACGCACTCCGGCAGGAGGACCAGGCCGAAGCGCTCGGCGGCCTGGGGGCCGTACCGGTCGGCGAAGCCGCTGGTGTCGACCTCGAGCGTGACCTGCGCGGCCGGATCGGCGTCCGCCGGCGGGACGACCTCCAGGATCATGCCGGGGACGCCGGACTCCTCCGACGTGGTGGTCGACTTGACCGCGACGCGCCAGTCACCGTCGATCTTCGTCGGGTCCTGGCCGGCCGGCACGCCGATCGCGACCGGCAGGCCGGCCTGCGTGGTCTCGTTCACGACCGGGACCGTGGTGCCGGGCGGGGTCTGCGCCGTCAGCGGCGCCTTGCCGGCGTCCTCCGCCCACGGGTCGACGGCCGCCGGCACGTAGGGTTCGATCTTCTGCTCGTCCGCGAGGCTCAGCGCCTTGTCGGCGCCGGCGTCGTCGGCGAGCGGGGTGCTCTCCGGGATGTCCGGCAGCTTGACCTCGGAGGTCGTCTGTTCGCGGCTCATCCCGTCGCCGGGGACGGCCAGGGCCTGTGAGCCCAGACTCGTCACCGTCAACACCGATGACAAAAGGAGGACGGTCGCCGTGCGGCTTCGCCGACGGCGCCGTCGTTGTGACTCTGTCATGGCGAGGCGATTCCGCCCCACCCACGACAGTGGTTCTGAAGCACGCATCACGCGTCGACTCCCACCCAACGAACAAGACAACGGAGGAGGTGCGGAAACACCAAAGAGCACGCGCCCCGATCAGGCGCGTGCGTGCGCACTCTGTGTCATGCGTGATCCGTTTTCAAGGTCGGCCGAGCGGCCACGAAGCCCTTCCCCGTGAGATTCGCCACGGTGCAGTCGCAAACAGAAGCCCATAGTTCCGGTCTTCGCGATAGATCGGACACCGAACACATTTGCGACGGGAAGCGCTCTCAAAACGACTTGAAACGGAGTCAGGTGACCCCTCGTCAAGTCGACACCAAAGATCAGTAACATCTTCATAAACTCTTTAGAGATGGACGTCGTGTGGCGAACGTGTGATCGTGTGCGCGTCTTGTGCCCCGGGGACGTTCCGCCGGGGCCGTCTGCGCTGTCCGAACATCCCTCTGGTCCCACGGGAGTAGACCACCGTGCCCGCGCCGCCTCGTCTTCTCAGTCCGTTCGTGCGCACGCGCACACGGCTGGCACTCACCCTCGGCCTCGTACTGGCCGCCCTCACCGCCGCGCTCCTGCCCTGGTGGCAGCCGAACGCGCCTACGTCCACCCCCTCCGCCGGCGCCCCCCGCACGGATGCCGAGCAGGCGTCGACCGGGCCGAAGGGCGAGGCCGCCGCCGCGGCCGAGGCCAGGCGCACCGGCAAGAACGTGCTCGTCGACACGGCCACCACCGCCACCGAGATGGTCTGGGCGCTGCCGAACGGCCAGATGCGCGCCCAGATCCACGCGCTGCCCCAGCGCGCGAAGACCGCCAAGGGCACGTGGGAGCCGATCGACAACACCCTGCACCGGACCGAGGACGCCGGCGCCCTGACCGTCCGTCCGGCCAACCCGGCCCTGCCGGTCCGCTTCTCCGGGGGCACCTCCGGCGAAGCCCGCGCCGACCGCTCGTACGCCCGGGCGCCGCTCGCCGGGAACGCGGACGGCGCGTCCGTCCTCGCCGAGGTCGACCTCGGCGGCCACACCATCGCCTACACCTGGCCCGGCGCCCTGCCGAAGCCGGTGCTCGACGGCCCGCGCGCCCTCTACCCCGAGGTGCTCCCCGGCGTCGACCTGCTGCTCGTGGCGCGCGAGGAGGGCGGCTTCGGCCAGCTCCTGATCGTCAAGGACCGCGAGGCCGCCGAGAACAAGGACCTCGCGACCGTCGCGTACGGCCTGCGGTCGAAGACCGCGGTCTTCCGGCAGGACGCCAAGGCCAACCGGATCCAGGTCCTGGACGGGACGGGCGCGGAGGTCGGCACCATCCCGACCCCCTTCGCCTGGGACTCCAGCGGCCGGGACCCCGAGCTTCCGCCCGGCACCCCCCGGCGCACCTCGGTCGCCGGCACCACCGACGTCCTGAAGCTGTCGGGCCTGACGGGCATCGAGCCGGGCGCGCGCTCCGCGCAGCTCCCGACCACGCTCGACGGCGACGGCACCGGCACGGCCACCCTGAACCTGGGCCTGGGCCGGACCGGACTCCTCGACCACCCGGACACCGCGTACCCGGTCTTCGTCGACCCGCCGCTCAACAGCGGCTGGTCGGGCTGGACCACCGCGTACAAGAAGTACCCGACCTCCAGCTTCTGGAACGGCACGAACTTCTCCTCCGGCACCTCCGACGCCCGCGTCGGCTACGAGAGCGACACCGGTGGCCTCGGCCGCTCCTTCTGGCGCATGAAGTTCTCGAAGGACTACAAGGGCGCGAAGTTCACCCGGGCCACCTTCAAGGTCAAGAACAACCACTCCTGGTCCTGCACCGCCCGCGAGTTCCAGTTCTGGCAGACCGGCTCCATCTCGTCCGGCACGACCTGGAACGCGCAGCCGAGCTGGTCGACGAAGCTCGACTGGCAGTCCTTCGCCCACGGCTGGTCCTCGGGCTGCCCGGACGACTACGAGGCGTTCAACGTCCTCGCGGGGGTCCAGAAGAGCGCGGACGCCGGCCACGAGTCCCTCACCTTCGGCATGCGCGCCACCAGCGAGAGCGACACCCAGACCTGGCGCAAGTTCCTCGCGACCTCCGCCGTCCTGGAGGGCGACTACAACCGCGCGCCGTCCCAGCCGACCAGCGGCTCGTCCTCACCGGGCGGCACGTGCGTGCCCGGACCGACCAACAGCGTCACCATCGGCCGGACCACCATCACCCTCAAGGCCAAGGCCTCCGACCCGGACAAGACCGTCCCCAAACTGCGGTTCCGCTTCTGGAAGTCCGGTGCGACCACCAGGAGCGAGTACGTCGCCACCCAGGAGTCCGACGGCTACGGCCGGATGATCATCAGGGCGGACGACCCGCTCCTGAAGGACATCACGGCCAACACCCTCTTCTCGTGGGACGTGCGCGCCGAGGACTCGGCCGGAGGGGTCTCCACGTTCTTCCCGAACGGCGAAGAGCCGTGCCGGATCACCGTCGACCCGACCGCCCCGCCGCAGCCGGACATCACCAGCACCGTGTTCACCGAGGCCACGGACGACGGCAAGACCTGGGCCAAGGTCAAGTACGGCACCCCCGGCGACCTCACCTTCACCGCCTCCGGCGCCACCAAGTTCAAGTACGCCTTCGAGGGCGAGACGCTCGTCGACACGCCCGCTCCCGTGAACGGCAAGGTCACGCTCACCAACG
This sequence comes from Streptomyces sp. NPDC055632, assembly GCF_053618675.1. NCBI lineage: Bacteria > Bacillati > Actinomycetota > Actinomycetes > Kitasatosporales > Streptomycetaceae > Streptomyces > Streptomyces sp. NPDC055632. Next base: position 142,635 of record NZ_JBSHHY010000005.1, on the reverse strand, counting down.
TCCTGCCCCGGCACGCGGGCCCGACCAGCGTGCGCGTCTACGCCTACGACGTCCACGGCAACCAGAGCCTGCCCGGCAGCTACGCCTTCTACCTGCCGCCGCGCGACCGCGCCGACGGCCCGATGGACACCGGCGGCGACGGCATCGCCGACCTGCTGGTGCTCTACCCCGACGGCAAGCTGAAGAACTGCGTGGGCGCCCCCGCCGACCCGGCGGTGCCCGGCACCGGCGGTGAGCTGTACAACTGCCTGGCCGCCGCGTACGTGACGAAGGACAAGAAGGTCGATCCGCCGAACCACTGGATCGACACCGCCGGCACCGCGTCGCTGATCGCCCACTACAACGACACGTATCCGGGCGACGGTTCGACCGACCTGTTCGCGGTCACCCCGGACAAGAGGTTCTGGCTGTACCCGGGCGACGGCTACGGCAGCTTCAACGTCGACGAGCGGATCGAGATCCGCCTGCCGGCCAACGCCCCCGCGCCGTCCACCTGGACGCAGCTGAAGGCGGTCGGCGACGTCACCGGCGACGGGCTGCCCGATCTGGCCCTGCGGGCCGGGACGGCGTTCTGGATGCTGTCCGGCTACACGGGCGCCACCGTCCAGACCGCGACGCTCATGGAGGGCAGCGCGTGGGCCCGCCGCGACATCGTCAACGTCGCGGACATGAACAAGGACGGCACGCCCGACCTGCTGTGGCGCAACCTGGACAACGGCAACATGTACGTCCGCCACGGCAAGCCCGGTACGGGCGCCCGCGGCGTCGACCTGGAGTCGCTCAAGCTGGCGGCCAACTCGCTCAACGGCGACGTCGCGTTCGGCACGGCGTGGACCGAGGCCAACATCACGGCCGCGATCGGCATCCCCGACGTCAACAAGGACGGCATCCCCGACATCTGGGCCCGCGTCGGCGAGAACGGGAACATGCGGCTGTACTACCCGTCCACCACCAACACCAACCCGCCGGCCAGGACGGTCCTTTCCGTCGACTGGCGGGGCATCCGCGCCCTGGGCTGACCCGTTCGACGCGTCGCCCCCCGAGCCCCGGTCGCCTGCCTCGCAGCAGGCGGCCGGGGCTCGTCGCTCCGCTCAGTCCTGGTGGCCGAGCTGGAGGTCGCGCTCGGTGCGGCCCCCGCCGGCCACCTGGAGGACGGTCGCGACGGGCGGGTACCCGGCGGCGATGACCGTGTACTCGCCGGAGGACAGGTCGATGAAGCGGAAGGTGCCGTCGGCCCCGGTGGTGAGGGTGTCGACGACGTTCCCGGCCGCGTCGAGCAGGGTCACCCGGGCGTCCTCCACCGGACGCCCGCCCCCGGCCCGCACCGTCCCGCGCAGCACGGCCCCGCCCGCGAGTTCGATGTCCTGGCGGGTCTCGCGGGAGGCCTGGACGCTCACGGGGAGCGCGGCGGGCCGGAAGGCGGGGGCGCTGGCGGCGAGCGTGTACTCGCCCGCGACCAGTTCGGTGATGACGTACCCGCCCTCGCGTCCGCTGCGGGTGGAGGCGACGACCTCGCCGCGCACGTCGGTGAGGGTGACGGCCGCGTCCCGCACGGGCGTTCCGTCGGCGGTGACGACGCTGCCCGCGAGCCGCCCGGCGCCGCCGAGGACGACGTCGAGCTCCACCGGGCGGTCGCCGACGGTGACGGAGACGGCCTGGGGCTGGTGTCCGCCGGCCGCGGCGATCAGGACGTAGGCGCCGCCGCCGGGCACGCTCAGCGCGTACCGGCCGTCCTCGCCGCTCGCGCCGCGGCCGATCTGCCGCCCCTGGACGTCGATGAGGGTGAGGGCGGCCCGGGGCACGCGGCTGCCGTCGTGGTGCTGGACGGTGCCGCAGACGGGGAGCCCGGAGTGCGGCGGGGCGGCGGCCGGAGCGGCCTCGGGGGCGGCGTGCCGGGCGTGCGGGACCGCCCGGGTGGCGAAGTCGGCGGCCTCGGTGGTGGGGGTGGGGTGGGACACCAGCGGTTTCTCCTTGAGGAAGAAGGCGAGGACGAGGCCGAGCACGAGGACCGGCACGAGGTAGAGGAAGATGCGCGGCATCGCGTCCGCGTACGCCTGGACGTAGGCGTCGCGCAGGGCGGGCGGCAGGGTGTGCACCGTCTGCGGGGTGATCGACTCGGCCGGGAACGGGGCGGTGGAGCCGTTCCCGGGCAGGACGCCGGCGAGCCGGTCGCCGAGAGCGTCGTCGAGCCGGGAGGCGAAGAGGGTGCCGAAGATCGCGGCGCCGACGCTGCCGCCGATCTGGCGGAAGTAGTTGTGGGCGCTGGTGGCGGTGCCGAGGTCGGCGGGGCGCGCGGAGTTCTGCACGGCGAGCACGAGCACCGGCATGACCAGGCCGATGCCGGTGCCGAGGACGGCCTGCCAGAGGCTGTGCTGGAGGCGCGGGGTGTCGGCGTCCATGTGGGAGAGCAGCCACATGCCGAGGACGGAGAGGGCGCCGCCGGCCACCGGGTAGGCCTTGTAGCGGCCGGTGCGGCTGATGAGCTGCCCCGAGACGACGGAGGCGACGACGATGCCGCCCATGAGGGGCAGCATCAGGAGGCCGGACTCGGTGGCGGTGGCGCCCTCGACCATCTGGAGGAAGCTGGGCAGGTAGCTGGCGGCGCCGAAGAGGGCGATGCCGACGACGGCGCCGACGAGGGCGGTGACGGTGAAGACGGAGTCGCGGAAGAGCCGGAGCGGGATGAGGGGTTCGGGCGCGAAGTGCTCGACGACCAGGAAGAGCAGGGTGGTTCCGGCGGCGCCGCAGGCGAGGGCGAGGACGACCCGGGAGTCCCAGGCGTACTCGGTGCCGCCCCAACTGGTGAGCAGGACCAGGCAGGTGGAGGCGGCGGCGAGGAGCAGGGCGCCGAGGACGTCGAAGCGCGCGCGTGCCACGGGCTTGGGGAGCTTGAGGACGGTGGCGACGACGGCGAGGGTGACGAGCCCGAAGGGCACGTTGAAGTAGAAGCACCAGCGCCAGGAGACGTGGTCGGTGAAGAAGCCGCCGAGCAGCGGTCCGGCGACGGAGGCGAGTCCGAAGACGGCGCCGATCATGCCCATGTACCGGCCGCGTTCCCGGGTCGGGACGATGTCGGCGATGATCGCCTGGACGCCGATCATGAGGCCGCCGGCGCCGATGCCCTGGATCGCGCGGAAGGCGATGAGCTGGTCCATCGTCCGGGACCAGCCGGCGAGGCCGGAGCCGATGACGAAGACGACGATGGCGAAGAGGAAGACGCCCTTGCGGCCGAGGAGGTCGCCGAGCTTCCCGTAGACCGGCAGGCCGATGGTGGAGGTCAGCAGGTAGGCGGTGATCGCCCAGGACATCCGGTCAAGGCCCTGGAGTTCGCCGACGATCTTCGGCAGGGCGGTGGCGACGATCATCTGCTCCAGGGCGGCGAGGAGCAGGGCGAGCACGAGGCCGAGGAAGACGAGCCGGACGCGGCGGGGGTCGAGGGCGTCCGGTCCGGGCGCCGGCACGGGGTCGGCGGGCGGGACGGGCGGCTCCGCGCCTCCGGCACCGTCGGCGTCCGCGGCGTCCGCGGCGTTCTCGGTGTTCTTCACCACGGTGACCGCACCCACGTGTCTGCTCCCCTCGTCACGGCGTCTGCGCCGCGCCATTCTTCGCATTGGGCGCGAAGGGGGAGCAAGTCGGGCGGTACGGGAGGTCAGCGGGGTCCCGGGCGGCGAACGGCCCCGGGAGGCGGCGCACTTGGGTCGCTCATCAGCGCGTTTATGAGAGGGCCCGCGCCCCCGGCGCGCGCGGGCGCGGTCACGGGAGGCGCGGGCGATCCACTCGAACCGGTGAACGCTCCGGGCGTTGCTTCTCGCGCTCCGGGCGCCGCCTCTTCCGGTCCGGGCGTCACTTCTCCCGCCGCAGGCGTTACTTCTCGACCTCGGCCGCGAGCTTCGCGAGGACGAGGTCGTAGATGCGGCCGAGCCCCTTGGGCGCGAAGGTCTTCTCGAAGAAGCCGCCGATGCCCCCGGCGCCGTTCCAGACGGTGCTGACGACCGCGCGCGACCTGCCCTCACCGGCGGGCGTGACGGTCCAGGTGGTGACCATGGAGGAGTTGCGGTCCTTCTCGACGAGCTGTCCGTCGGTGGGCTCGCTCACCTCCAGGAGGCAGTCGCGGACGCGCTTGCTGGTGGCCTGGAGCTTCCAGTGGACGAGGGTGCCCTCGCCGTCGCCGCCCTCGCGCACCTCGTACTCGCTGAAGTGCTCGGGGAGCAGCTTCGCGCGCGTGCCGCTGTAGTCGGCGAGGGCGTCGAACACCGTCTCGGCGTCCGCGGCGATGATCCGTTCCGTCGTGGCCTCGACCTGCGCCATTGACTTCCTCCAGCTCGTGGTTGCTCGGGGTTGCGGGCCAAGCGAACCACGTGCACTCCGGCGCGCGAAATCCGGGTTGCGGTGATCAAGGGAACAAGTGTTCTATTCTGAGCGAACGGCCGGATCCGAGCGATCGAGGAGGCGTTCATGCGCTGGGACAACCTGGGCGAAAACCCTGCGAACCCCTCGGCCTCCCCGCCCCCCGCCGACCTGGCCCTGTTCGGTACGGACGCGGTCACCACCCGGACCTTCGACACTCCCGAGTTCCGGGGCGTCACCTTCCACGAGGTGCGGGCCCGGTCGATCCTGAACCGGGTCCCCGGCGCCTCTCGGATGCCGTTCGAATGGACGGTCAACCCCTACCGCGGCTGCACCCACGCGTGCGTGTACTGCTTCGCCCGCCGGTCCCACGCCTACCTGGACCTCGACACCGGCCTCGGCTTCGACTCCCAGATCGTCGTCAAGGTCAACGCCCCCGAGCTGCTCGCCCGCCAGCTCGCCTCGGCCCGCTGGCAGGGCGCGCACATCGCCATGGGCACCAACGTCGACTGCTACCAGCGGGCGGAGGGGCGGTACGGCCTGATGCCGGGCATCCTCACCGCCCTGCGCGACCGCGCCAACCCCTTCTCGATCCTCACCAAGGGCACCCTGATCCTGCGCGACCTGGAGCTGATCGCCCAGGCGGCCCGGGTCACCGAGGTCGGCGTCTCCGTCTCCGTCGGCTTCACCGACCGGGAGCTGTGGCGCACGGTCGAGCCCGGCGCCCCCTCCCCGCAGAGCCGCCTCGACGTCGTCCGCGCGCTCGTCGGGAACGGCATCGACTGCGGGGTCCTGATGGCCCCCGTGGTGCCCTTCCTGAGCGACCGGCCGGAGCAGCTGCGCGCGACGGTCCGCGCGGTGGCCGAGGCCGGGGCGAGCTCGGTCACCCCGCTCGTCCTGCACCTGCGGCCGGGCGCCCGCGAGTGGTTCGCGGAGTGGCTGGGGCGCCACCACCCGGGCCTGGTGCGGCGGTACGAGCGGATGTACGCGGACGGGGCCTACGCGCCGACCTGGTACCAGCGCCGGATCACCCGTCAGGTGCACGAGTTCGCCGCCGAGTTCGGGATGGGACCGGCGGGACGGGAAGGAGCGCGCCGGACCGCCCTGCCGGAGGAGCCGGAGGCGGCGGCCGCCCCGGAGCAGCTCACCTTCCTCTGAGCCCGCCGGAGCCCCGTGCTCCCCGGGGTCCGGGCCGATCATCGGACCGAATCGTCTGACACGCCGTCCGCTCCCCTCCTTTCGGGTCAACTCCGGGCGGAACGGGTCCCGCCGGGCCCCGTTCGAGGCACAAAGGCCCTATGACCCCACGCGCAGGAATGCTGATCGCCGCTGGAGCGCTGGTGGCTGGGACGGTCACCGCGCTGCCCGCCGCGCCCGCGGACGCCGTCGAACCGGTCCCCCGCCCGCTCCCCCGGCTCGCCTGGACCGACTGCGCCACCAAGGCGTACCCGAAGCTCCAGTGCGCCACCCTGGAGGTGCCGCTCGACCACGACGACCCGGCCGGGCGGAAGGTGACGCTCGCCCTGACCCGGGTCCGGCACACCGCGGAGACCTTCCAGGGGCCGCTGCTCGTGAACCCGGGCGGGCCCGGCGGCAGCGGGCGCGGCATGGCGGGGTACGTGGCGGCGTCGCTACCGCCCGAGGTGGCCGCCCAGTACGACGTGATCGGCTTCGACCCGCGCGGGGTCGGGAAGAGCGAGCCCGCGCTCGACTGCCGGCCCGGCCACTTCGCCTCGGTGCGCCCCGACTCGGTGCCGCGCGGCTCCCGGGCCGAGCGGGCGGGGACCGACCGGGCGCGGGCCTTCGCGGAGGCCTGCGGCGAGAAGTACGCCGACGTGCTGCCGCACATCGACACCGTGAGCGCGGCCAAGGACCTGGACGTGATCCGGGACGCGCTCGGTGCGCCGAGGCTCAACTACCTCGGGTACTCGTACGGCACCTATCTGGGCGCCGTGTACGCGCGGCTCTTCCCGGACCGGGTGCGGCGCATGGCGTTCGACTCCGTCGTCAACCCGCACGGGGTCTGGTACGAGGGCAACCTCGGGCAGAACCTCGCCTTCGACGCGCGGCACAAGGACTTCATGGCGTGGGTGGCCCGGTACGACGCCACGTACCGGCTCGGCACCGACCCGGCGGCGGTCGAGGCCGCCTGGTACCGGATGCGCGACGCGGTGCGCGCGGAGCCGGCCGGCGGGAAGGTCGGGCCGGGCGAGCTGGAGGACACCTTCCTGCCCGGCGGGTACTACGACGGCTACTGGCCCAAGCTGGCGAGCGCCTTCTCCGCGTACGTCAACGAGGGGGACTCCGGGCCGCTGGTCGAGGCGTACGAGCGGTACGGGGAGGCCGACGCGGCCGCCGACAACGGCTACTCGGTCTACGCGAGCGTGCAGTGCCGGGACGCGGGCTGGCCGCGCGACTGGAACGTCTGGCGCAAGGACGCGTGGGAGACGCACGCCAAGGCGCCGTTCTCGTCCTGGAACAACACCTGGTACAACGCGCCGTGCGCGTTCTGGCCGGTGGAGTCCCTGACCCCGCCGGACGTCTCCAACGACCGGGTGCCGCCGGCCCTGGTCCTCCAGGCCACGGACGACGCGGCGACGCCGTACGAGGGCGGGGTCGCGCTGCACCGGCTGCTGCGCGGCTCCCGCCTGGTGGTGGAGGAGGGCGGCGGCAACCACGGGGTGACGCTGGCCGGGAACGACTGCCTCGACGGCCACCTGGCCGCCTACCTGGCCACGGGCGGGCTCCCGCGCGGCGCGGACGGCGCCGAGGCGGACGCGGTCTGCGCCGCGCTCCCGGAGCCGGAGCCCGAGCCCGTCGTCACGTCCGGGTCGAAGCCCCCGGAGAAGCGCGGCGCACGCGTGGGCTCCGCGCGCACGGAGCCGGCCGGCGCCACGCTGCACGGCCTCCTGGGCCACGTGCGCTGAAGGAAGGCTCCGCGAGCCGAACCCCCCTTCCCTCAGGCGCGGTCGGCCGCGCGCTCCGGGCCGAGCAGGCCCAGGGAGCGCGCGGCCGCCGCGCCGAGGCGCGGATGGGGCAGGGCGGCCTCCAGGGCGGGGCGGGCCCGGGGGTCGCCGAGGGTGCCGAGGCCCTCGACGCAGGCGAGGCCGACCCGCCAGTGGGGGTCGTCGACCGAGAGGCGTCGTTCGAGGACGGCGATCAGGGCCGGTACGGACTCGGGGGCGCGCAGCTCGGCGAGCAGCCGGACCGGCAGCAGGGCGTAGGCGGCCCTGAGTTCGTTGGTGGCGAGCGCGGCGGCCGCGCGGGCGGTGCGCGGGTCGCCGAGCCGGGCCAGGGCGTGGGCGGCGGTGACGCAGCGCTCGGGGTCGCGGTGGTTGAGGAGCAGGACGAGGGCCTCGAAGGCGCGCGGGTCGCCGGCGACGCCGAGGGCGTAGGCGGCGACCTCGCGGGCCCAGAGCGGCCGGCCGGGCTCGGTGAGGACGCGGTGCAGCTCCTCGGGGTCGCCGGGCAGTTCCCCGGGGTCGCCGGTTTCCGCGAGCCGGCCGAATGCCGCCGGGACTTCTCCGGTGCCATTCCCGATCTCGTCGCGCAATCGATCGATCATCGAGCAGAATTCCGGATCCTCGGCGTATTCCATGAATCCGAGCCTATCCGCGATCCAGATCACATTTTCTCGACTTCCCGGGACTGGCGCGCTCGTTACCCGCCGGTTAGTCTCAGGTGAGCGGGTCAACCCCCGCTTCTCACAACGGCCTGGTGACGCAGCCGTGGTGAGCGTACGTCGGTTCGGCAGTTTCGACGCGGCTCCGGGACAGAGCCCGTCGCCCCCCTTTTCACCGGGCGCCGCCCCTTTCCACGGGCTCCTTCCCGTGCGTTTCCCGCGATTCTCCTCGCGCCCGCGCAATTCCGCGGCACCACCCGCACGCACTGCCCTCAGTCGTCACTCTTCCTCTCTGGAGTCCCCTGATGGACACCCCTCTCTCCACCATCGCCGTCGTCGGTCTCGGCACCATGGGCGCGGGTATCGCCGACGTCCTCGCCCGGGCCGGCCGCGAGGTCATCGGCATCGACGTCAGCGACGCCGCCGCCGCCCGGGCCGTCGCCGCCCTGGAGGCCTCCACCGCCCGCGCCGTGGCCCGCGAGCGGATCACCGAGGACGAGCGACAGGACGTCCTGGCCCGCTTCCGCACCTTCTCCGACCTCCAGGCGGCCGCCGAGGCCGACCTCGTGATCGAGGTCGTGCCGGAGTCGTACGAGGCGAAGCAGGAGGTCTTCCGGGCCCTGGACGGCATCGTCCGGCCCGACGCGATCCTGGCCACCGGCACCAACGCGCTCTCCGTCACCCGGCTCGCGGCCGACTCGGCGCACCCGGAGCGGGTCCTCGGCCTGCACTTCTTCACCCCGGTCCAGGCCATGAAGCTGGTCGAGGTGGTCTCCTCGGTGCTGACCGACCCGCGGGCCGTCGACGCCGTCACCCGGCTCGCCCAGGACCTCGGCAAGGAGCCGGTGGCGGTCGGGGACCGGGCCGGTTTCATCGCGGATGGGCTGCTCTTCGGCTACCTGAACCAGGCCGCCGCCATGTACGAGGCCAAGTACGCCTCCCGCGAGGACATCGACGCGGCGATGAAGCTGGGCTGCGGCCTGCCGATGGGCCCGCTGGCGCTGCTCGACCTGATCGGCGTGGACACGGCCCGCACGGTCCTGGAGGCCATGTACGCCTCCTCGCACGACCGGCTGCACGCCCCGGCCCCGATCCTCAAGCAGCTCAGCGAGGCGGGCCTGACCGGCCGCAAGGCGGGCCGCGGCTTCTACACGTACGCGGCGCCGGGCTCCGACGAGGTGGTGCGCGACGCGCTGACCCCGCTGACCTCGGCGGAGAGCGCCGGCGGGCGCGAGGTCCGCTCGGTCGGCGTCGCCGGCTCGGGCACCATGGCCTCCGGCATCGCGGAGGTCTTCGCCAAGGCCGGGTACGAGGTCGTGCTCGCCGCCCGCTCCCAGGAGAAGGCGGACACCGCCAAGGCCCGGATCGCCAAGTCCCTGGAGCGCTCGGTGTCCAAGGGCCGGATGACGGCCGAGGCCCGCGACACCGTGCTCGCCCTGATCACCCCGGCCGGCACGCTCGACGCCTTCGCCGAGGTCGACCTGGCGGTCGAGGCGGTCGCGGAGGACCTGGAGATCAAGCAGGACCTGTTCGCGCGGCTCGACAAGATCTGCAAGCCGGGCGCGGTGCTCGCCACCACGACCTCCTCGCTGCCGGTCGTGGCCTGTGCCCGGGCCACCTCCCGCCCGCAGGACGTCATCGGGATGCACTTCTTCAACCCGGCGCCCGCGATGAAGCTGGTGGAGATCGTCCGCACGGTCCTGACCGGCGACGACGTCCACGCCACCGTCCGCGAGGTCACCGCGAAGATCCGCAAGCACCCGGTGGACTGCGGCGACCGGGCCGGCTTCATCGTGAACGCGCTGCTCTTCCCGTACCTGAACAACGCGATCAAGATGGTCCAGGAGCACTACGCGACCCTGGACGACATCGACGCGGCCATGAAGCTGGGCGGCGGCTACCCGATGGGTCCGTTCGAGCTGCTCGACGTGGTCGGCCTGGACGTCTCGCTCGCGATCGAGCAGGTCCTGCACCGCGAGTTCCGCGACCCCGGCCTCGCCCCGGCCCCGCTCCTGGAGCACCTGGTGGCGGCCGGCTGCCTGGGCCGCAAGACGGGTCGCGGCTTCCGCGAATATGCCCGACGCTGAGCCCCGCACCCCCGGTTGGGGCGGGCTCCTGAGCCCCTCGGGCACCCCCGGTGCCCCGGCGGGCTCCCCGCCCCCACCTGGGCACACTCCTCCTCCGATGCAGTACGTTCGGACCATGCCCAAGGCCGCGAAGTCACCCCGTGCCACCTCCCCGTCCGACGCTCCGGAGAGCGCGGCGGGCACCCGTGCCGCCGCGCAGCGGCTCAAGATGCGCCGGGAGCTCGCCACCGCCGCGATGGAGCTGTTCGCGACCAAGGGGTACGAGGCCACCACGGTGGACGAGATCGCGGCCACGGCCGGGGTCGCGCGGCGGACCTTCTTCCGGCACTTCCGGTCCAAGGAAGAGGCGATCTTCCCCGACCACGACGACACCCTGGTGCGGGCGGAGGCGGTGCTGAACGCGGCGCCGCCGCACGAGCACCCGCTCGACACGGTGTGCCGGGGCATCAAGGAGGTCATGAAGATGTACGCGGGGTCCCCCGCGGTCTCCGTGGCCCGCTACCGGCTCACCCGCGAGGTGCCGACCCTGCGGGAGCGGGAGATCGCCTCGGTGGCCCGCTACGAGCGCCTCTTCACCCGCTACCTCCTCGGGCACTTCGACGAGCGCGACCACCACGACGGCAACGACGACCCGCTGCTCGCCGAGGTGGCCGCCTCGGCGGTCGTCACCGCCCACAACCACGTGCTGCGCCGCTGGCTGCGGGCGGGCGGCCAGGGCGACGTGGAGGCCCAGCTCGACCACGCCTTCGCGATCGTCCGGGAGACCTTCGGGTCGGGCATAGGCGCCGGCCGGCCGGCTCCGTCCGCCGCCTCCCCCGCCGCCCCGGAGGTGCGGGAGGAGACCGCCGCCCCCGCCGTCCGGGCCTCCACCGCCGGTGACGTGGTGGTCGCCGTGGCGCGCACGGACGCACCCCTCGACGAGGTCATGCGGACCATCCAGAAGGCGCTCGGCACCGCCTGAGCCCCTTCCACGACGAGGGCCGTTCCCGGATTCCGGGAACGGCCCTCGTCGTGTTTGCCCAGCTCGGAGCCGTTTCACGGCATGATTCGATCGATCATCGCTCATGTGTGACCACCAGATTGCATCTGAGTGAAATTGTTGGCACCCAGTGCCTTGTCAGGTGACACGGCGTGCCATACGTTGATGTTGTCCGGGCGGCCGGCGCGCAGAGACCAACCTCGTGCGCCGGCTGTCCCCACAAGCCGACGGCTCGTGTGCCCGGACGCCTGCGTCACAGGCAACCCCGCGCCCGACCGGCGCCGCGCCACCGCACGACCCAGCCGAACCGACGGCACACCTCCACAGCAGCACTCACCGCCGTAACCCTCAGGCGTCCTCCCCCGGACGCTCACCGCCGGAGGCAACCCGTGAAGGAAATCCTGGACGCGATCCAGTCCCCGGACTCCACGTCCGCCGACTTCGCGAACATCAAGCTCCCCGAGTCGTACCGCGCCGTCACCGTCCACAAGGACGAGGCGGAGATGTTCACCGGACTCGCCAGCCGCGACAAGGACCCGCGCAAGTCGCTCCACCTCGACCAGGTCCCGCTGCCCGAGCTCGGCCCGGGCGAGGCGCTCGTCGCCGTCATGGCCTCCTCGGTCAACTACAACTCGGTCTGGACCTCGATCTTCGAGCCGGTCTCGACCTTCGGGTTCCTGGAGCGCTACGGCCGCCTCTCCGAGCTGACCAAGCGCCACGACCTGCCGTACCACGTCATCGGCTCCGACCTCGCGGGCGTCGTCCTGCGCACCGGCCCGGGCGTCAACTCCTGGAAGCCCGGCGACGAGGTCGTCGCGCACTGCCTCTCGGTCGAGCTGGAGTCCTCGGACGGCCACAACGACACGATGCTCGACCCCGAGCAGCGCATCTGGGGCTTCGAGACCAACTTCGGCGGCCTGGCGGAGATCGCCCTCGTCAAGTCCAACCAGCTCATGCCGAAGCCGGACCACCTGAGCTGGGAGGAGGCGGCGGCCCCGGGCCTCGTCAACTCCACCGCGTACCGCCAGCTCGTCTCCCGCAACGGCGCCGGCATGAAGCAGGGCGACAACGTCCTGATCTGGGGCGCCAGCGGCGGCCTCGGCTCGTACGCCACCCAGTTCGCCCTGGCCGGCGGCGCCAACCCGATCTGTGTCGTCTCCTCCCCCGAGAAGGCCGACATCTGCCGGTCCATGGGCGCCGAGGCGGTCATCGACCGCAACGCCGAGGGCTACAAGTTCTGGAAGGACGAGAACACCCAGGACCCGAAGGAGTGGAAGCGCTTCGGCAAGCGCATCCGCGAGCTGACCGGCGGCGAGGACATCGACATCGTCTTCGAGCACCCGGGCCGCGAGACCTTCGGCGCCTCCGTGTACGTCACCCGCAAGGGCGGCACCATCACCACCTGCGCCTCCACCTCCGGCTACATGCACCAGTACGACAACCGCTACCTGTGGATGTCGCTCAAGCGGATCATCGGCTCGCACTTCGCGAACTACCGCGAGGCCTGGGAGGCCAACCGCCTCATCGCCAAGGGCAAGATCCACCCGACCCTGTCGAAGGTCTACTCCCTGGAGGAGACCGGCCAGGCCGCCTACGACGTCCACCGCAACCTCCACCAGGGCAAGGTCGGCGTCCTCGCCCTCTCGCCCGAGGAGGGCCTGGGCGTGCGCGACCCGGAGCTGCGGGCCCAGCACATCGACGCCATCAACCGCTTCCGCAACATCTGATACCCGGGACCACAGATGACTGAGCGCCAGAAGGACCGTCCGTGGCTCATGCGGACGTACGCCGGTCACTCGACCGCCGAGGCGTCCAACGAGCTGTACCGGCGCAATCTCGCCAAGGGTCAGACCGGCCTCTCGGTCGCCTTCGACCTGCCGACGCAGACCGGATACGACCCCGACCACATCCTCGCCCGCGGCGAGGTCGGCCGGGTCGGGGTCCCCGTCTCGCACCTCGGTGACATGCGCCGGCTGTTCCAGGACATCCCCCTGGAGCAGATGAACACCTCGATGACGATCAACGCCACGGCGATGTGGCTCCTGGCGCTCTACCAGGTGGTGGCGGAGGAGCAGGGCGCGGACGTCACCAGGCTCCAGGGCACCACCCAGAACGACATCGTGAAGGAGTACCTGTCGCGCGGGACGCACGTCTTCCCGCCCGGCCCCTCCCTCCGCCTCACGACGGACATGATCACCTACACGGTGAACAGCATCCCGAAGTGGAACCCGATCAACATCTGCAGCTACCACCTGCAGGAGGCCGGGGCCACTCCGGTCCAGGAGATCTCGTACGCGATGTCCACCGCCATCGCGGTGCTGGACGCCGTCCGGGACTCCGGCCAGGTCCCGGAGGAGCGCTTCGGCGAGGTGGTCGCCCGCATCTCGTTCTTCGTGAACGCGGGCGTCCGCTTCGTCGAGGAGATGTGCAAGATGCGCGCCTTCGGGCGCATCTGGGACAAGGTCACCCTGGAGCGGTACGGCATCGAGAACGCCAAGCAGCGCCGGTTCCGCTACGGCGTGCAGGTCAACTCGCTCGGTCTGACCGAGGCCCAGCCGGAGAACAACGTCCAGCGGATCGTCCTGGAGATGCTGGCCGTCACCCTCTCCAAGGACGCCCGCGCGCGGGCCGTCCAGCTCCCCGCCTGGAACGAGGCCCTGGGCCTGCCCCGGCCCTGGGACCAGCAGTGGTCGCTCCGCATCCAGCAGGTGCTCGCCCACGAGTCCGACCTCCTGGAGTACGAGGACATCTTCGCCGGCTCGCACGTCATCGAGGCCAAGGTGGACGCCCTCGTCGAGGAGTGCCTGGCCGAGATCGACCGGATCCAGGCGATGGGCGGCGCGATGGCCGCCGTCGAGTCCGGCTACCTCAAGTCGCAGCTCGTCTCCTCGCACGCCGAGCGGCGCGCCCGGATCGAGGCCGGCGAGGAGAAGATCGTCGGCGTCAACATCTTCCAGTCGACCGAGGAGAACCCCCTCACCGCCGACCTGGACACCGCCATCATGACGGTGGACCCGGCGAACGAGGCGCGGGTGGTCGCCGCCCTGCACGAGTGGCGCGACAACCGCGACGAGGCCCGCGCCCAGGAGTCCCTGGCGCGGCTGAAGGCGGTGGCGGCCGGCGACGGCAACCTCTTCGCCGCCACCCTGGAGTGCGCGCGTGCGGGCGTCACCACCGGGGAGTGGTCCTGGGCGCTGCGGGACGTCTTCGGCGAGTTCCGCGCCCCGACGGGCGTCTCCTCCGCCCCGGTCGCGGTGACGGCCGAGGCGGGCACGCCGCTGGCCCTCGTGCGGGAGAAGGTGACGCGGACCGCCGAGGAGCTGAACGCCGGGCGGCTGCGGCTGCTCGTCGGCAAGCCCGGCCTCGACGGGCACTCCAACGGGGCCGAGCAGATCGCCGTGCGCGCGCGCGACGCCGGTTTCGAGGTGGTCTACCAGGGGATCCGGCTGACCCCCGAGCAGATCGTCGACGCGGCCCTGGCCGAGGACGTGCACTGCGTGGGCCTGTCGATCCTCTCCGGCTCGCACGCCGAGCTGGTCCCGGACGTCCTCGAACGCCTCCGCGAGGCGGGCGCGGCCGACATCCCGGTCATCGTCGGCGGGATCATCCCGAACGCCGACGCCGCAGAACTGAAGCGCGCGGGTGTGGCCGCCGTCTTCACACCGAAGGACTTCGGTATCACGGAGATCATCGGCCGTATCGTCGACGAGATCCGGAAAGCCAACAAGCTCGACCCCCTGGAGGTCCCCGCATGACCAGCCCCGCGTCCCCCGTGAACCGGCTGCGCCCCCGCCGTTCCTGCCTGGCGGTCCCCGGCTCCAACCCGCGCTTCCTGGAGAAGGCCCAGGGCCTCGCCGCCGACCAGGTCTTCCTGGACCTGGAGGACGCCTGCGCCCCGCTGGCCAAGCCCGAGGCCCGCCACACCATCGTGAAGTTCCTGAACGAGGGCGACTGGACCGGCAAGACGCGCGTGGTCCGCGTCAACGACTGGACCACCCACTGGACGTACCGGGACGTCGTCACGGTCGTCGAGGGCGCCGGCCAGAACCTCGACTGCATCATGCTGCCGAAGGTCCAGGACGCGCAGCAGATCGTCGCGCTCGACCTGCTGCTCACCCAGATCGAGAAGACGATGGGCTTCGAGGTCGGCAAGATCGGCATCGAGGCGCAGATCGAGAACGCGCAGGGCCTGACCAACGTCAACGCGATCGCGCAGGCCTCCCAGCGCGTCGAGACGATCATCTTCGGCCCGGCCGACTTCATGGCCTCCATCAACATGAAGTCGCTGGTCGTGGGCGAGCAGCCGCCCGGCTACCCGGCGGACGCGTACCACCACATCCTGATGAGCATCCTGATGGCCGCCCGCGCCAACAACCTCCAGGCGATCGACGGCCCCTACCTCCAGATCCGCAACCAGGAGGGCTACAAGGCCGTCGCGCGGCGCGCCGCCGCCCTCGGCTTCGACGGCAAGTGGGTGCTGCACCCGGACCAGGTCGCCGCCGCGAACGAGATCTTCTCGCCCTCGCAGGAGGACTACGACCACGCCGAGCTGATCCTCGACGCGTACGACTACTACACGTCCGAGGCCGGCGGGAAGAAGGGCTCCGCGATGCTCGGCGACGAGATGATCGACGAGGCCTCCCGCAAGATGGCCCTGGTCATCTCCGGCAAGGGCCGCGCGGCCGGCATGCAGCGCACCAGCAAGTTCGAGATCCCGGAGGCGTAGCACCATGCAGTTCGGCCGCACGTACGAGGAGTTCGAGGTCGGTGCCGTCTACAAGCACTGGCCCGGGAAGACGGTCACGGAGTACGACGACCACCTCTTCTGTCTGCTCACGATGAACCACCATCCGCTGCACATGGATGTGAACTACGCCGAGAACACGACGGACTTCGGCAAGAACGTCGTCGTCGGCAACTACATCTACTCGCTGCTGCTCGGCATGTCCGTGCCGGACGTCTCCGGCAAGGCCATCGCCAACCTGGAGATCGAGTCGCTGCGGCACGTGGCGCCGACCTTCCACGGCGACACGATCTACGGCGAGACGACGGTCCTCGACAAGACCCCGTCGAAGTCGAAGAACGACCGCGGCATCGTCTACGTCGAGACCAAGGGCTACAAGCAGGACGGCACCCTGGTGTGCGTCTTCCGCCGCAAGGTGATGGTCCCCACCGAGACGTACATCAAGGAGCGCGGCGGCGAGCAGCCCGGCCGCCCCACGCTCGTCGAGCCCTCCAAGAAGACGGAGAAGTAGTCATGGCGCGACTCGCCCAGACCCACGGTCTGACCGACGTCCAGCAGGAGATCCTCGCCACCGTCCGGGACTTCGTCGACAAGGAGATCATCCCGGTCGCGACGGACCTGGAGCACCGCGACGAGTACCCCCAGCAGATCGTGGACGGGCTCAAGGAGCTCGGCGTCTTCGGCCTGATGATCCCCGAGGAGTACGGGGGCCTGGGCGAGTCGCTGCTCACCTATGCGCTGTGCGTGGAGGAGATCGCCCGCGGCTGGATGTCGGTCTCCGGCATCATCAACACCCACTTCATCGTGGCGTACATGCTCAAGCAGCACGGCACCCAGGAGCAGAAGGAGTACTTCCTGCCCCGGATGGCGGCCGGCGAGACGCGCGGCGCGTTCTCGATGTCGGAGCCGGCCCTCGGCTCGGACGTGTCGGCCATCACGTCGAAGGCGGTGAAGGACGGCGACGAGTACGTCCTCAACGGCCAGAAGATGTGGCTGACGAACGGCGGAACGTCCTCGCTCGTGGCCGTTCTGGTCCGGAGTGACGAAGGACACCCCGAGGGCACCGCGCCCCACAAGTCGATGACGACCTTCCTCGTCGAGAAGGAGCCCGGCTTCGGAGAGGTCCGTCCGGGCCTCACCATCCCCGGGAAGATCGACAAGATGGGCTACAAGGGCGTCGACACGACCGAGCTCATCATGGACGGACTGCGCATTCCGGCCAATCGTGTACTCGGCGGGGAAACCGGTCGAGGCTTTTACCAAATGATGGACGGTGTCGAGGTCGGGCGCGTGAACGTGGCGGCCCGTGGCTGCGGCGTCGCTCAGCGTGCATTCGAGCTGGGTGTTTCGTACGCCCAGCAGCGCCACACCTTCGGCAAGGCGATCGCCCAGCACCAGGCGATCCAGTTCAAGCTGGCCGAAATGGCTACCAAGGTCGAGGCCGCGCATGCGATGATGGTCAACGCAGCACGCAAAAAGGACTCCGGGGAACGAAACGACCTCGAAGCAGGGATGGCGAAGTACCTCGCCTCCGAGTACTGCAAGGAGGTCGTCGAGGACGCCTTCCGTATCCACGGTGGATACGGGTTCTCGAAGGAGTACGAGATCGAGCGTCTCTACCGCGAGGCGCCGATGCTGCTCATCGGTGAAGGTACCGCCGAGATCCAGAAAATGATCATTGGTCGTCGGCTGCTCGAGGAGTACCGATTCCAGGGTTGATTGTCGGTTTTGAGTCGTTTCGGCCGCGAAGAAGATCACACCCTGTGTTCGTCTTCCGGCCGTCGACTCGGTTCCTGGCTTGCCCAGTTGCGCCCCGCAACCGATAGCATCGCCGGAAAGCCGCCGTCCCCGTTGCCAGCGCGGCATCATCCGCTACGAAGGTCATCCATGCCCCACAGCCAAACCTCTGCACACCGCGACAGCCTCAAGGGCGTACGCCTCGCGCGCGGAGCATCGCCGTGGCTCCTGCCGACCGTCGCCACCGCGGCGCTCAGCCTCGTGCGCGCCCGCAGGTCGCGGCGCGCCGCGGCCATCGCCGTGCCGACCACCGCTCTCGCGGCCGGCATGCTGTGGTTCTTCCGCGACCCCGAGCGAGAGATCGCTCAGGGCCGGGTCATCTCCCCCGCCGACGGCGTGGTGCAGAGCATCATGCCGTGGAAGGACGGGCGGACCCGGGTCGCCATCTTCATGAGCCCGCTGAACGTCCACGTCAACCGCGCGCCGCTGGCCGGCACGGTGACGTCCGTGGAGCACGTCCCCGGTGGGTTCGTCCCGGCGTTCAACAAGGAGAGCGAGAACAACGAGCGCGTCGTCTGGCACTTCGACACCGAGCTCGGCGACATCGAGATGGTCCAGATCGCGGGCGCCGTCGCCCGGCGCATCGTGCCGTACATCCCGCAGGGGACGAAGGTGGAGCAGGGCGACCGCATCGGCCTGATCCGCTTCGGCTCGCGCGTCGACATCTACCTCCCCGAGGGCGTCGAGGTCGCGGTCGAGGTCGGGCAGGTCACCACAGCGGGGGTGACTCGCATTGACCGTGATTGATCCCGACACACGGGCGGCCGACTGGGCCGCCGACGCCGAGACCGCGGCGGCCGAAGAGGCCGAGGAGATGCCGCTGTCGCTGAGGCTGTCCATAGCGGACGCCCTCACGCTCGGTAACGCCACGTGCGGATTCATGGCGGTGTACTTCACCACCACCGGAATCCTCATCCCGCACCTGACGGGCAGCGCCGAGACCGGCATGGCGCGCAACAGCGCCGCCACCGCCGTGATCCTCATGCTGTGCGCGGCGATCTTCGACCTCTTCGACGGGATCGTGGCGCGCAAGCTCCGCTCGTCCCCGATGGGCGCCGAGCTCGACAACCTGTCGGACCTGATCAGCTTCGGCCTGGCCCCGGCCTACTTCGTGCTCGTGTACGGGATGGTCGCGGACGACGCGCAGCAGAAGGTCTCGGCGGTGGCCGCGATCGTGGTGCTGCTCGCGGTGGTGCTGCGGCTGGCGAGATTCTCCTGCGTGACCATGAAGGACGGCATGTTCCAGGGCATGCCGAGCCCCTTCGGCGCGCTGACGGTGGTCTCGATCGTGCTCCTGGAGCTCCCCTTCATCCCGACGCTGCTCGCGATCATCGGGGTGGCCTGGCTGATGGTGAGCCGGGTCGAGTACCCGAAGCCGCGCGGCGTGCTCGCGGTGGCGATGCTCAGCTGGATCGTCGGCGCGATGGGCATGCTGGCGGCCTGGGCGTTCGACGCCCCGGGCGGGCAGTTCCTGCTCCAGACCGGCTGCGCGCTCCAGGTCGTGATGGGCGCGGTGATCCCGCTCTTCGCGACGGCCCGCCGGGTGAACACCTTCCGCGGCAACCGGCGCGAGAGCCGGGAGGCGCGGGCGGCCCAGCTGCCGTAGGCGGCGGACGGCGTACGAGAGGGCCCCGGGAGGCGAACAGCCTCCCGGGGCCCTTTCGCGTGCCCGGGGTCCTGTCGCGTGCCCCGGGCCGGGGCTCATCCGAGCCGCTTGTAGTACAGCGTGGTCGCGCGGAGGACCCCGGCCGGGTCGGCGGCGTAGTCCGGGATCGTCCCGGCGGCGGTCCAGCCCCCGCCCCGGTAGAGGCGCTCGGCCGGGCTGCCGGTCTGGGTGTCCAGGACGAGCAGGGTCAGGCCGGTGGCGGCGGCGTGCGCCTCGGCCGCGGCGAGCAGCCGCCGCCCGAGTCCCCGGCCCCGGGCGGAGCGGTGGACCAGGAGCCGGGCGATCTCGCCCCGGTGCCGGCCGTTGGCGGCGCCGGCGCGGACGAGGGTGACGGCCCCCACCGGGCGCCCCGCGCCGTCCAGGGCCGCCCAGACGTCCCGTACGCCCTCCTCGGCATCCCCGGCGGCCCGGAGCCACCAGGAGGCCGCCTCGGCGGCGTCCAGGGGCGCCGGGAAGCCGACGGAGGCGCCGCCGTCCACGGCGTCCACGAGGAGTGCGGCGAGGCCGTCCGCGGCGTGGGCGCGTACGGCGTCGGGGGTGAGGAGCTCGACGCGGTCCGGCGCGAGCGGCCTCTCCAGGCAGAGGAGGTCGGGGCGGGCGTCCCAGGAGGGGACGGTCGCGAAGCCCATGCTCCGGTAGAGGGCCAGCGGCTCCTGCCGCCAGTTCCAGACCGTGAGGCGCACGGCGGGCGCTCCGAGGGCGGCGGCGCGGCGCAGGGCCTCGGCCACGAGGGCCCTCGCGAGGCCCTTCCGGCGGGCCGCGGGCGCGACCCAGAGCCGCTTGACCTCGGGCGCGCGCCCGGCGCGGGGGGCCTTCAGGACGACGCAGCCGGCCGGGTGCTCCCCGCCGGGCGGAGTGGCGAGCAGGACCGTGTCGGCGGCGAACGCGGCGGCCGGGTCCTCGGCCTCCCCGCGGTATACGGCCGGGAGCTCGGCGACCGTCGCCACGGGCGTCCCCTTCTCCGCCTGGTTGGCCAGGTGGTAGGCGCCCAGCAGGCCGGCGAGGTGCGGGTGGGAGCGGTTCTCCTCGATGAGTGGAGCGATGTACGGCTTCATGCGCCCGAGCTTCACATCGGTGTGTTTCCGGGAGGTGACGATCTTCCCGGGGGGTTTCCGGGCCGGCGCCCGCGCGCGTACCGGTCGCGGGCGCCGTGGGCCCGGGGCGTGGTGAACGCCCCGGGCCCGTGCGCTCCGCCGGGCCCCTAGGGGGTGTAGCTCTTCGCCGTGTCCGAGACGAAGGGCTGCCGGACCGTGCGCATGCCGCCGGGGACGGACTTGTCCGGCTGGACGATGACGGACTCGCGGGACGACGGGGCCTTCGGGTCGCCGAGGTCGTGGGTCATGCCGAAGCCGGCGTCGTGGGCGGTCAGGGTGAGCAGCGCCTTCCCGACGCCCTCGCGGGTGAGGTCCTTGGCGGCGCAGGCCTTCTTCAGGGCCTCGCCGAAGACGCTCGCGGCGGTCCAGCCGGCGACGATGCCGTTGTCGAGGGCCTCGCCCGGGTAGGCCGCCCGGTAGTCCGCCACGAGCTTCTTCGCGACCGGGGTGTCCGCGCCGACGGGGAGGCTCGGGGAGGCGAACCAGTACATCTTCTCCAGGGCGGGTCCGGCCTGGGTGCCGAGGAGCTGCGGGGCGAAGGCCGAGTTGTTGCCGACGACCGGGACCCTGAGGCCGGTGGCGGCGGCGACGCCGACGAGGGAGGCGGCCTGGCGGGGTCCCGCGCTGATGACGACGGCCTTGACCCCGGCCTGCTTGAGCGCGGCGACCTGCGCGGACATGTCGTTGTCGGTGGGCTTGATCTTCTGCTCGACGACGGTCAGGCCGGCCTTCCCGGCCGCGTGCTTCGAGCCCTTGAGGGCGTTCTCGCCGTAGTCGCCCTCGAAGTAGACGTGGCCGATCTTGTCCCCGGCCTTGAGGCCCTTCTCGGTGAGGAGGAAGTCGACGGCGTTGATCGTCTCGACGTCGTACGTGGAGCCCAGGACGCGGATGTACGGCGAGCCGAGCAGCGAGGCCGACCAGGCCTGCGGCAGGACGAGGCCCTTGTCCTGGGCGTCGACGCGCTGCTTGACGGCGGCGACGAACGGGGAGCCGATGAACTGGGCGTAGCCGACGACCTTGGGCTCCAGCTCGGTGTAGGCGGCGAGCGCCTTCTGCGGGTCGTAGCCGTGGTCGCGGACCGTGAGCTCCAGCTGCCGGCCGCAGATCCCGCCGGCGGCGTTGACCTGCTTCACGTAGAGCTGCTGGGCCTGGGTGACGCTCTTGCCGAGGGTGGCGTACACGCCGGTCATGTCGGTGAGCGCGCCGAGCGCGATCGTCTTGTCGGTGACGCCCTCGCCGGTCCTCACCCCGCCCGCGCCGGTCTGCTCGCCGTCGCCGGTCTTCGCCTTGGAGCTGCATCCGGCGGCGGTGAGGGCGACCAGGGCGGCGAGCGCGGCGGCCAGGCCCCGCACGGCCTGTCGTCTGTGGTTCATCGTGTCTCCCCTGAGGGTTCGGTGGACGTGGGGGTCGTGGGTGGCTCTGGTGTCCCGGGCGGCTCGGGCGTCCGGGCGGCGAGGCGGGCCAGGCCGCCGGGCAGGAACAGCACCACCGCGACGACGGCGGCGCCGTACAGGTAGCGGGCGGCCTCCCCCGGTGCGATCCCGCCCGTCCCCGGGGCGGAGACCAGGGGCAGGGCGTCGCTGTAGCGGGTGAGGAGCTGGGGCAGGAGGGAGACGAAGACGCCTCCGGCGACCGCTCCGGCGACCGAGCCGAGGCCGCCGATGACGATCATGGCCAGGTACTCCAGGGAGAGCGCCATCCCGAAGTACTCCGGGACGGTCCGCTGGAAGACCAGGGCGAGCAGGACGCCGGCCAGACCGGCGTACACGGAGGACAGGACGAAGACGGCGGCGCGGTGGCGGGCCACGGGGATGCCCATGACGCCGGCGGCGATCCGGTGGTCCCGGATGGCGTTCATCGCGCGCCCGGGGCGGCCCCGGAGGACTCCCCGGGCGAAGAGGACCCCGCCGAGGAGCAGCGCGAGGCCGAGGTACCAGAGCTTCTCGACGGCGCCGAAGGGGACCTGGGCGACGAGCAGTTCGGTGTCGTCGAAGGTGAGGCCGAAGAGGGAGAGCGGCGGGACGGCGCGGCCGTTGTAGCCGCCGGTGAGGTCGTGGGCGTTGAAGAGGACGTGCTGGCCGATGAAGATCAGCGCGAGGGTGGCGATGCCGAGGTACGCGCCGTGCAGCCGTCCCGCGATGGGGCTGAACACCCCGCCGGCCAGGCCCGCGAGGGCGACCGCGAGGACGGCGGCGAGCCAGCCGGGCAGGCCGAGTCCGGCGAGGCCGTCGGTGCCGTCCCCGGCGAAGGCGCAGTAGCCGTAGGCGCCGACGGCGAGGAAGAAGGCGTGTCCCATGGAGAGCTGGCCGGTGGCGCCGGTCAGCAGGTTGATCCCGAGGGCGCCGAGGGCGGCGGCCATGGCGAACAGACCGGCCTGGAGCCAGAAGCGGTCCAGGTAGAAGGGCAGGGCGAGCAGGACGAGCCCGGCGGCGGCCCCTCCGTACACGGCGGGCCGGACCCGGAGGCCGGGGCGGGCGAGGGTCTCAGACACGGGCGGGCTCCTTCGGGCCTCCGGGGCGGGCGGGGGCCGTGGACGCGGACCGGATGCCTCGGGCCGCCGGACGGGCGGCGGCGTGCGGAGGGGCCGCCGGGCGGGCAGGGGGCTCAGACACGGGCGGGTTCCTTCGTGCCGAAGAGGCCGGCCGGGCGGATCAGGAGCACCACGACCATGACGAGGTACGGGGCGAGGTCGCCGATCCCCCGGCCGAGGAACGCCAGGTCGCCCTGGTAGCCGGTGGCGAGGGACTCGGTGACGCCGACGAGGAGGCCGCCGACCAGGGCGCCCGTGGTGGAGTCGAGGCCGCCGAGGATCGCGGCCGGGAAGGCCTTGAGGGCGGCGAGCGAGGTGGCCCGTTCCAGGCCTGGGGTGGGGAAGACGGTGAGGAAGAGCGCGGCGACGGCGGCGAGGCCGCCGGCGACCGCCCAGGCGCCGAGCGAGACCCGCCCGAGCCGGATGCCCATGAGCGCGGCGGTCTCCTGCTTCTCGGCGGCGGCCCGCATGGCGACGCCCCAGGAGGTGTACCGGAAGGCGAGCAGGAAGGCGGTGATGAGGAGGGCCGCCGCGAGGAGGGCGGCGATCCGGGTCTGGGCGATCGTGACCGGTCCGACGGTGACGACGGCGTCGCCCCAGGGGTCGCCGAGGGCGAGGATGTCGGTGCCGATCCGGCGGGTCAGCTCGGTGGCGAGCAGGATGTCGACGCCGATGGTGACGATGGCGAGGACGCTGTGGTCGGAGCCCCGGTGGCGGCGCATGACGAGGAACTCGACGGCCGCGCCGACCACCGCCGCGCCCGCGACGCCGGCGAGCAGGGCGGGCCAGAAGCCGATGTCGTCGTGGAGGACGGCGGTGACGTAGCCGCCGGCCAGGAGGAGCGAGGCGTGGGCGAAGTTGACGACCTCCGTGGCGCGGAAGATGACGACGAAGCCGAGGGCGATGAGGGCGTAGATCGAGCCCAGGGAGACGCCGTTGATCAGGAACTCCGCGAAGGTGCTCACGCGGCGGACTCCTCTCCGAGGTAGGCGCGGACGACCGCCGGGTCGTTCTGCACGTCGGCGGGTGCCCCGTCGGCGATCCGGCGGCCGAAGTCGAGGACGGTGACGGAGTCGGCGAGCCGCATCACCAGGCCCATGTCGTGCTCGACGAGGAGGACCGAGATGCCGAGGCCGTCGCGGACCCCGGCGATGACCGAGGCGGTGCGGCGGCGCTCGTCGGCGGTCATGCCGGCGACGGGCTCGTCGAGGAGCAGGAGCCGGGGCTCCGTGCAGAGGGCGCGGGCGAGTTCGGCGAGCTTCTGCTGTCCGTACGGGAGGGAGCCCGCGGGCCTGGCGAGCTGCCCCTCCAGGCCGACGAAGGCCGCGATCTCCCGGACCCTGGCCCGGTGCCGGGCCTCCTCGCGGGCGGCGGAGGGCAGCCGGAGCCCGGCGGCGAGGAAGCCGGTGCGGGTGAGCCGGTGGCGGCCGAGCATCAGGCTGTCCTCGACGGTGGCGCGGGGCGGCAGGGCCAGGTTCTGGAAGATCCGGCCGACGCCGAGGTCCGCGATCCGGTGCGGGGGCAGGCCGGTCAGTTCGCGCTCCCCGAGGCGTACGGAGCCGGAGGTGGCGCGGTAGACGCCGGAGAGGACGTTGAAGCAGGTGGACTTGCCGGCGCCGTTGGGGCCGATGAGGGCGTGGACGGTGCCGGGCCGGACGGTGAAGCCGACGGCGTCGAGGGCGGTGAGCCCGGCGAAGCGGACGGTCAGGTCGCGGACGTGGAGGGCGGGGACGCCGGGGTCGGAGGCATGCGCGGATCCCGCCGGTGGGGGCTGCGGTGTCATCGGGTCTCCTCCCAGCGGGTCAGGACCGGGTGGGCGGCGGCGGCGCGGGCCGCGTCGGCGGCGGCGTCCTCGTCGACCACGCCCAGGTAGCGGCGGCGCACCTCGTCGGAGGCGGCGAGTTCGGCGGCGGGTCCCGAGAGGGTGACCTCGCCGACCTCCAGGACGTACGCGCGGGAGGCGAGCCGCAGCGCGAGCGCCGCGTTCTGCTCGACGAGGAGCACCGCCGTGCCCTGGGCGTTGATCTCGCGGACGGCGTCCGCGATCCGGGCCGCCATCAGCGGGGCGAGGCCGAGGGAGGGCTCGTCCAGGAGGAGCAGGCCCGGCGCGGCCATCAGGGCGCGGCCGACGGCGAGCATCTGCTGTTCGCCGCCGGAGAGCAGCCCGGCCGGCTGGCGGGCGCGCTCGGCGAGGACCGGGAAGAGCTCGTGGACCCGGCGGAGGGCGGCGGCCCTGGAGGCCCGGCCGCCGCGCCGGCCGAGCGCGCCGGCCCGCAGGTTGTCCTCGACCGTCATCCGGGCGAAGACCTGGCGGCCCTCGGGCACCTGGGAGACGCCGGCGGCGACGACCCGGTCGGGCGGCAGCCCGTCGAGCGGCCGGCCGTCGCGGCTCACCGTGCCGGAGACCACGGCGCCGCCGTGGAACCGCAGGGTGCGCGAGACGGCCCGCAGCAGGGTGGACTTGCCGGCTCCGTTGCCGCCCAGGACGGTGACGACGGCGCCCGCGGGCACGGTCAGCGACACCCGCCGCAGCGCGCGCACCGGTCCGTATCCCGCCGTCAGGTCCGTGACCTCCAGGGCGGGTGCGGTACCTCCCATGGCTCCCCTTTCCCGGGCCGCCCACGTCGGCCCGGCCGTTCGGTGGCGCTCACCCCAGCACCGCACCGGACCGCGCGTCCACGCCCGGTGGCCGAATCGCTGCCGGTGACCAGCGGGCGCGGCGGCGGGCTGTGCACGCGCACAACGGTGCGCGTCAGGGGGTGTGCGAAGGGGGCCGGGACGGGAGATCCTCCCGGCATGGGACGGCGCAGAAGGCGGACCGGTGACGACTGGAAGGTGCTCGCACGGGCGTGCACGGAACTTCTGGAGCGGGTGCCGGAGCTGGTGGACGAGCACCTGAGGGAGCTCCACGCGTACGAGCCCGCCTACGGGCGGATCCTGCCGTACGACCAGCACTGGCAGGAGGCCCACGAGGCGATGCGGATCGGGATCGAGATGATCTCGGCGCCCCGGAACTCGCCCCGGCGGGACCTGGAGCACGCCGACGGGATGGGCCGGCGGCGGGCGGCGCAGGGCATGCCGCTCGAACTGGTCGTGCACGCCTACCGGCACGCCGGGCACCTGGTGTGGGACGCGCTGATCGAGGGCGCGGGGTCGGACGCGGCGCGGCTCGCGGCCCTGATGCAGTCGGCGACGACGGTGTGGTCGGCGGTGGACGCGCAGGCGGACACGGCGTCGGAGGCGTACCGGGAGACGGAGCTGGAGCTGCGCAGCCGTACGGACGAGCAGTTGCAGGCGCTCCTGGACGCGCTGCTCCAGGGGCAGCGCTCGCCCGAGCTGGTGGCGCGGGCGGCGGCGGGCCTGGACCTGCCGGAGCAGGGGCGGTACGCGGTGGTGGTGCTGCGCTACGACCGGCGGGAGGAGCGGGAGCCGTTCCACCGGCAGGTGCAGGGCGAGGGGGTGCGGTTCCTGTGGCGGATGGGCGCGGACTGCGAGCTGGGGGTGGTGGCGCTCGCCGGTGACACCGGTCTGGACGCGCTGTCGGAGCTGCTGGACGGGCGGTGCCCGGGGCCGGGCGGGATCAGTCCGGTGGTGGTGGGCCTGACCGAGCTGGGCCGGGCGCGCCGCCTCGCGGAGCTGGCGCTGCGCACGTGTCCGCCGGGCAGCCGGCGGATCGTGCGGCTCGACCGGCGGATGACGGGGGCGCTGGTGGTGGGCCAGCCGGAGATGGCGAGCCTGCTGGTCTC
This sequence comes from Streptomyces sp. NPDC055632, assembly GCF_053618675.1. NCBI lineage: Bacteria > Bacillati > Actinomycetota > Actinomycetes > Kitasatosporales > Streptomycetaceae > Streptomyces > Streptomyces sp. NPDC055632. The sequence continues at coordinate 116,023 of NZ_JBSHHY010000005.1, read as the reverse complement.
GGACGTCCTGGGCGGTCTCCTGGAGCTGGATCCGGCGGACCGGGCGGTGCTCCTGGAGACGCTGGACGCGTGGCTGGAGTGCGAGGGGTCGGCGGGGCGGGCGGCCGGGCGCCTGTACTGCCACCGCAACACGGTCTTCAACCGGCTGCGGCGGCTCGAACAGCTGACGTCGCGGTCGCTCTCCCGGCCGCGGGACCTCACGGAGATGACGCTGGCGCTCGACGCGTTCCGGCTGACGGGGCCGGGGTGACCGGGCCCCGTCCCCGTACCCCTGGGGGAGGCTACGTCAGGAAGTCGCGGGCGATGTTCGCGGCCGCCTCCTCCAGGAGGGGGCCCGCGTTCGCCATGGACTTCGCGGGGTCCGGCTCCAGGTCGGCGAGGGGGTAGGCGCGGCGGATGCCGGCCCCGCCGAGGGCCTCGGCGGGGAGGGCGAGGCGGCCGCAGACCGCGACGACCTCCTTGCCGGCCGCGCGGGCCGCGGCGGCGACGCCCGCCGGGGCCTTGCCGTGGAGGGTCTGCTCGTCGAGGGAGCCCTCGCCGGTGACGACGAGGGTGGCGCGCTCCAGGGCGGGGGCGAAGCCGAGGACCTCCAGCATCAGCTCGATGCCGGGGCGGAAGCTCGCGCCGAGGATGAGGGCGCCGTAGCCGATGCCGCCGGCGCCGCCCGCGCCGGGCGCGAGCGCGGCCTCGGCCGCCTTGGGGCCGATCGCCTTCTCCAGGACGGTGGCGAAGTGGGCGAGGGCCGCGTCGAGGGTCCGGACGTCGTCCGGGGTCGCGCCCTTCTGCGGGCCGTAGACGGCGGGGGCGCCCTTGGGGCCGGTGAGCGGGTTGTCGACGTCGCTCGCGAGGATCAGGTCGACCTCGGCGAAGCGGGGGTCGAGGCCGGTGAGGTCGGCCGTGGCCAGGTCGGCGAGGGCCGCTCCGCCGGGGCCGACGGGCTCGCCGTCCGCGTCGAGGAAGCGGGCGCCGAGCGCGGCGAGCATGCCGGCGCCGCCGTCGGTGGTGGCGCTGCCGCCGACGCCGAAGACGACGGTGGCCGCGCCGGCGTCCAGGGCCGCGCGGAGCAGTTCTCCGGAGCCGTGGGTGGTCGCGGTGAGCGGGGCGAACACGCCGTCCGGGAGGAGCTGGAGGCCGGAGGCCTCCGCCATCTCGACGACCGCGGTGGTGCCGCGCAGCGCGAACGCGGCGGTGACCGGTTCGCCGATCGGCCCCGTCACCGTCACCTCGTGGCGCTCGAACCCGGCCGCGACGGCCGCCGCGACGGTGCCGTCGCCGCCGTCCGCGACGGGCAGCGTCTCCACCTCCAGGTCCGGGACGACCCGTCGCAGGCCTGCCGTGACCCGCTCGGCGACCTCCACGGCCGTGAGCGAACCCTTGAACTTGTCGGCCGCCACGAGCACGCGAGCGACCGTTGCTGCTCCGTCCGTCACCTTGCATCCCTTGCTTTCGAACGTGCAGTCGCGCCGCCGCCGACCCTATCCGGAGCCCCGGACGGCGTGCCACCCCCTGATGTGCGGATATTCCGCACCATAGTGGGGTCGCATGAGCACGGAACCGAGCGAGCGGGCCCCGGCGGATCCGGACGGGCGGTACGCGCCCGACGGCAGGGTCATCGGGATCGGGGCCGCGGCCGTCGTCGCGGCCGTGGCCTGGGCGGCCCTCGGCGAGGACTCCTTCGACAGCGCCTCGTCCACGACCCTGGAGTGGGTCCTCGCCAACTTCGCCTGGCTGTTCGTGGTCGCGGCGGACGTCTTCCTGGTCCTGTGCGTGGTCCTCGCGCTGAGCCGGTTCGGCCGGATCAGGCTGGGCCGGGACGACGACGAGCCCGAGTTCACGACCCTGGCGTGGATCGCGATGATGTTCAGCGCCGGCATGGGCATCGGCCTGATGTTCTACGGGGTCGGGGAGCCGCTCCAGCACTTCCTGGACCCGCCGCCGGCGAGCGGGGCGCCGGCGGGGACGGGCGCGGCGGCCCTCACCGCCATGGAGTACTCGTTCTTCCACTGGACGCTGACCCCCTGGGCGATCTACGGCGTCGCGGGGCTCGCCCTGGCGTACGCGGGCTTCCGCAAGGGCCGGGGGAACCGGCTGAGCTCCGCCTTCGTGCCGCTGATGGGGGCGCGGCGGGCGGACTCCTGGCCGGGCCGGGCGATCGACCTGCTCGCGGTGTTCGCGACCGTGTTCGGCACGGCGACGAGCCTGGGGCTCGGCACCCTCCAGGTGGCCGAGGGGCTGAACCTGACGGCGGGCGTGGAGAACACGACGCGCGTGCAGCTGATCATCATCGTGTCGCTGTCGGCGGCCTTCGTCCTGTCGGCCTTCTCGGGCCTCCACAAGGGCGTGAAGTGGCTCTCCACCCTGAACGTGGTCCTCGCGGCCGGTCTGATGCTCTTCGTGTTCCTGCTCGGGCCGACCGTCTACGTCCTGGACACGATCCCGGCCTCCGTCGGCGGCTACCTGCACGAGCTGCTGCCGATGGCGAGCCGGACCGGTGCGTTCACCGACCGCGACTGGCTGGGGGCGTGGACGATCTTCTACTGGGCGTGGTGGCTGTCCTGGGCGCCGTTCGTCGGCACGTTCATCGCCCGGATCTCGCGGGGCCGGACGGTCCGGGAGTTCCTGGTGGGGGTGCTGCTCGTGCCGTCGGGGGCGACGGTGGTGTGGTTCTGCGTGATGGGCGGGACGGCGATCCGGCTGGAGTCGACGGGCGCGGCGGACCTGGCGTCGGCGGTGGAGGACGGGGCGGAGGCCTCGCTGTTCGCGATGCTGGAGGCGCTGCCGCTGGGCACGGTCACCTCGGTCGTGGCGATGCTCCTGGTGATGATGTACTTCATCACCAGCGCCGACTCGGCCTCGCTCGTGATGGGTTCGCTGACGAGCCGCGGCTCGCTCCATCCGCCGACCTGGCTGGTGGTGACCTGGGGCGTCCTGATGGCCGCCGTGGCGGCGGTGCTGCTGGTGGCGGGCGGCCTGGACTCGTTGCAGACGGCGACGATCCTGGTGGCGCTGCCGTTCGTGGTGGTGATGCTGGTGCTCTGCTGGGCGCTCGTGAAGGAGCTGCGGGAGGACCCGGGGGCGGGCCCGGCCCGGCACCACGCCCTGCACGGTCTGCGGGACGCGGTGCGGTCCATGGTCGGCGAGGCGATGACCGAGCGGGGCGGCGACCGCCACCCCCGGCTGCGGCGCGCGGCGCGGGCCCGCGGCGACGCGGAGCCCCCGGACCGGGAGGGCTGAGGTCCCGGGTCCCCTCCGGGGCCGGTGGTCTCAGCCCTGCTGCGGTTCCGGCGGGACGATCTCCCCGGTGCGGACCGGTTCGTCGCGGCCGGCGACCCGGGCCTCGGTGCGGTGACCGCGGGCGATGTAGTCGCGGACGACCGCCTCGACGGCGTCCTGCGGGTTGTTGACGCCCGCCAGGACCATGACTTCCACGACGAGTTCGGCGTCGAGCGCGATGTTCACCTTGGCCATGCCGGGAACCTAACACCCCGGCGGGGGAAGGGTGTCGGGTTCGGACGGGAAAGGGCGGCGGGCTCGTACGGGACGGGGCGGCGGGCTCAGAAGAGGGCGTCGGGCTCCTTCGCGCCCGACTCGAAGGCCAGGAGCCGCTGCTTGCGGTCGAGGCCGCCGCCGTAGCCGGTGAGGCCGCCGACGCCGACCACCCGGTGGCAGGGGACGATGATGCTGACGGGGTTCTTGCCGTTGGCGAGGCCGACGGCGCGGGAGGCGCCGGGGTTCCCCAGCTCCTCGGCGAGTTCGCCGTACGTCCGGGTCTCCCCGTACGGGATGAGGTTCAGCCGCTCCCAGACGCGGAGCTGGAACGGGGTGCCGACCAGGTGGAGCGGCAGGTCGAACGCGGTGAGTTCGCCGGCGAAGTAGGCGTCGAGCTGGCGGACCGCCTCGCCGAAGGGGCGCGGGTCGGGTGCGCCGAAGGTCTCCTCGGGCGGGCGGTGGCGCTGGCCGGTCATGTGGACGCGGCTGAGGACGCCGTCGACGGCGACGAGCGTCAGCGGCTCGTAGGGGCTGTCGACGACGGTGTGCTGGACGGTGGGCACGGGGTGACCTCCTCAGGAGGGCAGGTGGTTGATCGGGTGGGAGTCGGTCGCCCAGAGGTACTGGACGGCGTAGGCGCGCCAGGGGCGCCAGTGCGCGGCGCGGGCGGTCAGCGCGGCCGGGGTGCCGGGCAGGCCGAGGCCCTCGGCGGCGCGGCGGACGCCGAGGTCGCCGGGGAGGAAGGCGTCGGGGTCGCCGAGGGCCCGCATGGCGATGATCTCGGTGGTCCAGGGGCCGAAGCCGGGCAGGGCGAGCAGCCGGGCGCGGGCCTCCTCGCGGTCGTCGGCGGGGCCGAGGGGGAGGGTGCCGTCGGCGAGGGCCCGGACCAGGGTGAGCAGGGTGGTGCGGCGGCTGCGGGGCAGGGCCAGGGTCTCGGGGTCGAGGGCGGCGAGCGCCCCGGGCTCCGGGAAGAGGTGGGTGAGGCCGCCCTCGGGGTCGTCGACCGGGGTGCCGTGGGCGGCGACGAGCCGGGCGGCGTGGGTGCGGGCGGCGGCGGTGGAGACCTGCTGGCCGAGGACGGCCCGTACGGCGAACTCGGCGGGGTCGACGGAGCCGGGCACCCGGCGGCCGGGGGCGGCGTCGACGAGCGGGGCGAGCAGCGGGTCGGCGCGCAGCCGCTCGTCGACGGCGACGGGGTCGGCGTCGAGGTCGAGGAGCCGGCGGCAGCGGCTGATCGCGTGGGTGAGGTCGCGCGGGTCGGTGAGGGAGAGCCGGCAGGCGATGTGGTCGGCGCGGGGGGCGAGGGCGACGACGCCGTGCCCGTACGGGAGGTTCAGGGTGCGGCGGTAGGCGCCGTCCCGCCACTCCTCGACGCCGGGGACGGTGGTGGCGGCGAGGTGGCCGAAGAGGTTGGAGGGTTCGAGGGGGGTGCGGAACGGCAGCCGGAGGGTGAGGGCGCCGGAGGCGGGGGCCCGCCGTCCGGCCGGGCGGGCGGCGCGGGCGCGCAGCTCGCCGGGGGTGAGGGCGAAGACCTCGCGGACGGTGTCGTTGAAGGTGCGGATGGAGGAGAACCCGGCGGCGAAGGCGACCTCGCCCAGGGGCATGGGGGTCGTCTCGATGAGGACCCGGGCGGTCTGGGCGCGCTGGGCGCGGGCCAGGGCGAGGGGTCCGGCGCCGAGTTCGGCGAGGAGCTGGCGCTCGATCTGGCGGGTGGACCAGCCGAGCCGCCGGGCGAGCCCCGGGACGCCCTCCCGGTCGACGACGCCGTCCTGGATGAGCCGCATCGCGCGGGCGACGGCGTCGGCCCGGACGTTCCACTGGGGAGAGCCGGGGCTGGTGTCGGGCCGGCACCGCTTGCAGGCCCGGAAGCCGGCGCGCTGGCAGGAGGCGGCGCTGGGGTGGAACTCCATGTTCTCGGGCTTGGGCGGGACGACCGGGCAGCTCGGCCGGCAGTAGATCCGGGTGGTGCGGACGGCGGTGAAGAACACGCCGTCGAAACGGGCGTCCTTCGACCGGACGGCCCGCACGCAGCGCTCGGTGTCGGTGTGCATGCCTCCATGATCGGGGGCGGACGGCGCCGGGGCTGGCGGAAAAACGACATGGCCGTCCGGCCCCGGGCCCCGGGGGCCTCTACTCGAAGCGGGTGGTGTCCCCCGCTCCCCGGCGGACGATCTCGGGCTCGCCGCTGGAGAAGTCGACGACGGTGGTGGGCTCGGTGCCGCAGTCGCCGGAGTCGAGGACCGCGTCGACCTGGTGGTCGAGCCGCTCCTTGATCTCCCAGCCCTGGGTCAGCGGCTCCTCCTCGTCGGGCAGGAGGAGGGTGCTGGAGAGCAGCGGCTCGCCGAGTTCGGCGAGGAGGGCCTGGGTGGCGACGTGGTCGGGGATGCGGACGCCGACCGTCTTCTTCTTGGGGTGGAGGAGCTGGCGCGGCACCTCCTTGGTGGCGGGCAGGATGAAGGTGTACGGGCCGGGGGTGGCCGCCTTGACGGCGCGGAAGACGTCGTTGTCGATGTGCACGAGCTGCCCGAGCTGGGCGAAGTCCCGGCACATCAGGGTGAAGTGGTGGCGGTCGTCGAGGTCGCGGATCGTCCGGATGCGGCTGATGCCGTCGCGGCTGCCCATGCGGGTGCCGAGCGCGTAGCAGGAGTCGGTCGGGTACGCGACGAGCGCCCCGTTCCGGATGCTGTCGGCCACCGTGGAGATGGTGCGCGGCTGCGGGTTGTCGGGGTGCACGTCGAAGTACTTGGCCATGGGAGCCAGTCTAATTTTCGCGGGCGGAGGCGCGCAGCCGCCGCCAGACCGCCTTCGCCGCGTTGTGCCCGGACATGCCGTGCACGCCGGGGCCGGGCGGGGTGGCGGAGGAGCAGAGGAAGACCGCGGGGTGCGGTGTGTCGTAGGGGCGGAGCGACAGGGTGGGGCGCAGCAGGAGCTGGAGGCCGCGGGCGGCGCCGCAGGCGATGTCGCCGCCGACGTAGTTGGCGTTGTGCGCGGCGAGTTCGGGCGGTCCCGCGGTGGCGCGGGCCAGGATGCGGTCGCGGAAGCCGGGGGCGAAGCGCTCGATCTGGCGCTCGATCGCCTCGGTGAGGTCGCCGCGCCAGCCGTTGGGCACGTGGCCGTAGGCCCAGAAGACGTGCTTGCCCTCGGGGGCGCGGGAGGGGTCGACGAGGCTGGGCTGGGCGGTGATGAGGAAGGGGGCGTCGGGGGCGGTGCCGGAGGAGGCCTGGTTCAGGGCGGTGCCGATCTCGCCGGCGGTGGGGCCGATCTGGACGGTGCCGGCGCGCCGGGGCTCCTCGGCGGTCCACGGCACGGGTCCGTCGAGTGCGTAGTCGACCTTGAAGGCGGCGGCGCCGTACCTGTAGTGGTCGTAGTGGCCGCCGAAGCCGGCGATCCGGGCGAGGGCGGTGGGCGAGGTGTCGAAGACGTAGGCGCGGGCCGGCGGCAGGTCGTCGAGGCGCTTGACCTCGAAGTCGGTGTGGACGGCGCCGCCGAGGTCCTTCAGGTAGGCGGTGAGGGCGTCGGAGATGGACTGCGAGCCGCCCCGGGGCAGTGGCCAGCCGCCGGCGTGGGCGGCGAGCGCGAAGACGAGGCCGACGGCGCCGGTGGCGAAGCCGTCGAGCGGGGCGATGACGTGGCCGACGAGTCCGGCGAAGAGCGCGCGGGCCTTCTCGTCCCGGAAGCGGCGCATCAGCCAGGTGGAGGGCGGCAGCCCGGCGAGGCCGAAGCGGGCGAGGGTGACCGGGTCGCGGGGCAGCGCGGTGAGCGGCAGTTGCATGAAGTCGGCCGCCAGGGTGTCCCACCTGCCGCGGAAGGGGGCGACGAGCCTGCGGTACGCCCCGGCGTCGCGCGGTCCGAAGGAGGCGGCGGTCTCGGCGACGGAGCGGGCGAGGACGGCGGCGGTGCCGTCGTCCCAGGGGTGGGCCATGGGCAGTTCGGGATGCAGCCACTCCAGGCCGTACCGGTCGAGCGGCATCGTCTTGAAGACGGGCGAGCCGGCGCCGAGGGGGTGGACGGCGGAGCAGGGGTCGTGCCGGAAGCCGGGGAGGGTGAGCTCCTCGGTCCTGGCGCCGCCGCCGACGGTGGACCTCGCCTCGAAGACGGCGACGGAGAGGCCGCGGCGGGCCAGTTCGACGGCGGCGGTCAGTCCGTTGGGCCCCGCCCCCACGACGACGGCGTCGAGCATCGGCGTCCTGTTCGTCACCTGCGGGCTCCTTCGTCAGCCGGTGGCCGGGTTCTCAGGATAGGCGGAGGGGTGCGGCGGTCTCACCGCCCCCCGAGGAGGGTCCGTATCCGCTCGGCGGTCGCCGCGTCCCGGGCCGCGGTGAACGGCAGCGCGTTGCCGCCGGTGACGCGGAAGGGCTCCCCGGCGAGCGTGGTGTCCGCGCCGCCCGCCTCGGCGACCAGGAGGAGTCCGGCCGCGTGGTCCCAGGCGTACTCCCAGGAGAAGGCGACCCCGGAGAGCACGCCGCGCGCGACGGCGAGGTATTCGAGTCCGGCGGAGCCGCAGGGGCGGGGGCGGACGCCGTCGGTGTCCAGGCCGAGCAGGGCGCGCTTCTGCTCCGGGGTGGTGTAGTCGGGGTGCGAGGAGGCGACCTCCAGGACCTCGCCGGGCGCGGGCGAGCCGGAGCGCAGCGGCTCCCCGTTCAGCGTGGCGCCGCGGCCGCGCACCGCGACGGCCATCTCCTCCAGGGCGGGCGCGTACGTCCAGGAGGCGAGGACCTCGCCGTGCCGGGCGAGGGCGACGAGGGTGCAGAAGGCGGGGTCGCCGTGGACGAACTGGCGGGTGCCGTCGACGGGGTCGACGATCCACACGGGCGTGTCGCCGCGCAGCGCGTCGTAGACCGCCGGATCGGCGTGGACGGCCTCCTCGCCGACGACCACGGAGCCGGGGAGCAGCGCCGTGAGGGAGGCGGTGAGGTGGGCCTCGGCGGACCGGTCGGCGACGGTGACCAGGTCGTGCGGGCCGTTCTTCTCGACGATCTCGTGGGCGGCGAGCTGCCGGAAGCGGGGCATGATCTCGGCGGCGGCGGCCTTGCGGACCGCCTCCTCCACCTCGGTCGTACCGCCGGCGAGGACGTGCTCAAGGAAGTCTTCGATCATGTGTCCAGCTAAGCACGGGGCTCCGACAACCGGTACGGCTCCCGCGCGGCGGCCCCCGAGCTCCAGTCCGGTCGCCGCGCCCGGGTGACCGGAGGCCGTCCGGTTCGTTGATGCCGACGCGGGCCGGAAGCGCGCGTGGAGGACGCTCGGAAGAAACGTCTTTGCACGCCGGTGGCCCGGAGAAGACGGTGTCGACGGTTCGGAGTTCTCCATGGAATGGGCGCGGAAGGTCGTGGCCGCGGTCGCGGGCGCGGTGATGGGCGTGAGCCCGCTCGGGATCGCACCGGCGTACGCGGTCGTCGGCGGCCAGGAGGCCCGGCCGCACCAGTACCCCTTCATGGCGGGGCTCGTGGACCTGAGGGAGCGGCGGGTGATGTGCGGCGGGGCGCTGATCGGCGACCGGTACGTGCTGACCGCCGCGCACTGCCTGACGGGCTCGTACGGCAGCACGGCGCGGGTGGGCGTGCTCCTCGGCGACCACGACCTGACGACCGGGGCCGACAGCCCGAACGCGATCCTCGCCTCCCCCGCCCGGTTCCTGACGCACCCGGAGTACGACCCGGAGACCCAGCGGAACGACATCGCGCTCGTCCGGCTGGCCGAACCGGTCGCGTTCGGCCGGGACGTGGCCCCGGTCGCCCTCCCCTCGGCGTACGCGCACGGCACCTTCGACCACACGCAGGTCGAGGCCCCCGGCTGGGGCGCCACCTCGTTCGGCGGACCCGCCTCCGACGTCCTGCGGACGGTGACACTCGGCACCATGAGCAACCGGACGTGCGTCACCCGGGGCATGTCCCGGGTGACGTCCGCCCAGCTCTGCACGTACGCCCCCGGCCGGGACACCTGCCGGTACGACTCCGGCGGCCCCCTCGTCCACACGGCGGCCCGGAAGCCCCACCTGGTCGGCCTGGTCTCCTACGGGCGGGGGTGCGCCACCGACACCCCCGCCGTGAACACCCGCGTCTGGTCGTACCTCACCTGGATCGGGCAGGTGACCGGGCTGCCGTCCCGCGCCTCATGAGGGCGGTGTACAGGAGCAGGGAGGCGGCGAGGCCCACCGCCCAGCCGTAGTCGGCGAGCGGCTCGAGGAAGGGGATCAGGCCGTCCTCGGGGAACGGGCCCGTGCCCGGGGCCGAGTGGGAGCCGCCGACGGCGAGGATCCCGCCGACCGCGAAGGCGAGGACGGCGACCGGGTTCCAGCCGCCCCGGTACCAGTAGGGGCCGTCGGCCCGGTAGAGCCCTTCGAGGTCGAGGACGGTGCGGCGGACGAGCCAGTAGTCGGCGATGAGGATGCCGGCGACCGTGCCGAGGAGCCCGCCGACCAGACCGAGCCAGGTGAAGATGTAGAGCTCGGGGGTGGCGGTGAGCTTCCACGGCATGATGACCACGCCGACGACCCCGGTGATCAGCGCGCCCGTGCGGAAGTCGATCAGCTTCGGGGCGAGGTTGGCCAGGTCGTACGCCGGGGAGACGACGTTCGCCGCGATGTTCACCGACAGGGTCGCGACCAGGACCGTCACCAGGGCGAAGAGCAGCCCGAAGACGTTGTCGGTCTTGGCCGCGAGCGCCACCGGGTCCCAGACGGGCGCTCCGTACACGGCCTGGGAGCCGGAGGTGACGAGCACCGAGAGCAGCGCGAAGAGCGTCATGGTGGTGGGCAGGCCGAGGGTCTGGCCCCACACCTGGGCGCGCTGGCCCGCGCCGAAGCGGGTGAAGTCGGGGATGTTGAGGCTGAGGGTGGCCCAGAAGGCGATCATGCCCATCAGGGACGGGAAGAAGACGGGCCAGAAGTCGGCGCCCCAGCCGAGCTTCGAGGGCTGGTCGAGGAGCGGCCCGAGGCCGCCGGCCTTGACGGAGACCCAGACGAGGAGGACGAGCGCGCCGACGATGACGAAGGGCGCGGCCCAGTTCTCGAAGCGGCGCAGGGCTTCCATGCCCCGGTAGATGATGGCGAGTTCGAGGGCCCAGAAGAGGACGAAGCAGAGCCAGAGGGTCCAGGGCTGGCCGCCGATCCGCGACGCCTCCGACCAGCCGCCGAAGACCTTGTCGAGCAGGATGAAGACGCCCTGGCCGCCGATCCAGGTCTGGATGCCGAACCAGGCGCAGGCGACCCCGGCGCGGATCAGCGCGGGGAGGTTGGCGCCGCGCAGCCCGAAGGAGGCGCGGGCGAGGACGGGGAAGGGGATGCCGTACTTCGGCCCGGCGTGCCCGGTGAGGAGCATCGGCAACAGGACGATCACGTTGGCCAGGGCGATGGTGAGGACGGCCTGCTTCCAGTCCATGCCGAGGGCGACGAGACCGGAGGCGAGCATCCAGGAGGGGATGTTGTGGGCCATGCCGACCCAGAGGGCGGTGAAGTTGTACGTGGTCCAGCGGCGCCGTTCGACGGGGACGGGGAGCAGGTCGTCGTTGACGAAGCGGGGGTCGGCCGGGACCGTGCCGGGCGCGAGCTCGACACGGTCGTCGGCTATGGCGGGTCTTCCCGCGGGGGTGGTGGCGGTCATGGCGGCGGAACCCTTCGTTCGGCGGGGGACGGAACGAGCCGTGCGGGGCGTGCGGGTTCGGGAGGGGCGGGTTACGGGGCGGGCGCCGAGAGGGGGCGGGTCACGGAGCGAGCGCCGGGATGACCTCGGAGCCGTACGCGTCGATCGTGGACTCCTTGGCGTCGTGCATCGCGTACACCGCGAACTGGTCCACGCCCATGTCCCGGAGCCGTCGCAGCTTCTCGACGTGGGCCTCGGCGGGGCCGAGGAGGCAGAAGCGGTCGACGATCTCGTCGGGGACGAAGTCGGTGGAGGGGTTTCCGGCGCGCCCGTGGTGGCTGTAGTCGTAGCCGTGCCGGTTCTTGATGTACGCGGTCAGCTCCTCCGGGACCATGTCCGAGTGCTCGCCGTACTTGGCGACCAGGTCGGCGACGTGGTTGCCGACCATGCCGCCGAACCAGCGGCACTGCTCGCGGGCGTGGGCGAGGTCGTCGCCGACGTACGCGGGGGCGGCGACGCAGATCGTGAGGGCGTCGGGGTCGCGGCCCGCGTCGGTGGCGGCCTGCCGGACGGCCTTGACCATCCACTCGGTGAGGAAGGGGTCGGCGAGCTGGAGGATGAAGCCGTCGGCCTTCTGCCCGGCGAGGGCGAGGGCCTTGGGGCCGTACGCCGCCATCCACACCGGCAGCTTTCCGTTCTTGATCCAGGGGATGCGGACCGGGCTGCCGTCGACCTCGGCCTCGCGGCCCTCCGCCAGGTCGCGGATGACGTCGATGGCCTCGCCCAGGCGGGCCAGGGTGTTCGGCCTGCGTCCGGCGACGCGCATGGCGGAGTCGCCGCGGCCGATGCCGCAGACGGTCCGGTTGCCGTACATGTCGTTGAGGGTGGCGAAGGTGGAGGCCGTGACCTCCCAGGTGCGGGTGCCCGGGTTGGTGACCATGGGGCCGACGTGGAGCTTGGTGGTGTGCTCCAGGATCCGGCTGTAGACGACGAAGGGTTCCTGCCACAGCACGGCGGAGTCGAAGGTCCAGCCGTAGCGGAAGCCGTTGCGTTCCGCCCGGCGCATCAGCCCGACGACCTGCGAGGCGGGCGGGTCGGTCTGCAGGACGAGTCCGAAGTCCAAGGCGGGGTCTCCTAGTTCAGGTATTGACAGGTGGAGCGGGGGGTGAAGGCCCCGTGCCCGGCGCGGCCGACGTACGTGCGCTGGTCGATGACGGGCTCGCCGCGCGAGAGGACCGTCTCGACCCGCCCGGTGACGGTCCTCCCCTCGTACGCCGAGTAGTCGACGTTCATGTGGTGGGTCTCGGCCGAAAGCACCTGGGTGGCGTGCGGGTCGTAGATGACGACGTCGGCGTCGGCGCCCGGCGCGAGCGTGCCCTTCTTCGGGTAGAGGCCGAACATCCGGGCCGGGGCGGCGCAGGCGATCTCGATCCAGCGGCGCCGGGAGATGCGCCCGTCGACGACGGCCTGGTGGAGGAGGTCCATGCGGTTCTCCACCCCGGGAAGGCCGTTGGGGATCTTGGAGAAGTCGCCGCGGCCGAGCTCCTTCTGCCCGGTGAAGCAGAAGGGGCAGTGGTCGGTGGAGACCACCTGGAGGTCGTTCGTCCGCAGGCCCCGCCACAGCGCCGCCTGGTGCTCCTTGGGCCTCAGGGGCGTGCTGCACACGTACTTGGCGCCCTCGAAGCCCGGCTCCGCGAGGTTGTCGGTGGAGAGGAAGAGGTACTGGGGGCAGGTCTCGCCGAAGACGGGGAGCCCCTTGTCCCGGGCGGCGGCCAGCTCGGCCACCGCCTCCTGGGCCGACACGTGCACGACGTAGAGCGGGGCGCCGGCCACCCGGGCGAGCTGGATCGCGCGGTGGGTGGCCTCCGCCTCCAGGAGGGCCTTGCGGACCTCGCCGTGGTACCGGGGGTCGGTCTCGCCGCGGGCGAGGGCCTGCTCGACGAGGACGTCGATCGCGATGCCGTTCTCGGCGTGCATCATGATCAGCCCGCCGTTCTCGGCGGAGCGCTGCATGGCGCGCAGGATCTTGCCGTCGTCGCTGTAGAAGACGCCGGGGTAGGCCATGAAGAGCTTGAAGGAGGAGATCCCCTCCTGGACCAGCTTGTCCATCTCCTTGAGCGTGTGCTCGTTGACGTCGGAGAGGATCATGTGGAAGGCGTAGTCGATCGCGCAGACGCCGTCGGCCTTGGCGTACCAGGCGTCGAGTCCCTCGCGCAGGCTGTGGCCCACGGTCTGGACGGCGAAGTCGACGATGGTGGTGGTGCCGCCCCAGGCGGCGGCGCGGGTGCCGGTCTCGAAGGTGTCGGAGGCGAAGGTGCCGCCGAAGGGCAGCTCCATGTGGGTGTGGGCGTCGACGCCGCCCGGGATGACGTAGCGGTCGGTGGCGTCGATGGTCCGGTCGGCGGTCCAGCCGGCCGCCGCGTCCGAGCCGTGGGCCGCGAGGGCGGCCACGCGGCCGTCCTCGATCAGCACGTCGGCGTGGACCTCGTCGGCGGCGGTGACGACCAGACCGCCCCGGATGAGGGTACGGGTGCTCACGGGACTCTCCCTGTCGCTGGGTCGGAACTGCGGGGCGGCCGGCGGGGGCTACAGGGTCCGGAGGGCCGCTTCCAGCAGGGCGGCGCCTTCCTCGGCCTCGGCGACGGTGAGGGAGAGGGGCGGGGCGATGCGCAGGGTGCTGGTGTCGTGCCCGCCGCCCTTGCCGATGAGCAGGCCGTTCTCGCGGGCCGCCTCCAGGACGGCGGCGGCCGCCTCCGGGTTCGCGCGGTCGGTGCCGGGTTCGGTGAGCTCGATGCCGACCATGAGGCCCCGGCCGCGCACCTCCCGTACGGCGGGGACGCCGGCGCACGCGGCCCTGATCCGTTCGATCAGGAGTCCGCCGACCCGGCGCGCGTTGCCCTGGAGGTCGTGCTCCAGGAGGTACGAGAGGTTGGCGAGCCCGGCGGCCATGGTGACCGGCGAACCGCCGAAGGTGGAGATGGAGTTGGCGTCGAGGCAGTTCATGACCTCGGCGCGGGCGACGACCCCGCCGACCGACATGCCGTTGCCGATGCCCTTGGCGAAGGTGAGGATGTCGGGCGGTCCGGCCTGGCCGTGGGCCTGCCAGCCCCAGAAGTGCTCGCCGGTGCGGCCCCAGCCGGTCTGCACCTCGTCCGCGATCCACAGGATGCCGTGCCGGTCGAGGACGCGGCGGAAGGCGGCGTACAGGCCGTCGGGCGGGGAGGTGAAGCCGCCGACGCCCTGGATCGGCTCCGCGATGAGGGCGGCGACGTTCCGGGTGTGCCCGAGGAGGTCTTCGAGGTCGGCGACGCAGGCCTCCACGAACCGCTCGTCGTCGTACTCGGCGTAGGGGCCGCGGGTGCGGACGCCGCCGTGGACGTAGAGCGTCTGGAGCGGGGAGAGGCCGGTGGGCGACCAGGCGCGGTTGCCGGTGATGCCGACGGTGGAGAAGGAGCGCCCGTGGTAGCTGTTGCGCATCGCCAGGATCTGGTTCGAGCCGCGGTACGCGGTGGCCAGGAGGAGGGCGGTGTCGTTGGCCTCGGTGCCGGAGGTGGTGAAGAAGACGCGGGCGTCGGGGATGCCGGAGAGCCCGGCGATCCGCTCGGCCAGTTCCACCATGGGCCGGTTGAGGTAGAGCGTCGAGGAGTGGATGATCCGCCCGGCCTGCTCGGCGACGGCCTTGGTGACCTCGGGCAGGGCGTGGGCGGTCATGGTGGTGAGGATGCCGCCGAAGAAGTCGAGGTACCTGCGCCCCTCGGCGTCCCAGACGTGGCGGCCCTCGCCGTGGGTGATCTCCAGGGGGTCGCGGTAGTAGAGGGCGACCCAGTCGGGGATGACGGCCCGGTGCCGGTCGTAGAGGTCGTTCACGGCTTCACCAGCCCGTCGTACGCGTCGGGGCGGCGGTCCCGGTAGAAGGCCCACTGCTGCCGGACCTGCTCGATGAGGCCGAAGTCGAGGTCGCGGACGACGAGCTCCTCGGCCTTGTCGGAGGCGACGTCGCCGACGAAGCGGCCGCGCGGGTCGACGAAGTAGCTGGTGCCGTAGAAGTCGTTGTCGCCGTACTCCTCGACGCCGACGCGGTTGATCGCGGCGACGAAGTACTCGTTGGCGACGGCGGCGGCCGGCTGCTCCAGTTGCCAGAGGTGGGCGGAGAGGCCGCGGTGGGTGGCGGACGGGTTGTAGACCAACTGGGCTCCGTTGAGACCCAGTTCGCGCCAGCCCTCCGGGAAGTGGCGGTCGTAGCAGATATAGACGCCGACCTTGCCGACGGCGGTGTCGAAGACCGGCCAGCCGACGTTGCCCGGACGGAAGTAGTACTTCTCCCAGAAGCCCTTGACCTGGGGGATGTGGTGCTTGCGGTACTTGCCGAGGTAGCTGCCGTCGGCGTCGATCACGGCGGCGGTGTTGTAGTAGAAGCCCTCGCCCTCGACCTCGAAGACGGGGACCACGATCACCATCCCGGTCTCGCGGGCGAGGTCCCGCATCCGGCTCACGGTCGGCCCGTCGGGCACGGGCTCGGCCCAGCGGTAGTGCTCGGCCTCCTGCACCTGGCAGAAGTAGGGGGCGTTGAACACCTCCTGGAAGCCGATCACCTTCGCGCCCTGCCGGGCGGCCTCCCGGGCGTGTTCCTCGTGTTTGGCGATCATGGATTCGGTGTCGCCGGTCCAGGTCGCCTGGACGAGCGCGGCGCGTACGACGTCGGTCATGAGCTGCTCCTTCGGCACGGCGTCAGAGAGCCTCTACGCACGTAGACGCGGTGCGTAGGAGGAGAACGTAAGCCCCGTCACACCCCGGAGCAAGACCGCCGCAGTGAACCGACCGGGTCGATCATGTTTCATACCCGAGTGGTCCACATCGGACACGTACCGACACGTGGGGAGGCATACGGGTACGCCCACCGGTCCGCTCCGGCCCGGCTCCGGCGCCCGTGACGCCTCAGACGCCCGCCAGGCCCGCCACCCGGAGGGCGTGGAGGAGGTCGCGCTCGCGGGAGGCGGACACCGCGCGGGCCGCGTCGAGGAGTTGGGGGACGAGTCCGCGCGGGTCGGCGCCCGCGAGGCGGGCCGCGTCCTCGGGGGCGCGGACCCGGACGAAGGCGGTCAGGAGGGCGTGGGCCTCGCGGTGGTGCTCCTCGGCGCGCAGGGCGGCGCAGGCTCCGGCCAGCTCCTCGACCGGGCGGGCCACGCCCTGGCGCAGGAGCTGCTCGCAGTCGGCCGTCCGGCCCGCGTCCGCGAGGACGCCGGCGACGGCGGCGAGCCGGTCGGGCGGCAGCGAGGCCGCCTCCCAGAGCAGGGTGGACCAGTCCGCGTCGAGCCCGGCCCGGTGCAGTTCGTCGGCGAGGGCGGGCAGCCGGGCGGGCGGGCCGCCGAGCGCCTCGCAGAGCAGGACGTGGGCCTCGCCGCTGCGGCCCCGGGCGCGGAGCCTGCGCAGGGCGTAGACGGCGTTCGCGGCGGCGCGGGCGGCTTCGGCGGGGTCCTCCCACGGGCCCTCGGCGGGCCGCCCGGCCGACTCCTCGGGCCCGGCGCCGCCGAAGCGGGCGCCCCGGGGCGCCGCGCCCGCCTCCGGGAGCACGGGTACGGGCACGGCCGCCGCCTCTTCCGCCTCGCCACCCTCCTCCAGCCAGGCGTACCGGGCGCCCCGGGGACGGCGCCCGGCCTTCACGGCCCGGCCCGGCTTGGCGGGGGAGCCGGGGGCGGAGTGCGCGGGGGCCGAGGGCGCGGGCGGGTCGGGTGTCGCGGACGGGTCGGGCGTCGCGGACGAGGCCGGAGCGGGGCTCGCCGGAGCGGGGTCCGCCGGAGCACGGCCTGCCGGAGCACGGCCTGCCGGAGCGCGGCCCGTCGGGGCCCGGCCCGCCGACACCGGCCCCCGACCCCTCTCCCCGGCCCCCGCCCCCGCCAGCCGTGCCGTCAGTTCCGCGACGCGGGCGGCGGCGCGGGCGTGGTCGTCGCGGGTCCAGGCGAGGTCGCGCTCCAGGCGGGCGGCCTCCTCGGGGCCGGGCCCCGGAACCGCGCGGAGCCGTTCGTCGAGTTCGCGGGCGCGGGACTCGGCGTACCGGCGTTCGCGCTCCATGAGCTCCCGGCGTTCGGCGAGCGCCGCCGCCGCGCCGGGCCGGCGGTCGTGGGCGCCCGCGGCCGCCGCGTACAGCGCGCGGCCCCGGAGCGCGAAGGGTCCGCCGACGGGCTCTCCGGCGTCCTGGAGCAGGGACGAGACGACGTCCCAGGGCAGGAGTTCCGTACCGTCGAGACAGGCGCGCAGGCCCTCCGGGTCGCGTGCGGCGAAGACCCCGTACCAGCCGGCGTCCGGCCGGAGGCGGGCCGTGAGACCCGCCAGCCAGTGGGTGAACTCGGCGACTTCCGCCGGTTGTTGAGTCACCGTCATGCGTTACGCACCTGCCCCGCAGTCGACTGGAACCGTACGGTCCGCGGGTATTGGACCGCAGTCGTGTTACGGGACGACTACGGACCGTTTTCGTGCGGGTGGCCGCTCCGTCAGGGGAAGCGCACGACGATCCCGGTGTGCGGGCGCTTGCCGAGCCGGAAGACCGTGGCCGGCACGTCGATGAACCAGAACTGCCAGGTGTACTTGCGCAGGAGCAGCTTCCGGACGCGGCGCAGCTCCTCCCCCGTCACGAGGCGGGCCTCGCCGGTCACGCGCGCGGCGCCCTCGGGGACGTTGCCGCGCACGTCGCAGACGGCGACCTCGACCCGCGGGTCGTTCCGCAGCCGCTTGACCTTCCAGGAGTCGGTGCGGGTCCAGGCGTACAGCTCGGACCCCTCCACCGCGTACCAGACGGGCGTCGCGACCCCCGTGCCGTTCTTGCGGAAGGTGGTCAGACTGACGTAGCGGCCGCGCCGCAGCTCCTCGGGAATCATGCCCGGAGCCTAAGGCCTACCCGCCCCCGATCCGCCGGACAGGCCTTGGGCCCGGGGGCGTCCGGCCGCTCAGACGGGGACCGGGACGCAGTGCGTCACCAGCTCGTCCATGGAGAGGTCGAGGACTCCGGCGAGGGCCGCGACGGTGAAGAAGGCCGGGGTCGGGGCCCGGCCGGTCTCGATCTTGCGGAGGGTCTCGGCGGAGAGGCCGGCGGCCGCGGCGATCTCGGCCATGGACCGCTCGCCGCGCGCCGCACGCAGCAGCAGGCCGAGCCGCTCGCCGCGCTCGCGCTCTTCGGGGGTCAGGGGTGTGCGCACCATGGGGACCATTCTAATACCGGTATAGTAATTGGCATGGTGGAGATCAAGACGAACGAATCCCTGGCGGCCATGCGCGAGGCCGGCCGGGTGGTGGCCCGCGCCCTGGCGGCCGTGCGGGAGAAGGCGGCGCCCGGTGTCCGGCCGACGGAGCTCGACCGGGTCGCGCGCGAGGTGCTGGACGCGGCGGGCGCCGCCTCGCCCTTCCTCGGCTACCGCCCGGAGTGGGCGCCGGTGCCGTTCCCGGCGGTGGTGTGCGTCTCGGTGAACGACGCGATCGTGCACGGCATTCCGGACGACACCCCGCTCGCGCCGGGCGACCTGGTGTCGGCGGACTGCGGGGCGTTGCTCGGCGGCTGGGCGGGCGACTCGGCCGTCAGCTTCACGGTCGGCCGGGCCCGGCCGGAGGACGCGCGGCTGATCGCCACGGCGGAGGAGGCCCTGGAGGCCGGCATCGCGGCGGCCGTCGTCGGCAACCGGATCGGGGACGTCGCGCACGCGATCGGCCGGGTCTGCCGGGCCGCCGGGTACGGCATCCCGGACGGCTTCGGCGGGCACGGCATCGGCCGCACCATGCACGAGGACCCGGGCGTCCCCAACGAGGGACGCCCGGGCCGGGGCATGAGGCTGCGTCACGGGATGACGCTCGCCATCGAGCCGATGCTCGTCGGCGGCGGCACGGACGACTACTACACGGCGCGGGACGGCTGGACGATGCGCACGGTCGACGGCTCGCGCGCCGCCCACGCCGAGCACACGGTGGCGATCACGGACGACGGCCCGCGCGTCCTGACGGCGCTGTAGGAGCCCGGGGAGAGCCGCAGGAGTCCGGAAAAGGCCTCGGAAACCCCGGGGAGAGCCGCAGGAATCCGGGAAAGGCCTCGGAAACCCCGGGGAGAGCCGTCTACCTCCCCGCCGGCCGGACCACCATCGCGGAGCCGCCGCCCCGGCGGACCTTCTCCGCGGCGGCCACCCAGCGGCCGTCCGGCAGGCGCTGGACGCCGGTCGCCGCGCCGATCTCCGGGTTCTGCCGGAAGCCGTGCCCGATCGCCTCGAGGTCGGCCCGGACGGGGCTGTTCCACAGGCCGGGTTCGAGTTCGGTGGTGGCCTGGTTGCGCTGGCTGGCGCGCGGCGCGGCGATCGCCTCGACGAGCGGCAGGCCCCGGTCGACCACCCCGGTGAGGGTCTGGAGGACGGTGGTGATGATGGTCGCGCCGCCCGGCGAGCCGAGCGCGAGGACGGGCCTGTCGTGCCGGTCGAGGACGATCGTCGGGGAGATCGAGGAGCGCGGCCGCTTGCCGGGGCCGGGCAGGTTCGGGTCGTGCACGGCCGGGTTCGCCGGGGCGAAGGAGAAGTCGGTCAGCTCGTTGTTGAGCAGGAAGCCCCGGCCGGGCACGGTGATCCCGCTGCCGCCGGTGGACTCGATGGTGAGGGTGTACGCGACGACGTTGCCCCACTTGTCGGCCACGGTCAGATGGGTGGTGTTCTCGCCCTCGTACGGGGTCGGGGCCGCGGTCCCGCCGGGGGCGCACGGCGCCGGGTCGCGCGGGTCGCCGGGTGCGAGCGGGCTGGTCAGGACGGCGTCGTCGCGGATCAGGCAGGCCCGGGAGTCCGCGAACCGCTGCGAGAGCAGGCCGCGCGTCGGCACGGACTCGAAGGCCGGGTCGCCGACCCAGCGGCCCCGGTCGGCGAAGGCGATGCGGCTCGCCTCGATGAACCGGTGCAGGTAGCGGGCCTGCGGGGCGCGGGAGAGGTCGGTGCCCTCCAGGATGTTGAGCGCCTCGCCGACGCTGGTGCCGCCGGAGGAGGAGGGCGCCATGCCGTAGACGTCGAGCCCCCGGTACGCGACCTTCGTCGGCGCGCGGAACACGGTCCGGTACGCGGCGAGGTCGCGCTCCGTCAGATCGCCGGGGCGGACGTTCCGGGTGGCGCCGGGCCGGACGGGGGGCGTGCGGACGGTGTTGACGATGTCCCGGGCGAGCGGCCCCTTGTAGAGCGCGCCGACGCCCTCGCGGCCCAGCTTCTCGTACGTACGGGCCAGGTCGGGGTTCTTGAAGCGGGAGCCGACCACGGGCAGCTGCCCGCCGGGCAGGAAGAGGTCGGCGCTGGCCGGGAAGTCGCGGAAGCGGGCCTCGTTGGCGGCCGTCTGGGAGCGGAAGGTCCCGTCGACGGTGAAGCCCTCGCGGGCGAGCCGCTCGGCGGGTTCGAGGAGGGTGGAGAGCCGCTTGCTGCCCCAGGCGTCGAGGGCGGACCGCCAGGTCGCCGGGGTGCCGGGGGTGCCGACGCCGCGCCCGCTGGTCATGCCCTCTTCGAAGGGGATGGGGACGCCGTTCTCCGTGAAGAGGTTCGCGTCGGCGGAGCGGGGCGCGGTCTCGCGCCCGTCGACGGTGTGCACGGAGCGGCTCTTCGCGTCGTAGTGGACGAAGTAGCCGCCGCCCCCGATGCCGGCGGAGTAGGGCTCGGTGACGCCGAGCGCGGCCGCGACGGCGACGGCGGCGTCGACCGCGTTGCCGCCCTCGCGGAGGATCTCGATCCCGGCGGCCGAGGCGTCGGCGTCGACGCTGGCGACGGCTCCGCCGTATCCGGTCGCGACGGGCTCCTTGACGGGTGGTTCCACCGCCGTCGGCGGCGCGGCGGCTCCCATCGAGAACACCGTCGCCGTGACGGCGAGAACGGAGACCTTGCCAGCGGCGGAGCGACGCATTCGTACCTCCAGTCAACAACCGTCCGCGCAGCGTAACTTCCTCCGTCCCCTTCCGTCAGGAACGCCTCGAACGGGATCTCGAACGGTGGGCCGAACGGCCGCTAGCATGCGCGCCCATGAACGAAGACGTGCGCAACATCGTGCTCGGGGTGCTCGCCACCGGTGTCAGTGCCTCCCTCGGATGGCTCGGCCGTACGTACGGGTGGCGGCGGAGGCTCCGTCGCAAGCAGGCGTTCTTCGGCCTCCCCGGGAGCTCGGAGTGCCTGCTCGTGGTGAACAGGGAGGCCGGCGGGGACAACGTGGTGCACCGCTACGACGTCTTCGCGATGCTCGAACTCTCCGCGCTCATCAAGGACTGCGGCGCGCAGGCCCGCATCCTGCCGCAGGACCGGGCCCACCAGGGATTCGGCGACCGCACCGAGTTCTGCGTGGGAGGGCCGTATTCGAACAGGCGCATGGCCGCCCATCTCACCACCCTGCTGCCGGGCGTGCGGATGAACGTGGACGTCGAACCGCCCGAGCTCCAGGGCTCGATCACGATCGGCGGCGAGCGGTACCTCATGGAGAAGGGGGTGGCGGAGTACGTGATCCTGGCGCGGCTCACGGCCGGGGAGGACCGCCGGCCGGTCTTCCTCTTCTGCGGCCAGCGGGCGATCACCAACCAGGCGGCGACCCGCTATCTGGCGCGCCACCACGAGGCCTTGGCCCACCGTCACCGCGACGGCTCGTTCGTGCTGCTCCTGAAGGTGGTCAACTCGGAGGCGTACGGCCCCGACGTGGTGGAGCTGGCGGCCGACGTGACGCGCGCGGCCCGTACGGCTCCCCCGGCGCCCGAGCCCTCCGCCGCCGAACCGGCGGCGACGGCCTGACCGGAGGGGTCCGACGGGGTGAAGACGTCACCATCATGACAGGTCAGAGGCGTTTTTCGTAGGACCGAACGCACAGTTCGCGAGCCTTGTCCGGCCCCTCCCCCGGATCCCAGAATCACCGTCATGAATCACTCCGGGAACATCAGTCAGAACATCGATCAGGACACGGTCCTGCGGGCGAGGACGATGCTGCTCGGATCGGGCCGGCTCGGCCTGGCCCAGGAGGTCGAGGCGTACCGGGTCCTGGCGAGGGTGAGCCCGGCGGCGTATCTGCCGAAGCTCGCCGGAGCGCTGGGCCGGTACGGGTACGAGGTGGGGCGCAGGCGCGGCCCGGAGCGGGAACTGGTGCTGTACGCGGAGGCCGTGGACGCGGCCCGCCGCATCGGCGCCGACCATCCGAGGAGGACGGACCTGCTCCTCGGCGCCCTGAGGGACTACGAACGCACGCTCTTCGAACTGGGGCGGCGGGCCGAGGGGCGCGCGGTGTGCGAGGAGATGGCCGGGGCCGGACGGCTCGGCTTCGAGCGGGGGCAGGCGGCGGACCCGGAGCGCGGGAGCGGTCGGCTGGCCGTCGTACTGGCCGAGGAGGGGCGCCACGGGGAGGCGGCGGACCTGCGGATGCGGGGCGCCGGCGCGGAGACGGAGGTCTCCTTCTGGCCGGCGGTCGAGCGGACGGCGGAACTGGAGGCGGCCGGCCGGAGCGAGGAGGCGGTGGCGGTCTTCACCGGGCTCGTGGACGACACGCGGCGGAAGACGGAGAGCGACTCCACCGCGCTGGCCCACCTGGTGTGGAAACTCGTCCACCGCTCCCGGATGCTGGACGCCGCCGGACGGCCCGGGGAGGCGGGCGCGGACCGGCGGGAGGCCCTGGCGGTCCTCGACCGGCTCGCGGAGTCCGGCGAGCCCAGGAGCTGGAGCAACATCCTCTCCTTCTGGGCCACCCTGTACGCCCTGTCGGCCCGGGCGGTGGAGCCGCCCGCGTCCCCGGAGGCCCCGGCGCCGGCGTTCGGCACCGACCTCCTCCACTGGTCGCGGGACACGCGGAAGGCCTACTTCGACGACATCCCCGTCCTGGAGGCCGAGGCCGCGCGTCTGTCGGCGGCGGGGCACCCCACCGAACTCACGGCCGTGCACCACCGGCTGACCGTGCGGTCCGCCCTCTTCCGCGAGAACCGCACCCATCGGATCGAGGAACCGCTCCGGCCGCTCTTCGACGAGGAGGTGGCGCTCGCCCGGCGTTCGGCTCGGGAACTCCCCCGGGCCCTGACCGACCGGGCGATGTTCCTCGTCGCGGCCAAGCGGTACCGGGAGGCCCGCGCGGACTTCGCGGAGGCCGTGGGCCTGCTCGACGGCGCCGACCGGACGCCAATCGTTACCCCCACGTAACTTACCGGGGAGTTACCTCGGGTAAGCACCTGCGGTTACCGTCGGGTCACTTTCACTGCCCCCCATCGCCGACCACCCATCGGCGTCCCCAGTGAGGAGTGCCCCGTGCGCACATCCCTGGTACTCGCCGTCTCGGCCGCGCTCGTGGCCGGGACGGCCCTCGGGCTCGCCCCCGCCGCCCAGGCCGTGGAGACCGCCGACCCGGCCGGCATCCGCTTCGTCGACATCGCGGGAGAGGGCGGCACCGTCCTCAAGGCGAACGTCATCGCCCCCGCCGGGACCGCCGGCGCCCGCCACCCCCTGATCGTGCTGCCCACCAGCTGGGCCATGCCCCAGATCGAGTACCTCGCCCAGGCGCGGAAGCTCGCGGACTCCGGCTACGTCGTGGTGAGTTACAACTCGCGCGGCTTCTGGCAGTCCGGCGGGGAGATCGAGACCGCGGGCCCCAAGGACGTCGCCGACGCCTCCAAGGTGATCGACTGGGCCCTGGCCAACACCGCCGCCGACCCCGACCGGGTGGGCATGGGAGGCGTCTCGTACGGCGCCGGGATCAGCCTGCTCGCCGCCGCGCACGACCCGAGGGTCAAGGCCGTCGCCGCGCTCAGCGGCTGGGCCGACCTCATCGAGTCCATCTACAGCGGCCGGACCCAGCACCTCCAGGCCGCCGCCCTGCTCGGCGGCGCCGGGGCCCTCACCGGCCGCCCCGGCCCCGAACTCAAGCAGATCCTGAGCGACTTCCTCTCCTCCAACCTGGACAAGGAGGAGGACATGATCGCCTGGGGCCGCACGCGCTCCCCGGTGACCCACCTGGACCGCATCAACGCCAACGGCGCCGCGATCATGCTCGGCAACGCCTGGGGCGACACCATCTTCCCGCCCAACCAGTACGCGAGCTTCTACGAGAAGCTCACCGGCCCCAAGCGCCTGGAGTTCCGCCCCGGCGACCACGCCACCGCCGAGCTCACCGGCCTCTTCGGGCTGCCCAACGACACCTGGACCAACGCGCAGCGCTGGTTCGACCGCTACCTCAAGGGCGCCGACAACGGCATCGACCGCGAGCGGCCCGTCCAGCTCAAGTCACGGTCCACGGGCGGCTACGAGGGCTACCCGGACTGGAAGTCCGTGCACGCGAACCAGCGGAAGTTCGACCTCGGCGGTACGCAGCGGCTGTGGGCGAACGTCGACTCGGGCGCGAACGGCGGGGTCACCCTGCTCACCAACGCCCTGGACCAGTTCCTCCGCACCCCGCCCGTCGTCTCCGTCCCCCTCCTCCCCCGCGCCTTCGCCGGCGTCTGGCAGTCCGAGCGGTACGACGCCCCGCAGCGGGTGCGCGGCACGGTGAAGGTGCACACCACGGTCGCCTCCACGAAGGAGAGCGGCACCCTCGTCGCGTACCTCTACGACGTCGGCCCGCTCGGTGTCGGCAAACTGGTGACCAACGCCCCGTACACCTTCCACGGCAAGGCCCCCGGGCAGCCGTTCGCCGTCGACCTGGAGCTGTTCTCCACGGCGTACGACGTGCCCGCCGGGCACCGGCTCGCGCTGGTCGTCGACACCGTCGACCCGCTCTACATCGAGCACAACCCGGCCGGCGCGCAGCTGACCTTCTCCTCCCCGGCCGCCGACCCGTCGTACGTGTCGGTGCCGCTGCGGAAGGAGTGATCTCCGGCTGCCGCCGGGCGGGTGCGGCCCGTGCCCGCTACCGCCGTCCCGGCGGCGGCCCTCCCGGTCCGGCCGGAGCGACGTCCGCGGCCTTCGTCCTCGGGTCGCGGCGCTCCCTGCGGGCCACCCAGGTGGCGAACCAGGAGAGCAGCATGCACATCCCGATGTAGATCGGCGAGATGACGAGCACGACGGGGATGAACGGCAGGTCGTAGTCGAGGTTGGACGCGATCAGCTTGCCCGCGTGCAGGAACTCCTCGTAGGTGATGAGGAATCCGAGCGAGGTGTCCTTCAGGGCCACCACGAGCTGGCTGATGATGGCGGGCAGCATCGCGCGGACGGCCTGGGGCACCAGGACGTACGTCATCACCTGCGTCTTGCGCATGCCGAGCGCGTACGCCGCCTCGCCCTGGCCGCGCGCCACGGAGTGGACGCCGGTGCGGAACACCTCGGCGAGCACGGAGCCGTTGTAGAGCGTCAGCCCGGTGACCAGGGCGGGCAGCGGCTGCACCTTCAGCGCCACGAAGACGAAGAAGATCATCACGAGGACGGGCATCGCGCGGAAGAACTCCACGAAGAGGGTGGAGGCCCAGCGCAGGACGCGGTGTTCGGAGAGGCGGCCGCAGGCCAGGACGGCGCCGAGGGCGAGCGAGAGGACCGACGCGCAGGCGAAGGCCTTCAGGGTGTTGCCGAGACCCCTGAGCAGCAGCTCCTGGATGCCCTCGTAGAGGAAGGGCGACCACTTGGCGGAGGTGAACTGCTCGGTGTCGAAGAGGAGGTGGAGGATCCAGCCGGCCAGGGCGAGGAGCACGGCGGTGGAGACGAGGCCGTAGAGGAGGTGGCGCCGCCGGGCGCCCGGCCCGGGGACGTCGTAGAGGGCGGTGGACTCGGTGGTCATCGGGCGACTCCCCAGCGCTTCTCCATGACGTGGAAGAGGGCGCTGATGGTGAGGGTGATGATCAGGTATCCGACGGCGATCCAGACGAAGGTCCAGACGATGTTGTAGCCGAGCTCGCTCAGGGTCTTGTAGGTGCCGAGGAGTTCGGTGACGCTGAACGCGCCCGCGATCGCGGAGTTCTTGGCGAGGGCGATGAGGGTCGAGCCGATGGGCGGGATGACGGAGCGGAAGGCCTGCGGCAGGACGACGGCGCCGAGGGTCTGGGCGAAGGTCATGCCCAGGCTGCGGGCCGCCTCGCCCTGGCCGCGCGGCACGGTGTTGATGCCGGAGCGCAGCACCTCGCAGACGAAGGCCGAGGTGTAGCAGCCGAGGGCGAGGACCGCGAACAGCTCGAAGGGCAGGACGAGTCCGAAGCGGGGAAGTCCCAGCATGACCGCGAAGAAGAGCAGGGTCAGCGGGGTGTTGCGCAGGACGGTCACCCAGACCGTGCCGAAGACCCGGAGGGAGCCGACGGGCGCGACCCGGAAGGAGGCCATGACGAAGCCCAGGACGAGGGCGAGCGCCGAGGCGTAGACGGTGAGTTCGACGGTGCCGAGGAATCCCTTTCCGTAGAGCGAGAAGTTGTCGGTCAGGACGTCCATGTCGGGAGGCTCCTGCGGATCAGCCCGCGGGGTAGCGGTCGATGGCGGGCGGCGGCGGGGCGGGGACTCCGGAGAGGCCGAGGGTGGCGTCGTACGCCTTCTTCCAGTCGCCGTTCTTCTCGTGGGCGGCGATGGCGTCGTCCAGGGCGAACCGCAGGGCGGTGTCGCCGCGCGGGACCCCGATGCCGTACGGCTCCTCGGAGAACGGCTTCCCGACCACCTTGAGCTCGTCGGGGACCTTGGCGGCGTAGCCGAGCAGGATCGTGTCGTCGGTGGTGACCGCGTCGACCTGGTAGGTCAGCAGGTTGTCCACGCAGACGGAGTACGTGTCGTAGGCGACGAGTTCGGCCTCCGGGTGGTCCTTCTCGATCCGCTGGTACGGGGTGGAGCCCGCGGCCGAGCAGACCCGCTTGCCGGCCAGGTCCTGGGGGCCGCGGATGTCCTTCTCGTCGGCGCGGACCAGGAGGGACTGGCCTGCCTGGTAGTAGGGCCCGGCGAAGCCGACGAGCTTCTTGCGGTTGTCGTTGATGGTGTACGTGCCGACGTAGTAGTCGATCTGGCCGTTCTGCAGGGCGGTCTCGCGGTTGGCGGAGGCGATCGTGCGGAACTCGACGCGGGCCGGGTCGAAGCCCAGGGAGGCGGCCATCATCTTGGCGATCTCGATGTCGAAGCCGGAGTAGCGGCCGGAGGCGGGGTCCTTCTCGCCCATGTAGGGCTGGTCCTCCTTGACGCCGACGACGAGCCGGCCGCGCTTCTTCGCCCGCTCCCAGGTGGGCGAGTCGGGCAGGGTGAAGTCCGACCGCACCTGGTAGGCGGGGAGCTGGCCGGGCTTCGGGCCCTTGACGGGCGGGCTGCCCTCCCGGCCGCAGCCGCCGAGCGCCGCCGCCAGGGCGAGCAGCAGGGCGAGCGCGGCCAGGGTCCGGTGCGTACGCTGCATGGTTCCCACCCGGTCAGTGCTTGAGGATCTTGGAGAGGAAGTCCTTGGCGCGGTCGCTGCGCGGGGCGGTGAAGAACTCCTCCGGCGTGCGGTCCTCGACGATCCTGCCGTCGGCCATGAAGACGACCCGGTGGGCGGCGGAGCGCGCGAAGCCCATCTCGTGGGTGACGACCACCATCGTCATGCCGTCCCGGGCCAGCTGCTGCATGACCTCCAGGACCTCGTTGATCATCTCGGGGTCGAGGGCCGAGGTCGGCTCGTCGAAGAGCATCACCTTCGGGTCCATCGCGAGGGCGCGGGCGATCGCCACGCGCTGCTGCTGACCGCCGGAGAGCTGCGCCGGGTACTTGTCCGCCTGCGCGGCGAGACCGACCCGGGCGAGGAGTTCGCGCGAACGCCGGTCGGCCTCCTCCTTCTTGCGCCTGCGGACCTTGGTCTGCGCGAGGGAGACGTTCGCGAGGACGGTCTTGTGCCCGAAGAGGTTGAAGGACTGGAAGACCATGCCGACCTCGGCCCGGAGCCGGGCGAGCGCCTTGCCCTCCTCGGGGAGCGGCTGTCCGTCGACGAGGATCTCGCCCGACTCGACGCTCTCCAGCCGGTTGATCGCCCGGCAGAGGGTGGACTTGCCGGAGCCGGAGGGGCCGATGACGACGACCACCTCGCCGCGGCCGACGGTGAGGTCGATGGACTGGAGGACGTGCAGGGCGCCGAAGTGCTTGTTGACGCCACGCAGTTCGATCAGCGGATCGACGACGGCCATACGCTGCCCTGCCCCATTTCTCAGCGGTGTCGCGGTCCCCGCAAAATATCCACCGGAAAAAGGACTTCAGGGACGACACGCATGAAACAGGTATTAGCCGTATTTACTGCGGAAGGGGGGCGGCCGACAGGCGTACGCGTCAGTACTCGGCGGCCTCCGCGTACACCTGGGAGAGCTGCGGAGCACCCGTCATCGCCCAGTCGAGACCGGCCTCGACGACCTGGATCTCACGGCCGGAGGCGAGCTGCACCACCGGGCCGCCGCCGGGGCGCATCTGCCAGCGGGCGGCCGGGACGTTGCGGACGATCACCGTGCCGAGGTAGAGCCCGGCGTCGTTCCCGAACCAGGGCAGCTCCTCCGGGTCGTCCCGCCAGCGGGGCGGCAGCTGGTCGAGCTCCTGGAGCGAGCGGGGGGTGTCGTCGAGCGCCACCCCGGCCTCCTCGACCCGGGCGCGCAGCAGCTCGCACTCGGCGAACAGCTCGGCCATCCCGTCCGGGGCGCGGTCGAAGGCGGCGGCCGGCGGGGGGTCGGGATGGTGCCGCTTGCGCCAGCTGTCCAGAAACGGGATGTTCATCCGAACAGCCTCGCACCGACACCTCCCGGTCCACCACTCGGCACGCGGAGACCGTTACCGGCCGTCCGCCCCGCCGGACAGGCCCCGGACGTCGAGGTCGACGACGACGGGGGCGTGGTCCGAGGCGCCCTTGCCCTTGCGCTCCTCGCGGTCCACGTAGCTGTCCGTGACCGCGTCGGCGAAGGGCTTGTTGCCGTAGACCAGGTCGATGCGCATGCCCTTGTTCTTCGGGAAGCCGAGCTGGCGGTAGTCCCAGTACGTGAAGGGGTGGTCGTACTTGAGGGGGCGCGGGACCACGTCGCGCAGACCGGCCTCGCGCAGGCCCGCGAGCGCGGCCCGCTCCGGCTCCGTCACGTGCGTGGCGCCCTCGAAGACGGTGATGTCCCAGACGTCCTCGTCGGCCGGCGCGATGTTGTAGTCGCCGAGGACCGCGAAGGGGCGGTCCCCCGCCGCGTCCTCCGCGACGGCCGCCCTGAGCGCCTCCAGCCAGCGCAGCTTGTAGGCGTAGTGCTCGTGGGCGACCTCGCGGCCGTTCGGCACGTAGACCGACCAGACGCGGACCGGGCCGCAGGTCGCGGAGACCGCCCGGGGCTCCTGCGCCCCGTCGTACTCCGGGCCGCCGGGCAGGCCCGTGACCACGTCGTCGAGGCCGACGCGGGAGAGCAGCGCGACGCCGTTCCACCGTCCGGTGGCGTTGACCGCCGACTCGTAGCCCAGTGCGCGCAGCTCCTCGGCGGGGAACTGCTCGGCGGTGCACTTGGTCTCCTGGATGCACAGCACGTCGGTGCCGCTGCTCTCCAGCCAGGCCAGGAGACGGGGCAGCCGGGCGGTGATCGAGTTGACGTTCCAGGTCGCGATGCGCATGGGCGCAAGCCTACTGTCGGGCACCGACAACGGCCGGTCCTCCGGGGCCGTCTCAGACGTCGGCGGAGCTCCCGGGGGCGAGCCGGGAGTGGTCGGTGCCGCCGAGCTCCCCGATCTGGCGGTCGTAGATCGGCCGGGCGAGGTCGGTGAGCAGGGCGTCGTGGATGTCGTACGCCCGGCGCGGCTTCAGCTCGCGCACGTAGTCGATGACTTCGGAGATCTTGTTCCAGGGGGCCATGACGGGCAGCAGCAGGGTGTCGACCGGGTGGTCGGGCACGGTGAGCGCGTCGCCGGGGTGGAACACGGAGCCGTCGACGAGGTAGCCCACGTTGGTGATGCGCGGGATGTCGGGGTGGATCACCGCGTGCAGCTCGCCGTGCACCTGGACGTCGAACCCGGCGGCCGTGAAGGCGTCGCCGTGGCCGACGGTGTGCACCCGGCCGGGGAAGGCCGTCGAGATCCGCTCGGCGACGCTGCGCAGCGTCCAGACCTCGGCGGCCGGGTTCGCCTCCAGGGCGGCCCGCAGCCGGCCCTCGTCGAAGTGGTCGGGGTGCTCGTGGGTGACGAGCAGCGCGTCGGCCCCGAGAGCGGCTTCCTCCTCGGTGAACCCGCCGGGGTCGAGGACGAGCGTCCGCCCGTCCTTCTCCAGCCGGACGCAGGCGTGGGACTTCTTCGTCAGCTTCACGGAACCAGGCTACGCCGGGGGCGTGGTCTCCTCCGTGATGACGCGGGTGACGACGCGCAGGGCGGTCTCGGCGGCCGGGAGGCCGCAGTACACGCCCGCGTGGAGCACGATCTCGCGGATCTCGTCGGGCGAGAGGCCGTTGCGGAGGGCGGCCCGGGTGTGGTCCGCGAGGGCCTCCCGGTGGCCCCCGGCGAGGAGGGCCGTGAGGGTGACGGCGCTGCGGACCCGCCGGTCGAGGCCCTCGCGGCTCCAGACCTCGCCCCACTCGTACCGGTTGACGAGCCCCTGGAGGGCCCCGTCGGGGTCCTCGGCGAGGGCCCGGTCCACATGGGCGTCGCCGAGCACCTCGCGGCGCAGTCCGAGCCCCTTCTCGTACGGATCGGGGCGCCCGTCCCCGGCGGGCTCGGCGGCCGGGGCGGGGGCCGGGGGTTCGGCGGCGGGCGCCGGCCCGGCGGGCGGCGGCACGGCCGGGGTGCCGGCGGCCTCCTGGACCGTCCCGGCGAAGTGGTCGAGGAGCAGGTCGGTGACGGCGGCGGGCTGCTCGACGGGGGCGAGGTGGGAGGCGCCGGGGACCACGGCGAGCCGGGCGTCGGCGATGCCGGCGACCAGGGTGCGGGCCTCGGCGGGCCCGGTGACCTGGTCCTCGGAGCCGACGAGCACGAGCGCGGGAACGCCGATGCGGCCGAGGGCCTCGCGGACGTCGAAGACGGCGAGGGCCTCGCAGGCGGCGATGTAGCAGGCGGGGTCGGTCGTACGGACCATCTGCACGGCCCAGTCGACGATGGCGGGCTGCGCGCCGGCGAAGAGCGGGGTGAACCACTGCTCGGGGGCGGTGCGGGCCATCGGCTCCAGCCCGTTGGCCCGCACGATGACGCCCCGCTGCCGGAACTCGTCGGCGGTGCCGAACCGGGGCGAGGTGGCGACCAGGGCGAGCGAGGCGACCCGGTGGGGCGCCCGCAGCGCGAGGTCGAGCCCGACGGCCCCGCCGAAGGAGCAGCCCGCGTAGCCGAAGCGCTGGATCCCGAGCCCGTCGAGGGTGGCGAGCAACCGGTCGCCCAGCTCGGCCACGGAACCGAAGGGCTGCGCGGGCGCGCCGCCGTGCCCGGGCAGGTCGAAGCGCACGATCCGCCAGTCCCGCGTGAGCTCGGGGATCTGCCGGTCCCACATGTGGAAGGTGGTCCCCAGGGAGGGCCCCAGGACCAGGACCGGAGCGTCCTCTCGCCCGTCGACGCGGTACTGCAGGGTGTTCGGTGGTGTCTCGCTCACCCGCAAGACCCTCTCATATCCCGCGCCTTCCCTCCGGCGGAGGGCACAACTGTGCGGTTCTGTCCCCTTCGTGCTCCCCTCCGCCGGGCCCGTCGCGCACGAGTCCGCCGCGGCGGAATCCGCGACGG
Source organism: Streptomyces sp. NPDC055632 (assembly GCF_053618675.1). Taxonomy (NCBI): domain Bacteria; kingdom Bacillati; phylum Actinomycetota; class Actinomycetes; order Kitasatosporales; family Streptomycetaceae; genus Streptomyces; species Streptomyces sp. NPDC055632. The sequence goes on along the minus strand of NZ_JBSHHY010000005.1, from coordinate 84,390 downwards.
AATCCGCTACGGCAGGATGGAGTCGACGTACCCGCCGTCGACCCTCAACGCGCCCCCGGTGGTGGCGGAGGCGTGGTCGGAGGCGAGGTAGACCACCATGGCGGCGATCTCCTCCGGCTCGATGAGCCGCTGCAGCAGCGACTGCGGCCGGTGCTCGCGCATGAACACGCGCTGGGCCTCGTCCCAGGGCAGGGAGCGGTCCACCAGCTCGTACACGAAGTCCTCGACCCCGCCCGTGTGCGTGGGGCCCGCGACGACCGAGTTGACGGTGACGCCGCTGCCCGCCGCCTGCTTGGCGAAGCCGCGCGTGACCGCCAGGAGTGCGGTCTTGGACATGCCGTAGTGGATCATCTCGGCGGGGATCACCACGGCCGAGTCGCTCGCGATGTTCTGCACCCGCCCCCAGCCGCGCTCGCTCATGCCGGGGAGGTACTGGCGGATCAGCCGGACCGCCGCGAGGACGTTCACCTCGAAGTAGCGCCGCCACTCGTCGTCACTGATCTCCAGCGGATCGGCCTCCCCGAAGATGCCGAGGTTGTTCACCAGGACGTCCACCCGGGGCAGCGCCTCCGCGGCGCGGCGCGCCCCCTCCTCGGTCGCGACGTCGGCGACCACGGGGACCAGGTCCGCGTCGGCGACCTCGGCGCGCAGGTCGGCGATGGCCTGTTCCACCCGCTGCTCGGTGCGTCCGTTGACGCCCACGCGGGCTCCCGCGCGGGCCAGGCCCTCGGCGATCGCGGCACCGATCCCCTGGGTGGATCCGGTGACCAGAGCGGTCCGTCCTGTCAGGTCGACGAGCATGGGGAGGGCGCCCTTCTTGTGGATCACGGGTGGCTGTCCCCTCCCCTGTACCCGGTCCGCGGCCGGCCGCACCAGGAGACGCCCGTCTCGCCCAAGGCCCGGAGGTCGGCCCGTGTCGAGGGCGCCGACCGGTCCAGGCCGGGCCGGTCCGGTCCGGTCCGGTCCGGTCCGGTCCGGTCCGGTCCCTCAGTCGAGTCCGGACGCGCCCTGGACGTCCCGGCCGCCGTGCGCGGGCCGGTGGGCGCCGCGCAGCCGTTCCTCCAGCGCCTCCAGGAGGCCGGGCAGGTCGGGGGCGACGGCGAGGTCGTCGAGGGTGGAGGCGGCGAGGAAGCCCGTGCCGGAGATCCCGCGCAGGGCGCCGAGCAGCGGTGTCCAGAAGCCCCCGGCGTCGAGGAGGCCGACGGGCTTGGCGTGGAAGCCGAGCTGGCGCCACGACCACACCTCGAAGATCTCCTCCAGGGTCCCGAGCCCGCCGGGCAGCGCGGCGAAGGCGTCCGCGCGGTCGGCCATGATCGCCTTGCGCTCGTGCATCGTGTCGCAGACGACCAGCTCCGTCACCCCCTCGTGCGCCCACTCCCGCTCGATCATGCTGCGCGGGATGACGCCGACGACCTCGCCGCCCGCCTTCAGGGCCGCGTCCGCCAGGACGCCCATCAGTCCCGTACGGCCGCCGCCGTAGACGAGGCCGATCCCGCGCCGGGCCAGGTCGGCGCCGACCGCGGCGGCCAGTGCGGCGTGTGCCGGGTCGTGTCCGTCGGAGGAGGCGAGGAAGACGGCGAGGCGGCGCATGGGGACCTCCCGGGGGCTGCTGCGGCGGACGGTCCGGTCTATCACGGGCGCTTCCGCTCCGGCCAGAGGGCTTCGGCCAGGGGCTTCGACCAGGGATTTTCGGGGGGCGTGGAGCGCGCGCTCCACCGGTTCAGGGGCTCGTCGTGGAGACCGCGTACACCCGGGGGAACGCCGGTTCCGTGAGGTCGACCGTGATGTCCGTGGTCGGGCGGGGCTCCTCGCGGGTGACGGTGGTGCCCGACCAGGTCGGGGTGTCGGGGAAGGTCCAGGCGGCGATGGACCGGTCGCGGTCGCCGATGGTGATCCGGCCCGGGGTGAGCTGGGAGCGGGCGGCGCCGGACTCGGCGAGGAAGGCGTCGAGTCCGGCGGCGGTCGTCGAGAACTGGACGTACAGCCTGCTGGTCTTCCAGTTGCTGGTCTCGTAGTAGGCGACGCCCCAGGACCCGGCGGGGATCGGGACCTCGAAGACCCGGCGCTTCATCAGGGAGGGCCAGTTGTCCTGGAAGCCGACCACCGAGGACTCGCGCTCCTTGTCGAGGCCGCTGTCGCGGCTCTGGCCCGCGGAGATGACGAGGTAGCCGGCGGGGATGCCGACGAGGAGCACGATGATGACGGCCGTCAGCCAGCGGCGGCGGATCATGTGCCGGCGGTCCTCGGGCATCCGGTCCAGCGGCGGGCGGGGCGGGGGCGGGGCGGTCGGGATCACGACGGGGGGTCCTCGGGGGCGCGGGCGGCCCGGGCCGAGGTCCCGCTGCGCAGGGCCTGGGCGTAGCGCTCGTACCGCTCGTACCGCTCGACGCGGCGCCGGTTGGCGCGGCGGAAGCGGCGGGCGACGAGCCGGGCGAGGTCGGCGGCGCCGACCATGCCGGCCTCGGGGCCGAGCTGGGCGCGGACGAGACGGGCCTCGGGGCGGTAGCCGCGGCCGGTGAGGTGGCGGCGGAAGGAGTCCCGGGCGGGGCCGATGAGGAGGTCGTCGGCGGCGGAGACGCCTCCGCCGATGACGAAGCAGGAGGGGTCGAGGGCGGCGGCGAGGTTGGCGATGCCGACGCCGAGCCACTGGCCGATGTCCTGGAACAGCTCGACGCACATGGCGTCGCCCTCGCGGGCGAGCTCGGTGATGAGCGGGCCGGTGATGTCGGGGACGTGGCCCTTGACCCGCTCGATGATGTTGTACGCGACCGGGGAGTCGGCGGCGGCCAGCTCGCGGGCCTCGCGGACCAGCGCGTTGCCCGAGCTGTACTGCTCCCAGCAGCCGCGGTTGCCGCAGGGGCAGCGGTGGCCGCCGGGGACGACCTGCATGTGGCCGAACTCGCCGGCGACGCCGTACTTGCCCCGCTTGACCTGGCCGTCCTCCAGGATGGCGCCGCCGATGCCGGTGCCGAGGGTGATCATGACGAGGTGGTCCTCGCCGCGTCCGGCGCCGAAGCGCCACTCGGCCCAGGCGGCGGTGTTGGCGTCGTTGTCCACCATGACGGGGACGGCGAGGCGGCCCTGGAGGGCGTCACGGAGGGGCTCGTTGCGCCAGGCCAGGTGGGGGGCGAAGAGGACCCGGGCCCGGTCGGCGTCGACCCAGCCGGCCGCGCCGATGCCGACGGCGTGCACGTCGTGCCGGTCGGAGAGGTCCAGGACCAGTTCGACGATGGTGTCCTCGACGACCTTGGGGCTCTTGGACTTGTCCGGGGTCTCCGTGCGGAGCTTCTCCAGGATGTTGCCGTCGGCGTCGACGACTCCGGCCATCACCTTCGTGCCGCCGATGTCGATGCCGACGGTCGGCACCCGGGGGGCCGTCAGGTGGGAGCGCCGTTCCCGGGTCCCCACGGTCCGCAGCACGGTGCCGCGGGCGGAGCCGCGGTGGGCGAGGTCACGGTAGGTACTCATCGGCTCCGATTCTGCCAGGTGGGCCCCACGGGGGCCGTCACGTCGCGGAGGGGCGTTCCAGTTCGTGGCGGAGGTCCTCCAGCTCGCTGCCGCCGGCCATCTGCCGGGTCAACTCGTCGAGGGTGACGGAGTCCTTGGTGTGGCTGCCGGCCATGACGCCCCGCTTGAGGAGGACGAAGCGGTCGCCGACGAGATGGGCGTGGTGCGGGTTGTGGGTGATGAGGACCACGCCGAGGCCCTGGTCGCGGGCGGCGGCCACGTACTTCAGGACGACCCCGGACTGCTTGACGCCGAGGGCGGCGGTCGGCTCGTCGAGGACGAGGACCTTGGCGCCGAAGTGGACGGCGCGGGCGATGGCCACGCACTGGCGCTCGCCGCCGGAGAGGGTGCCGATGGGCTGGTCGACGTCGCGCAGGTCGATGCCCATGCGGAGCAGGGCCTCGCGGGTGGTGTCGCGCATGAGGCCGGCGTCGAGCCGCTTGAACGGCCCCTTGCCCCTCGTCGGCTCGGAGCCGAGGAAGAAGTTCCGCCAGACCGGCATGAGCGGGACGACGGCGAGGTCCTGGTAGACGGTGGCGATGCCCCGGTCGAGGGCGTCGCGCGGGTTGGCGAGCGCGACCTCCTCGCCCTCGATGCGGAAGGTCCCGGCGTCGTGCCGGTGCAGCCCGGCGACGATCTTGATGAGGGTGGACTTGCCGGCGCCGTTGTCGCCGAGGACGCAGGTGATCTCGCCCGCGCGGACCTCCAGGGAGACCCCTTCGAGGGCGCGGATGTTGCCGTAGTACTTGCTGACGTCGTCGAGCTCGACGAGGGGCGCGGTCGCGGTCGTCACTTGGTGGCCTCCACGCGCTTGCGGATCCAGGCGTTCAGGAGGGTCGCGAGCAGCAGCATCGCGCCCAGGAAGAACTTGAACCAGTCCGGGTTCCACTCGGCGTACACGATGCCCTTGCTGGTCATGCCGAAGATGAGGGCGCCGACCGCCGAGCCGATGGCCGAGCCGTACCCGCCGGTGATCAGGCAGCCGCCGATGACGGCCGCGATGATGTAGATCAGCTCGTTGCCGACGCCCTCGCCCGACTGGACGACGTCGAAGGAGAAGAGCAGGTGCTGGCCGGAGATCCAGGCGCAGAGGGCCACGCCTGCGTAGAGGCCGATCTTGGTGCGGTGGACGGGGACGCCGACCGCGCGGGCCGCGTCGGCGCCGCCGCCGACCGCGAAGATCCAGTTGCCGAAGCGGGTGCGGAGCAGGATCCAGGTGGCGAGCGCGACCAGGCCGAACCACCACAGGATGGTGACCTTGAGCTCGACGCCGCCGAGGGTGAGCTGCGAGGCGAAGAGCTTGCGGGCGGAGGGGAAGCCCTCCATGTCGGCGATGGTCTTGGTGGAGACGGTGCCGCTGATCAGCTTGGTGAGGCCGAGGTTCAGGCCGGTCAGCATGAGGAAGGTGCCGAGCGTGATGATGAAGCTGGGCAGCTTGGTGCGGGTCAGCATGACGCCGTTGAAGACGCCGATCGCCAGGGTGACGAGCAGCGAGACCCCGACGCCGACCCAGACGTTCGTCGTCATCTGGTAGCTGAACATCGAGGAGACGAGCGCGGAGCTGGTGACCATGACGCCGGCGGAGAGGTCGAACTCGCCGCCGATCATCAGGAGGGCGACGGGGACGGCCATGATGCCGATGGTGGAGGCCGCGTAGAGGACGGTGCCGAGGCTGGAGGCGCGCAGGAAGCTGTCGGCGAAGACCGCGAAGAAGACGAAGACGGCGGCGGCGCCGACGACCGAGCCGAGCTCGGGGCGGGCGAGGAGCTTCTTCAGCGGGGTCGTGCGCAGGAGGCGTTCGTCGACGTGGTCGATGCCGGACGGCGGGGCGGTGGAGCTCATCGGGTGCCCCGATCCGCGTAGGCGACGAGGTCGGCGGCGTTCTCCCCGGTGATGATCTGGGGGCCGGTGAGGACCGGCTTGCCGCCGCCGAGGACGTCGGCGTTGTAGCGGTAGAGCCAGAGCAGGTCGACGGCCTCGTACCCCTGGAGGTAGGGCTGCTGGTCGACGGCGAAGCCGAGGGTGCCGGCCTTGAGGGCGGTGGCGACCTTGGCGTTGAGGTCGAAGGTGTCGATCTCGGCCTTGCTGCCGGCGCTCTTCGCGGCCTGGACGGCGGTGTCGGCGAAGGGGGCGCCGAGGGTGACGACGGCGTCGACGTCCTTGTCGGCCTGGAGCTTGGCCTCGATGGAGGCCTTCACGTCGGGCATGTTGGTGCCGTCGACGTAGAGGTTGACGAGTTCGCCGCCGAAGGTCTTCTTCGCTCCGGCGCAGCGCTGCTCGTGGCCGACGTTGCCCTGCTCGTGCAGGACGCAGAGCGCCTTCTTCTTGCCCCGCTTGTCGAGTTCCTCGCCGACGGCCTCGCCGGCGACGGTCTCGTCCTGGCCGATGTGGGTGAGGGCGCCGTAGGCCTTGGACTGCTCGGCGCCGGAGTTCACGGTGATCACCGGGATGCCGGCCTTGACGGCCTTCTCGACGGCGGCCTTCATGGCGTCGGGCTTGGCGAGGGTGACGATCAGCCCGTCGACGCCCTTGGCGATGTACGAGTCGACCAGCTGCGCCTGCTGCTGTGCCTCGTCGTTGTGGGCGTAGAGGAAGTTGATGTTGTCCTTGACGGCGGCCTGCTGGGCGCCCTTCTGGACGATGTCCCAGAAGGTGTCGCCGTCGCCCGAGTGCGTCACCATCGCGAAGGTCCAGCGGGGGGTGTCGACGGCCGCCCTGCCCTGGGCCTGCGCGGCCTTGCGGGCGTCCTCCGCCCGCTTGCCGCCGGTGCTGCTGCACCCGGCGAGCGCCGCCGTCAGCGTGAGTGCGAGCACGGCGCCGACCGCGGCGCGTACCCCTCCTGTCCGAAGCCTGGTCACGAGGCCGTGCCCTCCTTTGTGTCCTTTGCGCGCATTGCAGGCGTGCATTGCAGTATCGGTCATGCGGGTCGGGCGGCTCGCCTCGGGGCCTGTCCGGCGGATCAGGGGCGGGCCATCAGGCGGAACTCGAAGGAGTGGCGGGCGGCCCGGTAGAGGTGGGAGCCGTACTCGACGGCCCGGCCGGTGTCGTCGTACGTGACCCGCTCCATGGTGAGCAGCGGCGCCCCCTCCTCCTCGTCGAGCAGCGCGGCCTCGGCGGCGGTCGCGGCACGGGCGCCGACGGCCTGGCGCGCGCTGTGCAGGGTGATCGCGGCGGAGCGGAGCAGCCGGTAGAGGCCGGTGGCCTCCAGGAGCGCGGTGTCCGGTTCCAGGAGCCCGGTGGGCAGGTGGTTGCGCAGGTGGGCCAGGGGTTCGCCGTGCGCGGTGCGGAGCCGTTCCAGGTAGTGGACCTCGCTCCCCTCGGGTACGCCGAGGGCGGCGGCGACCGGCCCGGTGGCGGGTTCGAGCCGGTTGACCAGGACGCGGGTGGCGGGGTGCCGGCCGGCGCTCTCCAGGTCGTCGTAGAGGCTGCTGAGCTCCGGCGGGCGCCGGACGCCGGTGTGCACGACCTGGGTGCCGACGCCCCGGCGGCGGACCAGGAGCCCCTTGTCGACGAGGGTCCGGAGGGCCTGGCGGACGGTGGGCCGGGAGAGGCCGAGCCGGGTGGCGAGGTCGATCTCGTTGCCGAGGAGGGTGCCCGGGGCCAGCGTCCCGTCCTCCACCGCGCTCTCCAGCTGGCGGGCCAGCTGGAAGTAGAGCGGGACCGGGCTGGTGCGGTCCACCGAGAGCGGCGGGAGGGCCGAGCCGGACCGCGGAGGAAGGGCCGAGCCGGACCGCGGCGGGAGCGCGGCGCGGGACCCCGGGGTGGAGGCGGATCCGGACCGCGGGGGAAGGGCTGAGCCGGACTGCGGGGGCACGGGGCGAGCGTAGCCCCGGGGTGCGGAGGACGGGAACCCGATGACGGGAAGTCGTGACGTCCTGTTGTCCTGACAAATCCTTGACAGGGGGTGCGGACGCCCCCACGGTGGGGCCATGCGCATCGGACTCATCGGTACGGGACGGATCGGGAGCTTCCACGCGGGGGTGCTGGCCCGCCATCCGGAGGTCGGGTCCCTGGTCGTCGCGGACGCGGACCCCGCGCGGGCGGCCGGGGTCGCGCGGGCGCTCGGGGCGGAGGCGGCGCCGGACGTGGACGCGCTGCTCGGGAGCTCCCCGGACGCGGTGGTGATCGCCTCGGCGACGGCGGCGCACGCGGAGCTGATCGCCCGGGCCGCCGGGGCGGGCCTTCCGGCCTTCTGCGAGAAGCCGATCGCCCTGGACGTGCCGGGGACGCTCGCCGCGCTGGACGCGGTGGCGGCGGCGGGCACGGAGCTCCAGCTCGGGTTCATGCGCCGCTTCGACGCCGGGTACCGGGCGGCCCGCGAGGCGGTCCGGTCGGGGCGGCTCGGCCGGCTGCACACCGTACGGGCGGTGACCTCCGACCCGGAGCCGCCGCCCGCCGCGTACCTGCCGCTCTCCGGCGGGCTCTTCCGGGACTGTCTGGTGCACGACTTCGACGCGGTGCGCTGGGTGACCGGGCGCGAGGTCGTCGAGGTGTACGCGACGGGCTCGGACGCGGGTCCGGCGGTGTTCCGGGAGGCGGGTGACGTGTCCTCGGCCGCCGCGCTCCTCACCCTGGACGACGGCACGCTGGTGACGGCGACCGCGACCCGGTGCAACGGCGCCGGGTACGACGTGCGGATGGAACTGGCGGGCGAGCGGGGCCAGATCGGGGTGGGCCTGGACGACCGCACCCCGCTCACCTCCGTGGAGCCGCAGGGACCGCCCGCGCCGGAGAAGCCGTGGCCCGGTTTCCTGGAGCGGTTCGCCCCGGCGTACGAGGCGGAGCTCGACGCCTTCGTCCGGCTCGTGCGCGGTGCGGCGCCCAATCCGTGCGACGGGCGGGAGGCCCTCGCGGCGCTGCGGATCGCGGAGGCGTGCGAGCGCTCGCGGCGGGAGGGGCGGCCGGTGCGGGTGGAGACCCCCTGACCGGCACCCCGGTCCCTCAGGGGTTCGCCGTGCGGACCGTGCCCTGGGCGAGGGCGCACAGCGTCTCCGTACCGGCCTCGTCGACGGTCAGCAGTTCGCAGCGGACGACCGCCTGGCGCCGGCTCGCGTGGAGGACGCCGGCGCGGGCGCGCAGGGTGGCGCCGACGGCGGGGCGGACGTAGTCGATGGTGTAGCCGGCGGTCAGGACGGCCGGGCCGAGCACCGTGCCCGCGGCGAAGGTGATCGCGTTGTCGGCGGCGTACGAGAGGACTCCGCCGTGCACGAAGCCGTTCTGCTGGCGCAGCTCCTCGCGGATCGCCAGTTCGAGGACGGCCCCGCCGTCGCCGAAGGCGGTGACCTGGGCGCCGAGGAGGCGGCTGAACGGCTGGGCGTCGAGGACCTTCCGGGCAAGCTCCAGCCCGTGGGCGCCCGTGTCGGTGTCGGTGTGGGTGTCGGTCACCGGGTCAGCCTATGCGCCGTCCTCCTCGTCGAGGAGGCCCGCGTCGTGGACGAGGAGGGCGATCTGGACGCGGTTGTTCAGGCCGAGCCTGGCCAGGATCCGGGAGACGTACGTCTTGACGGTCGGCACGCTCATGTACAGCTCGGCGGCGATCTCCGCGTTGGAGCGCCCGTGGCCGACGGCGACGGCCACCTCCCGCTCGCGGCCGGTGAGTCCGGCGAGGCGGTCGGCCGCCGTGGTGCGCCGGGGCTGCTCCGGCCGGCCCGCGACGTGGCTCATGAGCTGGCGGGTGACGGCCGGGGAGAGGACGGGGTCCCCGGCGGCGACCCGGCGGACGGCGGCGACGATCTCGGCGGGCGGGGTGTCCTTGAGGACGAAGCCGGCGGCGCCGGCCCGCAGGGCGCGCAGGACCTGCTCGTCGGCGTGGAAGGTGGTGAGGACGACGACCTCGGGGGCGCCGGGCCGGGCGCGCAGGAGTTCGGTGGCGGTGAGGCCGTCGACGTGGGGCATGCGGATGTCCATGAGGACGACGTCGGGGGCGTGCCGGGCGACGAGTCCGGGGACGTCCCGGCCGTCGGAGCCCTCGCCGACGATGTCGAGGTCGTCGTCCCCGCCGAGCATGAGGGCGAGGCCCGCGCGGACGAGGGGGTCGTCGTCGACGACGATCAGCCGGATGGTCATGGGGGCCACGGTAGCCAGGCGCGCAGGGCGAAGCCGCCGTCGGGGGCCGGTCCGTGCGCGAGGCGGCCACCGGCGAGGGCGGCGCGTTCGGTGAGCCCGATGAGGCCCTGGCCGGAGCCGGGGACGTGCGGGACGGGTCCGGCGGGGGCCGGGTTGCGGACGTCGACGGTGAGGCCCTCGCCGGGGCGGCCTCGGACGGTGACGGTGACGGGGGTGCCGGGGGCGTGCTTGCGCGCGTTGGTGAGGCCCTCCTGCGCGATGCGGTAGACGGTGCGGCCGGTGGCGGCGGGGACCGCGGCCGGGTCGTCGACGGTGGTGTCGAGGACGACCTCGGCGCCGGCCTCGCGGGACTCCTCGACCAGTGCGCCGAGGGTGGCCAGGGTGGGCTGGGGCCGGTTGCCCTCGCCGTCCTCGTCGGGCGCGCGCAGCACGCCGATGATCTCGCGGAGGTCCTGGAGGGCCTCGTGGGCGCTGTCGCGGATGACTCCGGCGGCGCGGGCGACCTGCTCGGACGGGGCGTCGGGCCGGAACTCCAGGGCTCCGGCGTGGACGCTGAGCAGGGTGAGCCGGTGGGCGAGGACGTCGTGCATCTCGCGGGCGATGGCCTCGCGGGCGAGCCGCTGGGCCTGGGCGGCGCGCAGTTCGGCCTCGGCCTCGGCGCGGCGGGCGCGTTCCCTGAGCGCCTCGACGAGCTGGCGCCGGGAGCGGACGAGCATGCCCCAGGCGGTGACGAGCAGGACGAGGGCGAAGCCCAGGACGAGGGAGAGCGTGCGGCTGGTGGTGGGATCGGGGCGGAGGAAGACCTGGACGACCGAGGTGGCGACGGCGAGCGCGCAGATCCAGGCGACCTCCCGGAAGGGACGGCGCACGGCGACGCTGAACAGGCTCGCGAGGAGGGCGCCGGCGGCGACCGGGGCCACGACGTTCACCAGGGAGAGGCCGACCGCGAGGCCGACCGGCCACCGGCGGCGCAGCCAGAGCGCGCAGCAGGCGGCGGCGCCGGCGAGCTGGTCGAGGAGGGTGACGGGCTCGCTGGTGTACTGCGCGCTGGTGTCGGCGGCGAGGAGGCCGACCAGGGCGGCGAGCAGGAAGAGCGAGGTGTCCACGATCCAGTCGCGGACGGTACGGCGGGGCCGCGCCGCCCCGCTCCCGCCCGGTTCGACCAGGTGGGAGGGGAGCAGCCAGCGCTGCCGGTCCGTGCGGGTCATGTCCGCAATGTACGCAGCCGGGGGCGGCCGGAAGGGGTTTGGCGGCCGGGTCGCTACCGAAGTCGCGGAGGTCGATACTTCGGTAGCGGCGGACGTGGACCGGGGTCGGACGCGGCCGCTCCCCCGCCCCGGTCATGATCGGGGCATGAAGAGATTCCTGGAGACCGTCGGGTTCCTGATCGCCCTGGCCGGTGTGTGCGGGGTGGTCCGCGAGCTGACGGACGGCTGGTTCCGGTTCATGGGCCTGACCCGGTTCCTGACGGAGAACGTGTGGTTCCTGGAGGGGCGGGAGCTGTTCGCCAACATCGTCATGGCGGTGCTCGGCGGAGTCGTCCTGATCGTGTCGGACCGGGTGCCGAAGTCCTGAGCGGCGGAGCCGGGCCGTCCTGAGCGGCGGGGCCGGGCCGTCCTGAGCGGTGGGCTCGGGCCGTCCTGAGCGGTGGGCTCGGGCGCCGGCTGAGCCCCGAGCGGTGGGCTCAGGCGCCGGTGGAGTCCAGGCGGGTGACCTCGGCGAGGTAGTCCGCCGTCCGGTGCGCGGCGGAGCCGCTGGTGTAGAGGGCGGCGCCGGCGACGGCGAAGGGGAGGGAGCCGCCGAGGAGGGCGACGAGGCCGGGCCAGTCGCGCTCCTCGACGCAGTCGTCGTGGTGGACGTACTCGCTGGTGAGGAGGGCGGGGCAGGGGCTGCCGCCGCCGCTCTGCTCGTACGGGGTGACGAGGAGGACGGCGAACCAGATCCAGAGGAGGCCGGCGACGGCGAGCAGGAGGATCCCCCGGCCCTGGGTACGGCGGGCGCGGGCCCTGAACTCGTTGCTGTGGACGAGGGAACGCGTTGACGAGGACATGAAGGGAGAACCTACCGGTCGTCCTCGCCGGCCCTGCCGGGGCGGTCGGTCCCGTCAGGGCGGTCGGCCCCGTCAGGGCGGTCGGTCCCGTCAGGGCGGTCGGCCCCGTCGGCGGCGCGGCGGCCCCAGGTGGTGCCCGCGAGGACGAGGAGCGCGCCCGCGAGACCGAGGGCGCCGGGGCGGTCGCCGGCCACGGCGATGCCCGCGGCGGCGGCCCAGAGGGGTTCGGTGCCGAGGAGGAGGCTGACCCGGGACGGGGAGGTGCGGCGGACGGCCCACATCTGCACGAAGAAGGCGAAGAGCGTGCAGAAGACGGAGAGGAAGAGCAGCCCGGCCCACTCGCGCGGGCCGAAGTCGAGGGCCGTGGCCCAGGGGGAGGCGCCGGTGCCGGGGAAGGCGGCGATGACGGCGAACACGGCGACGGCGGAGCCGAGCTGGACGGTGGTGAGGGAGAGCGAGTCGGCCGAGCGGACCGCCTTGATCCGGGACATGGCCAGGACGTGGACGGTACGGGCGAGGGCGGCGAGCAGCATGAGCAGGTCGCCGGTCGAGGGGGCGGTGAAGCCGCCGCCCTGGGTGAGCAGGACGACGCCCGTGACGGAGAGCGCGGCGGCGGCGAGGAAGGCGCGCGTCGGCCGCACGCCGGTGACGGCGGCCTCGGCGAGCGGGGTGAAGATCATGGTGAGGCTGATGATCAGGCCCGCGTTGGTGGCGGAGGTGTGGACGACGCCGTAGGTCTCCAGGAGGAAGATCCCGCCGAGGACGAGCCCGAGGGTGCCGGCGCCGCGCCACTGGGCGGCGGTCAGGGCCCGGAGCCTGTTCCATCCGGCGGCGACGAGGACGGGCAGCACCACCGCGAACCGCAGGACGAGGACCGCGATGACCGTGTGGGTGGTGGTGATGCCCTTGGCCGCGAGGTAGCTGGCGCCCCAGAAGACGGCGACGAACAGGACGGGCAGGTCGGTGAGCCAGGCCCGGCGCGGGGCGCCGAGCGGCAGGGGTGCGGCGAACGACGGAGCCGACATCGGGCCGTTTCTCCCACTCTCGGGACGGGGTGGAGACTTCGGCGGCTCGCACGCGGAGGATCACCGTACCCGGAGCGGCCCGTGGCGGCTACACCTTTCCGCCGCGCTCAGTAACTGCCGTACGCGGGACGTCCTTCGAGCTCGTACGTGTGGATCGCGACGCCCGCGCCGGTGGTGTGCGCCCCGGCGGGCCGGAAGGCGGTGGGGCGGACGCCGTCGGTGAAGAGGCGGCGGCCCGTGCCCAGGACGACGGGGAAGACGAGCAGGTGGAGGGTGTCGATGAGGTCGTGGTCGAGGAGGGTGCGGGCGAGGCCGGCGCTGCCGTGCATCTGGATCTCGCCGTCGAGCCGCTCCTTGAGGCCGGCGACCTCCTGGGCGACGTCGCCGCGGAGCACGGTGGTCCCGGCCCAGTCCGCCTTGGTGAGGGTGGTGCTGGCGACGTACTTGGGGAGGGCGTTCAGCTTGCTCGCGACCAGGTTGTCGGGGTCGGTCCGCTTCGGCCAGTAGCCGGCGAAGATGTCGTAGGTGCGGCGGCCGAGGAGGAAGGCGGTCGGACGGGTGAAGACCTCGTCCATGAAGCGTCCGAAGTCCTCGTCGCCGTACGGCACGGACCAGCCGCCGTGCTCGAAGCCGTCGCTGCGGTCCTCGTCGGGGCCGCCGGGGGCCTGGACGACGCCGTCGAGGGTGAGGAACTGGGTGAGGCTGAGGGTGGCCATGGCGGATGCCTTTCTGTTCTCCGGACCATCGTGTTCCCAAAGCTCCGACCGCGCCGCCGCGCGGAACTCATCGGTGCCGGACTCGGTGTCCGATTGCCGCCGGTCTTCGGCCGCTCCCCCGACTTTCATTGAACCCGCAACCACTTGGCGCTTCCACGGAGGTTCGGGATGTCCACGATGAACGGCACGGCGGTCCTGGTGACGGGCGGCAGCAGGGGGATCGGCGCGGCGACGGCGGTACGGCTCGCCCGGGAGGGCGCGGACGTGGCCTTCACCTACGTACGGGACGAGGCGCGGGCCGCGGAGGTCGCGGCGCGGATCGGGGCGGCGGGCCGGAAGGCGCTGCCGCTGCGGGCCGACGCGGCCGACCCCGGGGACGCGGCGGGCGCGGTCGCGTGGGCGGCGGACGCCCTGGGCCGGCTCGACGTCCTGGTGAACAACGCGGGCGTCGGGGTCCTCGGCCCGCTGGAGTCACTGGCCCTCGCGGACGTGGACCGGGTCCTCGCGGTGAACGTCCGGGCGGTCTTCCTCGCCTCGCAGGCGGCGGCGGGCCGGCTGCCCGACGGCGGCCGGATCGTCACGATCGGGAGCTGCATGACCCAGCGGGTCCCGGGCCCCGGCGGGACCCTCTACGCGATGGGCAAGACCGCCCTGACGGGCCTGACCAAGGCGCTCGCCCGCGAACTGGGCGGCCGGGGCATCACGGCGAACCTCGTCCACCCCGGCCCCGTCGACACCGACATGAACCCGGCGGACGGCCCGCTCGCGGAGGGTCAGAAGACCCTCACGGCCCTGGGCCGCTTCGGCACCCCGGACGAGGTGGCGTCGATGGTGGCGTTCCTGGCGGGCCCGGAGGGGCGGTACGTGACGGGGGCGGAGTTCTCGGTGGACGGGGGGCACGCGGCGTAGGCCGGGGCGGAGCGGGGACGTCCGATCCGCGGGCCCCGATGACGGACCTCGTGGCCTCTTCGCCGAGGAGCCGAACCCCGTGGCGGCCCGGCGGACCCGGGGGAAGTGGCAGGGGTGACAGGAGTCGAACCTGCGGCATCCGGTTTTGGAGACCGGCGCTCTGGCCTCTGAGCTACACCCCTTCGGTGATCCCGAGCATGACACCCGGTGCGCGTCGGCCGCCACGTGTTTTCCGATGCGTACGGCCGGGGGAGGCGCCCCGGCCGGAGGTCCGGCGGAATGTGCGAGGGCGCACCGGTGCTGTCGGGCCGGTGCGCCCTCGGGGGCCGGGCGGGGTGTCGTGTCCCGCTCGGGTCGTGGGGGCCGGGCGGGTCGCCCGGCGGGGTGGGCGGGTCCGGGGGCGTCCTGTCGGCGGGGCGCCCCCGGGAGGTCAGCCGCCCAGTTCCTGGTGGCGGGCGGTCAGCCGCGCCGTACCGGCCTCCGTGAGGGAGCCGAAGAGACGGAGGCGGGAGATGCCGCCGTCCGGGTAGATGTCGATCCGGACGCGGGAGCCGACCGCCGGGGCGTCCAGGACGAAGCGGTGGTTGGTGTCGGGCTGGAGGCGGGTCCGGGGCAGGATCTCGGTCCACTCCTCCGAGCCCTCGGCCGCGACGGAGAGGGCGGCCCAGCCCGCGCTGTTGCCCTTGAGGTAGGCGGTGTCGATCTCGACGGCGCGGATCTCGGACTCGGCGACCAGGGCGTAGCGGATCCAGTCGTTGCCCTTGTCGCGGCGGCGGCGGGTCTCCCAGCCGTCGTCCATCTTGTGGGAGCGGCCCGGCTGGATGGTGTTGGTGGCCGGGGAGTAGAAGCGGTCGGAGGCGTCCTCCACCTGGCCGCCGTTCTCCAGGGCCGCCAGGTCGAAGGTGCCGAGGACGCCCAGCCAGGCCGGGTCGGGGGCGACCTCTCCGTACACCCGGAGGCGGGCGATGCCGCCGTCGGGGTGCTGGTTGACGCGCAGGTGCGTGAAGCGCTGCTCGACGTCGACGGCGAAGCCGTTGGCGGCGTGGCCGCCGACGGCGGTGCGCGGGACGAGCACCGTCCACTTCACGTCGTCGGCGAGGAGGTCCTCGGGCGAGGGCGAGCCGGCGACGGACGCGGCCTCGACGGAGACGGCCTGCGGGTAGTTGCCCCGGAAGTGGGCGGTGTCGAGGACGATGCCGCGGATCACGCCGGGGGCGCCGAGCCGTACGAGGGCCCAGTCGTGGTCGTCCTCGGTGGGGTGCGGCTGCGCGGCGGAGATCCCGCGGCGGCGGCGGGTCTCCCAGCCGTCCATGATCTTGCCCTTGTGGCCGAAGTGCTCGGGGTCGAACTCGGCGGCACCGGGCTTGAGCAGGTTCTCGCGCTCCGCGAAGAACTCGTCGTTGGCCGCGATCACGCCCGCGCCGAGCCGCCGGTCCGCGAGGTCCGCGTACTGGGTGAAGGGGAAGTCGGCCGTGCGGTAGTCGGCGTACGGGTCGCCGCCGCCGTAGGGGCTGGCGTCGCCGGTGAAGGAGGGTATGCCGGTGCTCACGGGTCAGTTGTTCCTTTCGAGGAGGCGGCCGGAGGGTTCGGCGAGGACACCGTGGTCGGCGATCCGCTCGCCGCGCAGCCAGGTGGAGGTGACGACGCCGTGCAGGGTCCGGCCCGCGTAGGCGGTGATCCGGTTGCGGTGCTGGAGCTCGGCCGGGTCGACGGTGAAGGTCGCCTCGGGGTCGAGGACGGCGAAGTCGGCGTCGCGGCCGGCCTCGATGGCGCCCTTGCGGTCGAGTCCGGCGAGCCGGGCGGGACCGGTGGACATCCAGCGGACGACGTCCGTCAGGTCGTGGCCGCGGCGGCGGGCCTCGGTCCAGATGGCGGGCAGGCCGAGCTGGAGGGAGGAGATCCCGCCCCACGCGGAGGCGAAGTCGGGGGTCTTGAGGTCGGCGGTGGACGGCGAGTGGTCGGAGACGATGCAGTCGATCGTGCCGTCCGCGAGCCCCTGCCACAGCGCGTCCTGGTTGGCGGCCTCGCGGATCGGCGGGCAGCACTTGAACTCGGTGGCGCCGTCCGGGATCTCCTCGGCGGTGAGGGTGAGGAAGTGCGGACAGGACTCGACGGTGATCTTCACGCCCTCGGCCCTGGCGGCGGCGATGGCCGGCAGCGCGTCGGAGGAGGAGAGGTGCAGCACGTGGACGCGGGCGTCGAGCCGGCGGGCCTGGTTGATCAGGTTCTCGATGGCCGTGTTCTCGGCGTCCCGGGGCCGGGAGGCGAGGAAGTCGGCGTACGCGCCGCCCGACCGCTGGGGCGCGGCGGCGAGGTGGTGCGGGTCCTCGGCGTGCACGATCATCAGGCCGCCGAAGCCGGAGACCTCGGCGAGCGAGGTCGCCAGCTGCTCCTGGTCGAGCTCGGGGAACTCCTCCACGCCGGAGGGCGACAGGAAGCACTTGAAGCCGAAGACGCCGGCGTCGTGCAGCGGGCGCAGGTCCTTGGCGTTGTCGGGCAGGGCGCCGCCCCAGAAGCCGACGTCGATGTGGGCCTTGGCGCGGGCGACGTCCTGCTTGACGCGCAGGTTCTCCACGGTGGTGGTCGGCGGCAGCGAGTTGAGCGGCATGTCGAGCAGGGTGGTGATGCCGCCGGCGGCGGCCGCGCGGGTGGCGGTCCAGAAGCCCTCCCACTCGGTGCGGCCGGGGTCGTTCACGTGCACGTGGGTGTCGACGAGTCCGGGCAGGACGACGTCGTCGCCGACGTCCTCCAGCCGGGCGCCGGCGGGCACCTCGGCGTCGTACGGCAGCACGGCCGCGATCGTCCCTCCGGAGACGGCGATCGACGCCGGGCGCGTCCCCTCGGGGGTGATGACGCGCGTCGAGCGCAGGACCAGGTCGATGTCCACCCGTACCCCTTCTTCCACTGCTCCGGGAAGGAGCCGCCCCTGCTCGGGGCGGGCTCCACGGAGAAATTCAACGAACTGTTGAAGGAGTCTTCACTTCCGGACGACATGTCGTCAAGGGCACACTTCCAGCATCCGGGACCGCCGGATCCGGCTTGGACGTTTCCACGAAGTGGAATGTAAATTTCGTACAGTAGAACGTAGCTCCGCACATGCGGGGCAGCCCCGGACCGCTCCGGGCCCTCTCCGACACCGGACAAACACCCCCTGACCGGCGCCGACGCCGGGACCGGGACCGTGTGCCCCGGCCGGTGGCCCGGTAGGCTGCTGCCTTGCCCGCCCGCCCCGAAAGGACCGTGACGTGCCGACGTCCAGCGCCAGCACCACCGACGCCGCCAAACCCGCCGCGAGCGGGGGCGTCCAGTCCCTCGAGCGCGCCTTCGACCTCCTGGAGCGGATGGCCGACGCCGGGGGCGAGGTCGGGCTGAGCGAGCTCTCCGCCAGCAGCGGGCTCCCGCTCCCCACGATCCACCGCCTGATGCGCACCCTCGTCGCCTGCGGCTACGTGCGCCAGCAGCCCAACCGGCGGTACGCGCTCGGCCCCCGGCTCATCCGGCTCGGCGAGTCCGCCTCCCGCCTCCTCGGCACCTGGGCGCGGCCGTACCTCGCCCGGCTCGTCGAGGAGACCGGCGAGACCGCGAACATGGCGCTGCTCGACGGCGACGAGATCGTGTACGTGGCGCAGGTGCCGTCCAAGCACTCGATGCGCATGTTCACCGAGGTCGGCCGGCGGGTCCTGCCGCACTCGACCGGCGTCGGCAAGGCGCTCCTCGCGCACACCCCGCCGGAGGAGGTGCGCGCGCTGCTCGCCCGCACCGGCATGCCGGCCGCGACCGAGAAGACCATCACCACGCCCGAGGGCTTCCTCGACGCGCTCGTCGCGGTCCGCGAGGCGGGGTACGCGGTCGACGACAACGAGCAGGAGATAGGGGTCCGCTGCCTCGCGGTGTCCGTGCCGGACTCCCCCACCGCCGCCGCCATCTCCATCTCGGGCCCGGCGGGCCGGGTCACCGAGGCGGCCACGGAGAAGATCGTCCCGATCCTCCAGGAGGTGGCCCGCGACCTGTCGGCGGCGCTGGCGAACACGGCGGGGAACGGCCAGGCCTGAAACCCCGTACGAGGGCGCCCGGAACCAGGCCGGTTCCGGGCGCCCTCGTGCGTGCCGGGGACTGCCTGCCGGGGACTACAGGGGTACGGCCTCCGAGAGCCGGCCGTCCCTGACCGTCACCGTGCGGTCCGCCCGGGACAGATGGGTCCGGTCGTGGGTGACCAGGACCGTCGCCGTGCCCCGGTCCCCCGCCAGGCGGGCGAGGAGGTCCATGACCGCCGCCCCCCGCTCGTGGTCGAGGGCGCTGGTCGGCTCGTCGACCAGGAGGACGGACGGCTCGTTCATCAGGGCCCGCGCGATGTTGACGCGCTGCCGCTGGCCGCCCGAGAGCCGGTGCGGCCGGCGCCCGGCCAGGTCCGCGAGGCCCACCGCGTCGAGCAGTTCCAGGGCCCTGCCCCGTACCGCCTTCGGGGAGCGGCCCGCCAGATGGGCCATCACCTGCACCTGCTCCACCGCGCTCAGCGCGGGCAGCAGGTTGGGCTGCTGGAAGACGATCCCGACGTGCTCGCGCCGCAGCTCCGCCCGGCCGGCCGGGGTGAGCGCCCCCGCGTCCGTACCGGCGACGACGACCCGCCCCCGGTCCGGGGTGACCAGGGTCGCGGCCACCGCGAGCAGGCTGGACTTGCCGGAACCCGAGGGGCCGACGACGGCCGTGAGCGTCCCGGCGGGGACGGCGAGGGAGACGGCGTCGAGGGCGGTGAGCCGGCCGTCGCCGTCGGGGTAGGTGAGGGTGACGTCGTCGAGGACGAGGCTCATCGGGTGCTCCACTGTGCGGTGAGGGGGCTCATCGGGTGCTTACTGTGCGGTGAGGGGGATCATCGGGTGCTCCGGTGCGTGGCGAGAGGGCTCATCGGGCGCTGCCCAGGGCCGTGAGGGGGTCGACGGCGGTGATCCGCCGGACGGCCAGGGCCGCGCCGAGCACGCCGAGGACGCCCATGACGGCGGCCGGTCCGAGGACGGTGAGCGGGTCCAGGACGAAGGGCACGTTCCCGCCGCCGACCAGGGCGCCGATGCCGAGCGCGAGCCCGGTGCCGAGCAGGGTGCCGGCGGTGAGCACGAGGACGGCCTGCCCGAGGGCGTCCCTCAGGAGGTACGGGGTGGAGGCGCCGAGCGCCTTGAGGACGGCGACGTCACCGGCGCGCTGGACGGTCCAGACGGTGAAGAAGGCCCCGACGACCAGGGCGGAGATGACGAAGAGGAAGCCGCGCATGAGCTGGAGGGAGCCGTTCTCGGCCTGGTGGGACCCGATGGCGGTGAGGGAGTCGCCGACGGTCCGCGCCTCGGTGCCGGCGGCCTCGTCACCGGCCGCCCAGTCGGCCCCGCCTCCCCCGCTCAGGGCGATGACGGTGGCCTGCTCCCGCGCGGTGGTGCCGCTGTGGCCGACCTTCTGCCAGTCGTCGAGGGAGGTCCACACGACGGGCGTGTGGCTGTACGAGGCGTCGCCGGAGACGGCCGCGACGGCGACCTCCAGGGGGCCGAGGCGGAGCGCGTCACCGGCGCCCACGCCCAGCTCCTCGGCCGCCGACTCCGACAGGACCGCCCTGCCGGGGGCGACGGGCGCGGGCGCGAGCCCGGACTCCGGCTCCGTGCCGAAGACGGAGACGGCGGCGGTGCGGTCCCCGGCCACCGCATTGAGGGTGCGGATGCCGAGCGGCGCCGCGCCCGTCACCCCGGGCCGCTCCGCCCACGCCCGCCACTGCTCCTCCGTCACCGTCGAGTCGGTGAAGGAGACCGACCGCCCGGACGGCGGCGCCGCGAAGGCCAGCCGGTCGGCGGGCAGGCCGGTGATCGCGGAGACGTTCTCCCGCGCGAGTCCGGCGGTCAGCCCGGACAGCAGCCCCACGAGCAGGGTGATCAGCACGATCACCGTGCCCATCAGGGCGAACCGCCCCTTGGCGAATCCCATGTCTCTCCATGCCACGAACATGCCGGCCAGCCTGGTCCGCGCACCCCCTCGCGGACATCGCGCGGCGGATGGCCCCGCAATCGAACTTTCGGTTGAGCCGGGTCCCGCTCCCGCTGTCTACCCTGGAGGGATCATGGATCCCCACCCCTCCCTCCACCCCGCCCGGCGTCCCCTCGCCCCCGCCCCGCCCGTGCTGCGCCTCTGTCTGCACCTGCTCATGGCGGGCCTGCTCGCCCTGGCGGCGGTGCGGGCGCACTCGGCCGCCGGGACGGTGGCGGCGGCGGTGACGGGAGCGGTCTACGCGGCGGGGTCGTACCTGTCGGCGGTACGGAACTCCCGGCGGGCGGCCGGCGTCTGGCTGGGGGTCCTGGGGGCGTCCTGGCTGGTGATGCTCTGGCTGACGCCGGAGGCACTGTGGGTGGCGTTCCCGCTGTACTTCCTCCAGCTCCACCTGCTGCCCGTCCGCTGGTCGCTGCCGGCGGTGGCGCTCACGGCGGGCGCGGCGATCCTCTCGTACGTGGGGCACGGCGCCGCGCTCAACCCGGGGGTCTTCATCGGGCCGCTGCTCGGCGCGGCGGTCGCGGTGGCGACGGTCCTCGGCTACCAGGCCCTCTACCGGGAGAGCGAGCGGCGGCGCCGGCTCATCGAGGAGCTGATCGCGACGCGGGCGGAGCTGGCGGCGGCGGAGCGGCACGCGGGGACGCTCGCCGAGCGGGAGCGGCTCGCGCGGGAGATCCACGACACGCTCGCGCAGGGCCTGTCCTCGATCCAGCTGCTGCTGCGGGCGGCCGAGCGGGTGCTGCCGCCGGGCTCCCCCGCCGCCGGGCACATCGAGCGGGCGCGCCGGGCGGCGCAGGACAACCTGACGGAGGCGCGGCGCTTCGTGCGGGCCCTGACGCCGTCGGACCTGGAGCACGGTTCGCTCGCGGCGGCCCTGGAGCGCCTGTGCGAGCCGGGCGCGGGGGCCGGTCCGTACGGGCCGGGGACAGGGCCCCGGGTCCGGTTCTCGGTGAGCGGGACGCCGGTGGGGCTGCCGACCCCGTACGAGGTGGCGCTGCTGCGGATCGCGCAGTCGGCCCTCGTGAACACGGTGCGGCACGCCTCGGCCTCGCGGGCGGAGATCACCCTGTCGTTCATGGACGCGTCGGTGACCCTGGACGTGGTCGACGACGGGAAGGGCTTCGAGCCAGGCTCCGTGCGCCCCTCGTCCGAGGGCGGCTTCGGGCTCCCGGCGATGCGGTCGCGGGCGGAGTCGCTGGGCGGCACGTTCACCGTGGAGTCCGCGCCGGGCCAGGGCACCGCCGTCGCCGTCTCCCTGCCGCTGTCCGACAAGGGTTCCCTTCCCGCCGGAGGTTCCGCATGACCATCCGCCTTCTGCTCGCCGACGACCATCCGGTGGTACGGGCGGGCCTGCGCGCGGTCCTCGACACCGAGCCGGACTTCGCGGTCGTCGCGGAGGCCGCCACCGCCGAGCGCGCGGTGGAACTGACCGCCGCCGGGGGCGTGGACGTGGTCCTGATGGACCTCCAGTTCGGCGCGGGGATGCACGGCTCGGAGGCGACGGCGGCGATCACGGCGGCGGCGGACGGGCCGAAGGTGCTGGTCCTGACGACGTACGACACGGACGCGGACATCCTGGCGGCGGTGGAGGCGGGCGCCTGCGGCTACCTCCTGAAGGACGCGCCGCCGGAGGAGCTGGCGGCGGCGGTCCGGACGGCGGCGGCCGGGCAGTCGGCCCTCGCCCCGGCGGTGGCGCACCGGCTCATGGACCGGATGCGGACCCCGGCGGAGGCGCTGACCAAGCGCGAGCTGGAGGTGCTCCAACTGGTCGGCGAGGGCCTGTCGAACCTGCAGATCAGCAAGGCGCTGTTCCTGAGCCAGGCGACGGTGAAGTCCCATCTGGTCCACGTCTTCGCGAAGCTGGGCGTGGACTCCCGCACGGCGGCGGTGGCGGCGGCGACGGCGCGGCGGCTGATCAGGCGGTAGGGGGCGGGGCCGGGCGGTCGGTCGGCGGGCGACGGGCGACCGGCCGACCGGCCGACGAGCGACGGGCGACGGGCGACCGGCCGACGAGCGACGAGCGACGAGCGACGAGCGACGGGCGACGGGCGACGGGCGACGGGCGATGGGCGGCCGATGGGAAGGCGACCCGCTGAAGGGCGGCCGGTTGACGGCCCCTCAGTTCCCCGCGCCCCGCTCCGGCGGCGCGCCGAAGAGTTCGACGGCGCGGCGGACCCCGGCGAGGGCGTCGGCGAGGGCGCTGACGGAGCCGACGCAGCCCGCGACGATCAGCAGGGAGCGGCGCAGCCGCCGTACCTCCGGAGCGCCGCCGAGCGCCATGGCGTCGAGCGCCGCGAGCTCCCCCTCCGCGATCTCGCGGTCGGCGAACTCGGCTCGGTGCGCGGCTAGTTCGCGCCGGAGCCGGGACACGGCCGACCGCAGTTCGGTCACCCTGGGGTCCACGCCCTCGCTGCCCACCGGCCTCTGCTCCACGCTTCGCAACATGGCTCTCCCCCTCGCACGACACTGTGCGCAGAACTCCACACCCCGAGCACGCGGAACGCCCCGGACCGCCCCCTCCGGACGACTCCGGACGGCGGTCGGGCGCCGCGAGTCGGGCCAGTTAACTCCTTCGCCACCCCACGCGCCACCCCCCGCAAGGCTGATTCGGGCAACCGTGTGTTTCCGTCCGGATGCGGTATGCAGTCTCCATGACGACTCCGGAAGACCGAACCGACCCGTTCCTCTCCGACCGCGCCCCCGTCGTGGCCGGTCTGCTGCTCGCCGCCGGGGGCGGGCGGCGGCTCGGGGGCCGGCCCAAGGCGCTCCTCGTCCACCGGGGCCGACCCCTGGTGGAGCACGCGGTGGGGGTGCTGCGCGCGGCCGGGTGCGAGGTGGTGCACGTGGTGCTCGGGGCGTCGGCCGACGCCGTGCGGGAGCGTGCGGAGCTGCCCGGGTGCGTCCTGGTGGACAACCCGGAGTGGGCGGCGGGGATGGGCTCCTCGCTCCGGGCCGGGCTCGCGTCGCTCGCCGCCGATCCGCGCGGGGTGGACGCGGCGCTGGTGTCGCTGGTCGACCAGCCGGGGATCGGGGCGGAGGCGGTGGCCCGGGTCCGGGCGGCGTACGGCTCGCGGGACTCGCTCGCGGCGGCCTCGTACGACGGGCGGCGGGGGCATCCGGTGCTGTTCGGCGCCGGCCACTGGTCGGGCGTCGTGGAGACGGCGGTGGGCGACCGGGGCGCGCGGGACTACCTGGCGGCGCACCGGGATGCGATCACGCCGGTGGACTGCTCGGATGTGGCCGAGCCCTACGACATCGACACCGAGGCGGACCTGGCGCACTTGGAGTGAGCGGCCTGGCACTGAGCGCCGTGTTCTGTCGATCCGGAGAATCTCGACATCAACAAACCATTGAACTTCCACCATGAGGAAACTAGTATCCACTGTTCAGAAGCGCCTGCCAGCCCAGAAGGCGCTCGCGGCCGTATCTCGGCTTCGGTGGCACTCCGTGCCGTCCCGTGACGCCCGGCGGCCGCCTGGCACCGCCCGCGAAGTCCGCTGAAGGAAGTGACAGTTCATGTCCGCACCAGCGCCGTCCCCCCTGGCCGTCGTCGACGCCGAGCCCCTGCCGCGTCAGGAAGAGGTGCTCACCGACGCCGCCCTGGCCTTCGTCGCCGAACTGCACCGGCGGTTCACCCCGCGCCGGGACGAGCTCCTCGCCCGCCGGGCGGAGCGCCGCGCCGAGATCGCCCGCACGTCCACCCTGGACTTCCTGCCGGAGACCGCCGCGATCCGCGCCGACGACTCCTGGAAGGTCGCGCCGGCTCCGGCGGCCCTGAACGACCGCCGGGTCGAGATCACCGGTCCCACCGACCGCAAGATGACGATCAACGCGCTCAACTCCGGTGCGCGGGTGTGGCTCGCCGACTTCGAGGACGCCTCGGCGCCGACCTGGGAGAACGTGGTCCTGGGCCAGCTCAACCTGATCGACGCGTACACCCGGAACATCGACTTCACGGACCCGCGCTCCGGCAAGTCGTACGCCCTCAAGCCCGCCGAGGAGCTGGCCACGGTCGTCATGCGGCCGCGCGGCTGGCACCTGGAGGAGCGCCACCTCGTCCTGGACGGACGGCCCGTTCCCGGCGCGCTCGTCGACTTCGGCCTGTACTTCTTCCACAACGCCCGGCGCCTGATCGACCTCGGCAAGGGCCCGTACTTCTACCTGCCGAAGACGGAGTCGCACCTGGAGGCCCGCCTCTGGAACGAGGTCTTCGTCTTCGCCCAGGACCACGTCGGCATCCCGCAGGGCACCGTCCGCGCCACGGTCCTCATCGAGACCATCACGGCCGCGTACGAGATGGAGGAGATCCTCTACGAGCTCCGCGACCACGCGGCCGGCCTGAACGCGGGCCGCTGGGACTACCTCTTCTCCATCGTCAAGAACTTCCGTGACGGCGGCGCCAAGTTCGTCCTGCCGGACCGCAACGCGGTCACGATGACGGCCCCGTTCATGCGCGCGTACACCGAACTCCTCGTGCGCACCTGCCACAAGCGCGGCGCGCACGCGATCGGCGGCATGGCGGCCTTCATCCCGTCCCGCAAGGACGCCGAGGTCAACAAGGTCGCGTTCGAGAAGGTCAAGGCCGACAAGGACCGCGAGGCCGGCGACGGCTTCGACGGCTCCTGGGTCGCCCACCCCGACCTGGTGCCGATCGCGATGGCCTCCTTCGACGCCGTCCTCGGCGAGAAGCCGAACCAGAAGGACCGCCTGCGCGAGGACGTCTCCGTCGCGGCCGGCGACCTGATCGCGATCGACTCGCTCGACGCCAAGCCCACCTACGACGGCCTGCGCAACGCCGTCCAGGTCGGCATCCGCTACATCGAGGCGTGGCTGCGCGGCCTCGGCGCCGTCGCCATCTTCAACCTGATGGAGGACGCGGCCACCGCCGAGATCTCCCGCTCCCAGATCTGGCAGTGGATCAACGCGGGCGTCGTCTTCGAGAACGGCGAGGCGGCCACCCCGGAGCTGGCCCGCGAGGTCGCCGCCGGGGAACTGGCCGCGATCCGCGCCGAGATCGGCGAGGAGGCCTTCGCGGCCGGCAAGTGGCAGCAGGCACACGACCTGCTGCTCCACGTCTCCCTCGACGCGGACTACGCGGACTTCCTGACCCTTCCCGCGTACGAGCAGCTGGTCGGCTGACTCGACCCGTACTGCTGATCCGGCTGCCCGCACAGTCGTCGGACGGCGTTTCGGACGGGCCCCGCTCCCGGTGTCGCACAGCACCGGAAGCGGGGCCCGCCCCCTTTTCCCCTCTCGCTCTCCTCCGGCCCTGTGGCGTCACAGGCGACGAGACACAACCGAGATGTGCGGCTACCTAGCGGTAACAAGCCACGCCGTGCGAGATTCCGCCTGCCACCGGCCGGCGGCTGTCCCCCACGTCACCGCGTACCGCAGGAGCACAGCCATGCCCTCGAAACCCCACCGCGCCCTGCGCGCGTTCCTGGCCCTGTGTACCGCCGCCGGACTCGCCTCCGTCGCCGTCTCGCCCGCCCACGCCTCCCCCGGCTCCGGACCCACCGCCGTCGTCGCCATGGGCGACAGCTACATCTCCGGCGAGGCCGGACGCTGGCAGGGCAACGGCCTGACCGACTCCGGCAGCCGCCACGGCACCGACCGGGCCTGGACCGGCAGCGGCTACGACCCCTCGCGGGTGTACGGCTCCACCGCCGGCGGCTGCCACCGCTCCGACACCGCCGAGGTGCGGAGCGCCGGTCCGATCGCCGCCTCGCTCGTCAACCTCGCCTGCTCGGGGGCGACCGCGGAGAACGTCTTCCGCGCCTCCCAGGGCGGCCGGGCCCTCAAGGGCGAGGCGCCCCAGGCCGATCGGCTGGCCGCCGTGGCCGCCTCGCACGACGTGGAGCTGATCGCGCTCTCCGTCGGCGGCAACGACCTCGGCTTCGCCGACATCATCACCGCCTGCGCCACCGACTACGTCGTCTGGTACTCGTACTGCCACGACGACCAGCAGGCCGCGGTCGACGCGCGGATCGACGGCGCGATGGCGAAGGTCGGCAAGGCCGTCGACGAGATCCGGGCCGTCATGTCCGGCGCCGGGTACGGCGCTTCGGACTACCGGATCGTGCTCCAGTCGTACCCCTCGCCCGTCCCGCGCGCCGCCGAGAACCGGTACGCGGAGAGCGGCTGGTCCCGTACGAGTACCGGCGGCTGCCCGTTCTGGGACGCCGACGCGAACTGGGCGCGGGACACCCTGGTCCCGCGGCTCGCCGACCGTCTGCGGCAGGTCGCCGTGGCCAAGGGCGCCCAGTTCCTGGACCTGCGGGACAGCCTCCAGGGGCGCGAGGTGTGCGCGAAGGGCAGCAGGCAGGCGACCGCCTCCCTGCCGCCGTCGGCGGCGACGAGCGAATGGGCGCGCTGGATCGACAGCCGGAGCACCCAGGGCCTCGTCCAGGAGTCGATGCACCCCAACGCCTACGGCCAGCAGGCCCTCGGCCGCTGCCTGGCCCTGATCCAGGCCGTCCCGGCCGGCCACCGCGCGTGCCGGAACACGGCGGGCGCGGGCGCGTCGGGGATGTACCTCACGGCGGGGTGAGGCGGGGCCGTCGATCCCTTCGTGGGGCAGGGGCCCGTCGGCCCCTCCGGCGTCACGGCAGGGCGATGCCGAGCGGGCCGAGGACGTGTTCCGCCTCGTGCCGGTCCGCCTCGGCCATCGCGCGGACCAGGGCGGCGGAGCCGCCGGGCCAGGCGGCCGCCGCCCCGTCGAAGGCGGCGCGGCGGGACTCCAGGGGGCCCTTCTTGGCGGGCAGCGCGTCGAGGACGTGCAGGGCCCGGGCCGAGGTCGGGACCTGGATCGGGTCGGCCTCCTCGCCCCGGCCCTCCAGGACCCGGAGGGCGTACGCGCCGAGCACCGGGTCGCGGAGGGCGGCGCGCAGCGCCCCGGGCGGGGCGGTGGCGGTGTCCAGGACGGTGAAGAGCCTCCGGACGGCGGCCGCTTCGGAGGTGCCGGCGTGGACGGTGCCGAGGGCGTCGAGCAGTTCGGTCCAGGCGCGGTCGGTGTCCACGCGCGCGTGGAGCCAGTCGCCGAGCACGCGCGCGGCGACGGACGCGGACCAGCCCCCGGCGGCGGCGACCAGGACGGACGCGGGCCAGGCCGCGGCCTCGGCGGCGTCGGGCGCGGCGACCCCGCGCACGCCGAGCAGGTAGCGCACGGCGCCCGCGCCGCGCGGGGTGAGCCCGAAGGCGTCGCCGCTCCGGAAGGCCAGGCCGGTGGCGGCGAGCCGGTCGAGGACGGCGGCCAGGTCCCGGGCGGGCCCTTCGAGCCGGGCGCGGTCGGCCTCGTTCAGCTCCGGGGTGCCCAGGAGCCGGACGAGCTCCGGCACGGGCGGGACCGCGTACGCGTCGGGCGCGCCGTCCGGCACCGGGACGGGCAGGTCCTCCAGGGCCGGGTCGACGGTCCAGTCCTCGTACTCGGCGGCCTTGCGGGCGACGGACTCGGCGGAACAGCCGCGCTGGTAGACCACGTAGAGGAGGTGCGGGGCCTCGCCCCCGTACGGTTCGAACTCCTCCTCGGCGAGCTCCTCGACGGCGGCGAGGAGGGTGTTCGCGTCGTCCTCGACGTCCTCGGGGGAGCCGGGCTCGATCGCGGGCGGCGGGGGCACGGGGGCGGCGGGGTCGCCGTGGTGGTCGAGGTGCTCGTCCAGGAGGGCGTCGGCCAGGACGAGATGGGGGAAGGCGTCGGGGCCGGGGGCGTAGTGTGCGTACGGCCCGGCGAGCTGCGCGGCGAGTCCGGCGGCGGTCCACCGGTCCTGGAGGGCGGTGGCGACCTGTCCGATGCCGGTCGCGACGGCGTGGTCCGTGAGCAGCGGCCCGACGGGCGGCGGCGCCTCGGCGTCCCGTACGTACGCGCGCGTGAGGGCCTCGGTGAGCAGGACGTCCGCGAGGGCGGTCCGCCCCATGAGGTCGGCCCGGCGCGCGCCGTCGGGGAGGGGCGCGCCGTCGAGGGCGGCGAGCCTGCGCCGCACGTCCTCGGGGTCGGCGAGGTCGGCGCCGCAGGTGCGCAGGAGGGAGGCGTACCAGCGGTGCCAGGTGAGGTTCCCGGGGTCGTTCATGGCCCGTTCGAAGTCGGGCCCGGCCTCCGCGACCACCGCGGCGATCCGCTCGGCGCGGTCGCCGTCGAAGCGGGCGGCGAGCGCCCCGAGCACGGCCGGGTAGAGCGCGAGCTCGCCGGGCGGCACGTGCACGAACGTCGGCAGGTCCTCCACGAGGAGCTGCCGCGTCAGCTCGGGCGTCGGCTCGGGCACCCCCGTCTCCCGGTCGGCCCCCCGGAGCGCGAGGAGCCCGAGCACCGCCTCGGCGGCACGCGCGAACGCGGGGTCGCGGTGCTCGGGTGCTCCGCCGACGAGTTCGAGGAACCTGTCGAGCCCGGTGTTGGTGAGAACGGTCTCGGCCACGCTTCCCAGGGTAGTTCCGGGTGGGTGGTTCCGGGCTGCAAGGAGCAGGGGACAGGTGTGTCGCCGCAGTTCGGGGCGTCTCAGCGCACGACCACCGTCCTCGGTGCCGAGAAGTCGCCCCAGGTGCCGTCGGGGAGCCGGGCGCGGAGGGTGAGGGTGTAGCGGGTGCCCGGGGGGTCGGTGACCGGGAAGGTGTAGGTGGCGCGGCCGGGGGGTGGTGCGGCGCCCCAGACGATGGTGGTGGCGAAGCGGCCGTTGAGGTGGAGTTCGTGGTGGGTGACCGGGGCGCCCGTCTTCGGCGGGGTCCAGGTGAGGGTGATCTCGCCGCCCTTCGCGGCGGTGGCGATGAGGTCGGTGGGGGCGGTGTTGGCGGGCGCACCCGGGGCCGGGGCGGTGGTGAGGTCGACCGCGTTGCTGTCCGGGGAGGAGTTCTCGGCGGCGTCGCGGGCGCGGACGGTGAACGCGTAGGCGGTGCCGGGGCGCAGGCCGGTGAGGCGGGCGTCGGTGGCGGTGCCGGGGACCGTGTGGACGCGGGTGTCGGCCTGGTAGACGTCGTACGCGGTGACCCGGGTGTCGTCCCGGGCCGGGGACCAGCGGAGGGCGGCGGCGCGGCCGCCGTCGGGGGTGACGCGGAGGCCGGTCGGGGCGGTGGGGGGCGTGCGGTCCTCGGCGGCGGCCGGGAGGGTGGTGGCGGCGACGGTGGCGCTGGGGGGCGAGGTGTTGCCGGCGGCGTCGCGGGCGCGGACGGTGAAGCGGTGGGGGGTGGCCGGGTCGAGGCCGACGACGTCGGTCATGAGGGTGGTGGCGGGGAGGTCCTTGACCTTGCGTCCGTCGCGGTGGACCTCGTAGCCGGTGACGGCGCGGTCGTCGGTGGCGGCGCTCCACATGACGTGGACGGTGGTCGAGCTGCCCGAGGTGGCGGTGACGCCGGTGGGCGCGGTGGGGGCGCGGGTGTCCTCCGGCTCGGCCCCGGCGGTGGAGCAGGCGGTGAGGGCGAGCGCGAGGAGTACTGCCGGGGCGAGCAGGCGGCGTGGGGGGAACGGGCGTTGCACGGTACTGCCTCCGTCCGTCGGAAAGGTCCAGACCTATATCGCACAGTCGGAGCGGGCACGACAAGGGGGCGCCGGAGGGGGCGTTGTCAGTGGGGTGCGCTTCACTGGAATCGTCACGCTCCGTAGTCGAGTTCTGGGGGAAACATGACGGACCGTACGACCTACGTGTCGCTCGCCGGGGTGCGCCGGCGCGGCTGGACCGACGCGATGGTCCGGGACCTGCTGGGCACGCCCGACGTGCAGGGCCGCGACCCGCGCCGCTGGTCCCTCGCGCCGGTGCGGCTCTATCTGCTCGCCCGGGTGGAGACCGTGGAGCGGACGCCCGAGTTCGCCGGGGCCTCGGAGCTCTCGCGGGTCCGCTCCCCCGCCACCGGGGCGTACGCCGAGCGGCGACGGGCCGCCGTCCTGGCCGCGATCCGCGCGGAGCCGATCGAGGTGCCCCGGCTGCCCGGCCCCGAGCTGGAGCGCCGCGCCGTCCGCCACCGACACCTGCTGGGGGCCCGGAGCCCGGGGGCGCCGGAGCCGGACGGCGGGGGCGGAGGTGGAAATGGGGGTGCGGTACGGACGGGTCGGACACCCGGACCGGACGGCGGGGGCGGGGGCGCGGTGCGGAGGATGGCCGGGGCGCCCTCCGGGACGCTCGTGCGGTGGCAGGTGAGCTATCTGCGGCACGCCCTCTCGCGGTACGAGGCGCTGCTCGACGGCCTGTACGGCGAGACGGGGCGCGGCGAGGCCGAACGGCTGCTGCGCAGGCGCCTGTACGAGGCGATCGGCGCCGCGTACCCGTCCCTGGCCCGGGAGTGCCGGCGCCGGATCGCGGTGGAGGGGTGAGCGGGGCCGCCGGGACGGGCCCGTTCGGCCGTCACTCCGTCAGCAGGCGGGCCAGCGACCGGCAGGCGGCCGGGACCGGGGCGACGATCCGGACGGCGCAGCGGGTCCGGAGCTCCTCGGCCGCCTCGCCGAGCGGGCCGCCGCCGATGACGACGGTGCGGGCCCCGTCGCGTTCGGCACAGGCGCGGACCGCCCGTTCCAGGCGGTCGAGGAGGACCGCCGGGTCGGCGGAGAGGTGTTCGGGGGCGCCGGCGGTGAGCCGCAGGCCCGTGTACAGGCCGGAGAGTCCGAGCTCCTCCACCCGGGCCGTGATGGCGTCGGCCAGGAGCGGGGTGGTGGTGGCGATGCCGAAGGGGGCGCCGTCGGCGGCGGCCTCCAGGAGCGCCGCCTCGCCGAGGCCGGCCACGGGGAGTCCGGTCGCCTCGCGCAGGGCGGCCAGGCCCGGGTCCCCGAAGGCGGCGACGAGGAGGGCGGCGCAGTCGCCCCCGGCGGTGGCGGCGACTCCCGCCGCGAGGACCTCGGGGGCGGCGGCGCGCAGGGCGGCCGGATCGGTGAGCATGCGCGGGCCCCGGGCGACGGTCACGCCCCGGACGGGAAGGGCGGGCCCCAGGGTCCGCCGGGCGATGGCGGTCATCATCGCGGTGGTGGTGGCGGAGGTGTTGGGGTTGATCAGGACGACGGTCCTGGCCGCCCTTTCGGTACCGGCTGTCCTTCCGGTACCGGCTGTCCTTCCCGTACCGGCTGCCGCTCCGGCCCCGGTCGCCCCGGCCGTCCCCGTGGCACGCGCGGCGGCCCCGGGCCCCGCCGGGTGGGCGGGGGCCGGGGCGGCCGGTGGGAAGGGGTGCGGGTTCAGTGGACGTGCGCCGCCTTCGCGGTGCGGCTGCCGGAGATCTCCTCGCCGGGCTCCATCGGCGCGGTGACCTCGTCGTCGTCCCGGCCCCGGCCCAGGTGGTTGAAGACCACGTTGAGCAGGACGGCGGCGACGCAGCCGGTGGAGATGCCGGAGTCCAGGATGATCTTCGCGGTCTCCGGGAAGGCGTGGTAGAACTCCGGCGCCGTGATCGGGATGATGCCGACGGCCAGCGAGACCGCCACGATCAGGACGTTGTTGTCCTTCTCCAGGCCCGCCTTGACGAGGGTCTGGATGCCGCTGGCGGCGACCGAGCCGAAGAGGACGACGCCCGCGCCGCCGAGGACCGGCCGGGGCACGACCGAGATGAGCGAGGCGGCGACCGGCGAGAGGCCCATGAGGACCAGGAAGCCGCCGCCGCAGGCGACGACGAAGCGGCTGCGGATCCGGGTCATGGCGACCAGGCCGATGTTCTGGGCGAAGGCGCTGCACATGAAGCCGTTGAACAGGGGGCTGAGCGCGGAGCCGAGGGTGTCGGCGCGCAGTCCGGCGGCGATGGTCTTCTCGTCGGCGGGCCGTTCGACGATCTCGCCGAGCGCCAGCATGTCGGCGGTCGACTCGGTCATGGAGACCAGCATGACCACGCACATGGAGATGATCGCGGCGAGGGCGAACTGCGGGGCGCCGAAGTGGAAGGGGGACGGGAAGCCGACGATGTCCGCCTCGGTCACCGGGGAGAAGTCGGTGACGCCGAACGGGATGGCGATGAGGGTGCCGATGACGAGGCCGACCAGGACGGCGACCTGCTTGAGGAAGCCGCGGGTGAAGCGGCGCAGGAGCAGGACGACGACGAGGGTGATGCCGGCGAGGGAGAGGAAGGTCGTCGAACCGTAGTCCTTCGCCTGGGGGTTGGGTCCCTGGGCCCAGCCGAACGCGACCGGGAGGAGGGACACGCCTATGAGGGTGATGACGGTGCCGGTGACGACCGGCGGGAAGAACCGGACGAGCCGGGAGAACCAGGGGGCGGCGAGGAAGCCGAGGAGTCCGGCGACGATGATCGCGCCGAAGATCACGGGGAGCGCGTCGGCCTTGTTCTCGGTGGTGTCGACGATCGCGAGCATCGGGGCGACGCCGGCGAAGGTGACGCCGTTGACGAACGGCAGGCGGGCGCCGATCTTCCAGACGCCCAGGGTCTGGAGGAAGGTGGCGAGGCCGGCGGTGAAGAGACTCGCGCCGGTGAGGAAGGTGAGTTCGGTGCCGGAGAGGCCGACGGCCGCTCCGACGATCAGGGGCGGCGCGACGACGCCCGCGTACATGGCGGCCACGTGCTGGAGGCCGCTGGTGAGCATCTTCACTGGGGGCAGCGTCTCGTCGACCGGATGCTTCTCGCGGTCTTCGGGGGCGGAGCCTGCGTCTTGTGCATTGCGAACCTGGGGCTTGGCTGCCACGGCGGTTCCTCCGGTCGGTTACACGTCGGCGGTGACGCGGGTGTCTGGGAGGTGGTGCGATGCGGTGCGGGTGCAGGAGGTGCGGCTCGTTGCGGGAGGGCCGGGGGCCCGGCGGGCGGATCCCCGGTGCGGAGTCCCGACGGGCGGGGCTCCGGGGGGTGGGGCGGTGCGGCCGCGGAGGGGATGCGGCGCGTGGGCGGGGTGCCCGGTGGGGGCGCGGGCACGTGTCACCGTCCCGGGAGGTGCCGTAGGTCTTCTGCGTACGGCACCTCCCGGTCGGGCTGCCGCGGATCCCGCTCGGATCCGCGGCGACCGGCCGAGGGCCGTCCCCCTCGGCCGGACTCCGTGGGGAGGGTCAGCCCTGGGCCGCGATGCGGGCCAGGCGCTGCGCCTCCGTGCGCGCGTCGCGCGCGATGGTGTCCTCGTCGACGGTGAGCAGCCGGTCGTTCTCGACGATCTGCCGGCCGTTGACGAAGGAGGCCGTGACCGGGGCCGCCGCGCCGAAGACGATGGCGGTGACCGGGTCGGCGATGGTCGAGTGGCCGAGGCCGTCGATCTTCCAGAGGACGAAGTCGGCGAGCTTGCCGGCTTCGAGGGAGCCGATGCTGTCGGCGCGGCCGAGGACCTGCGCGCCGCCGTAGGTGCCGAGGCGCAGGGCCTGGCGGGCGTTGAGCGCGGCCTCGCGGTGGGCGCCGAGGCGGTTGATGAGGAGCGCGTTGCGCAGCTCGGTGTGGAGCTCGCCGGACTCGTTGGAGGCGGTGCCGTCGACGCCGAGGCCGACGGGGACGCCCGCCTTCAGCATGTCCGGTACGCGGGCGATGCCGGCGGCGAGGCGCGCGTTGGAGGAGGGGCAGTGCGCCACGCCCGTCTTCGTGCGGGCGAAGGCGGCGATGTCGGAGTCGTTCATGTGGACGCAGTGCGCCATCCACACGTCCTCGCCGAGGAAGCCGGTGGACTCGAAGTAGTCCGTCGGGCCCATGCCGAAGAGCTCGTGGCAGAACTTCTCCTCCTCCACGGTCTCCGAGCCGTGGGTGTGCATGCGCACGCCCAGGCGGCGGCCGAGCGCGGCGCCCTCGCGGAGCAGCTCGGTGGAGATGGAGAAGGGGGAACAGGGGGCGACGGCGACCTGGGTCATCGCGTCGAAGGAGGCGTCGTGGTACCGCTTCACGGTCTCCTCGGTCGCGGCGAGCGCGCCCTCGGTGGTCTCGACGGCGAAGTCCGGCGGCAGGCCGCCGTCCTTCTCGCTGCGGTCCATGGAGCCGCGGGCGAGGGTGAAGCGGACGCCCATCTCGGAGGCGGCGCCGATGATGGCGCCGGAGAGGTCGCCGGAGTTCACCGGGTAGACGTAGTGGTGGTCCATGGCGGTGGTGACGCCGCCCCGGGCCATCATCGCCAGCGAGCCCTGGGCGGCGGCCCGCACCATCTGCTCGTCGATCCGCGCCCAGGTCGGGTAGAGCGCGACCAGCCAGTTGAAGAGGTTGTGGTCGGTCGCCAGGCCGCGGGTGATCCACTGGTAGAAGTGGTGGTGGGTGTTGACCAGGCCGGGCGTGACCAGGTGGCCGGTGGCGTCGATGCGCCGGACCACGTTCTCCAGGCCTTCGGGGGCCTTGCCGGCGCCGATGGACTCGATCCTGTTGTCGGCGACGACGAGGTACCCGGAGGCGTACTCGGTGTCGTTCGCGTCGACGGTCGCGATCGCCGCGTTCTCGACGACGATCCGCTGGGGGGCTGCCGAAGGTGCTGCCATGGCGGTGCTTCCTTCATTCCTCGGGGGTGGTGTGGGCACGGCAGGACCCTAGGAGGATTTGAGTGCCGGGGCCGTCTGACGGCTCCGGGTGCCGAGATGGTGGAAGAACAGGTTGAGCAGGACGGCGGCGAGCGCGCCCGCGCTGATGCCGGAGCCGAGCACGGTCTGCGCCCAGGCCGGGAAGCCGGCGTAGAAGGTGGGGGCGGCGAGCGGGATGATGCCCGCTCCGAGCGCGACGGCCACCAGGATGATGTTGGAGCTGTCGTCGAGTCCGGCTTCCGAGAGGGTCCGGATGCCGCTGACCGCGATCGAGCCGAAGAGGACGATGCCGGCGCCGCCGAGGACGGGCATCGGGACCGTGGAGACGACCGCGCCGAGGACCGGGAAGGCGCCGAGGACGAGCAGGGCGCAGCCGGCGGCGGCGACCACGTACCGGGAGCGGACCCGGGTCAGCGAGACGACGCCGACGTTCTGGGCGAAGGCCGAGGTCGGGAAGCCGCCGAAGACGGGGCCGAGCAGGGTGGCGATGCCGTCGGTGCGCAGGCCGCGGGTGATGGTCCGGCCGTCGGTGCGCCGCTCGCAGATCTCACCGAGGGCGAGCATGCCGGCGCTGGACTCCGTCATCAGGACCAGCATCACGATGCAGAGGGAGAGGATCGCGGCGGGCTGGAACTCGGGGGCGCCGAAGGCGAAGGGCGCGGGCAGGGCCGCGACGGGCGCCTCGCGCAGGGCGCCGAAGTCGGCCATCCCGAAGGGGATCGCGGCGAGGGTGCCGATGAAGAGGCCGAGGAGCAGGGCGATCTGCTTGACGAAGCCCTTGCCGAAGCGCTGGAAGAGCAGGATGACGACGAGGGTGAAGCCGGCGAGCGCCAGGTACTTCATGGCGCCGAAGTCGGCCGCGGTCCGGTCGCCGCCCTGGGCCCAGGCCACGGGCACGGGCATCAGGGTGACCCCGATGAGGGTGATGACGACGCCGGTGACGAGCGACGGGAAGAAGCGCAGGAGCCGGCCGAAGAAGGGGCCGATGGCGAGGCAGAAGACTCCGGCGACCATCACCGCGCCGTAGATGGCGGGCAGTTGGTGTCCGGGGGCGCTGGTCTCGGCGATGGCGAGCATCGGGGCGATGCCGGCGGACGAGGCGGCGTTGACGAACGGGAGCCGGTTGCCGGCGAAGCGTCCGGCGCCGAGGGTCTGCAGAACGGTCGCGCAGCCGGCGATGAGGAGGCTGGCGGCGATGAGCCGGGTCATGCCGGCGGCGTCCAGGCCGACGGCCTGGCCGATGATGAGCGGAGGGGTGACGACGCCGGCGTACATGGCGGCGATGTGCTGGAGCGCCGCGGGGACGAGCCGCGAGACGGGGAGCTTCTCGTCCACCGGGTGGCAGGGGGCCGGGGAGGACGAGGGGGTGGAACACGGGCCTTCGGCGGTTGCCGGCCCCTTTGCAGGCTGTGCCATGGGAAGGTTCCCTCCGGTCCGGTGCGGCCCCCGCCCGACTGCGGGCGGGCGGGGGCCGGTCACTCGGACGCCGCTTAGAGGTTGGTCATGTCGACCGGGATCTGCGCCGTGGCTCCGTCACGCAGGACGGTGGCCTCGATGAGGCCGTACATGCGGTCGGCGGCGTAGTAGACCTCGTTGTCGTTCTTCAGGCCGAAGGGTTCGAGGTCGACCAGGAAGTGGTGCTTGTTCGGGAGCGAGAAGCGGACCTCGTCGATCTCCGAGCGGTGGTTGATGATCCGGGTGGCCATCTGGTAGAGCGTCTGCTGGAGGGAGTACGAGTACGTCTCCGCGAAGGCCTCCAGCATGTGCTTCCTGGTCTGCTCGTAGGACCGCTCCCAGTTGGGCATGCGCTGGTCGTCGTCGGTCCAGTTGAAGCGCCACCGGCCGGACACCTGGGTGGCCAGGATGCGGTCGTACGCCTCCTGGAGCGTCGTGTACTGGTCCTTGATGTAGCCCCAGAACTCCGAGTTGGTGGAGTTCATGACGACGAGGTCCTTGAGGCCGGAGATGACCTCCCACTTCTCGCCGTCGTAGGTGATCTGGGTGACGCGGGTCTCCTGGCCCTTGCGGGCGAAGGAGTGGTTGACCTCGTCGGAGCCGATGAACTTGGAGTTGGCGTCGGAGGAGGCGATGCGCTCCCAGCTGTACTCCTCGATCCGGATCCGGGCGCGCTTGATCGGCTCCTGGCTCGTCACGAAGTGGCGGGCGAGGTGGATGCCGAACTGCTCGGCGGACTCGATGCCGTACTCCTTGGCGAACGCGAAGACGGTGTTCTTCGTCGTGTCGGTGGGGAGGCAGTGGGCGTTGGAGCCGGTGAGGTGGACGTCGCTGAGGTCGCCGGAGAGGGCGACGGAGACGTTGAGGTCCTTGATGTGGTGGGTGGCGCCGTCCCGCGTGATCTTGACTACGCGGTTCTCTGCTTTGCCGTACTGGTTCTGGCCGAGAATCGTGGGCATGTCTGCTAGCTCCCTCGGTATACGGAGTAGCCGAACGGGTTGAGCAGCAGCGGTACGTGGTAGTGCTCGCCCGGGGTGACGGCGAACGTGATCGCCACCTCCGGGAAGAACGCACCGCTGTCCCTTACGCGGGGGGCGTCCTGCTGCGCCTCGGCTTGCTTCTTCGCACTGTGCTGGGTCGAGAAGTACGTCTCGGTCTCGAAGTCGAGGCGTACGTGGGTGGTTCCCTCCGGCAGGGCCGGCAGGTCCTTGCAGCGCCCGTCCGCGTCGGTGGCGGAGCCGCCGAGCGCGGTCCACTCCGCGTCGGAGCCGGCGCGGGCCGCGAGTGCGACGGCGACGCCCTCGGCGGGGCGGCCGATGCTGGTGTCCAGGATGTGCGTGGACACCGAGGCCGTGGTGTCGGTGCTCATTGCGGAGCTCTCTTCCTCTTTGCTCTTGCGGGACTCCTACGAGTCCCCTACGGGGCCTGCGGGCCCTCGGCGAGGCGGGTCAGCCGGATGCGGTTGATCTTGCCCAGTTCGGTGCGGACGATCTCGCGCTCCGCCTCGGGCGAGTTGCCGATCCGCTCGCGGACCGCGTCGCGCATCTGTTCGCCGCTCTTGCCGGTGGCGCAGATGAGGAAGACATGACCGAACCTGTCCTGGTAGGCCAGGTTGAGTTCGAGCATCTCGGCCTTGAGCTCCTCGGAGGCGCCGGCCATCCCGCTCTGCTCGCGGGAGGAGGTCGGGTCCCCGGCCTTCGGACGACCGATCGGCGGGTGCCCGGCCATCGCCTCGGCCAGGTCCTCGGCGGTCAGCTCGGCCATGGCGGCGTCACTGGCGAGGAAGAGGGCTTCGGCGGTGGTGTACGGGCGCTGGGCGAGGATCTTGCTCCCCCACGCCGAGCTGGAGCACACCTCGTGGAGCGCGGCGAGGGCCTCGCTGTCCGCCGAGGTGTTGAACCGGGCCAGGCCCGGTGTCGTACCTGAAGTCACGGGAAGCCTCCGTGGCTGTTTTTCGCTGTGCGTCGGACGGGCTGCGGATAGCTAACGCCCTCCACAACACAACGTCAACACTTTGTTGAAAAGTCGGTGACACAAAAGCCGTCGTCCCGACATGCGGACGACGGCTTGTGGACACACATGATCAACTAGTCGGCCTTGGCGGCCTTTTCCCTGTTCAGGGCGGTCTCGCGGTTCAGGTAGTTGTACACGGTGAAGCGGCTGACGCCGAGCGCGCCCGCCACCGTCTCCACCCCGTGGCGCACCGAGAAGGCGCCACGCGCCTCCAGGAGGCGGACGATCTCCTGCTTCGACTTGCGGTCGAGCTCCGCGAGCGGCGTCCCGTGCCGCCGCTCGAGGGCGGCCAGGATGTGGTCCAGGGACTCCGAGAGCTGCGGGAGGCGCACGGCGAGCACGTCCTCCCCCTCCCAGGACAGGACGACGTCGTCGGGCTCGGCCAGCTCGGGGCCCAGCAGCTCGGCGCCCATGGCGTCGACCAGGGGCTTCACCGCGGCGATCAAGGGGTGTTCGTTCACTTCCCGTCCTCCCCGATCACATTGACCTGGAGCGAGACGCGCGTGGCGCCGGCCGCGAGCGACTCGCGGAGCAGCGCGTCGACGGCGGTGAGGACCGCGTCGGCGCCGCCTTCCGCCGTGTTGCCGAAGGGGCCGACGTCCACCGCGTCCAGGTCGGCCGACTGGATGACCTCACGGGCCACGACCGCGTGCGCCGGCGCCTCGTCGAGGTCGAACGGCTCGGTCGTGAACTCCACTCTCAAACGCACCATGGCCCCAAGTTACGACCCTTCCCCGGGCCCGCGGGAGCCCCGGACCTGCGGGGACCTCTTGACAAGCGCGGCGACCTGCTTGCAACATTCCGTCAGACAGAAACTTACTTCCGCTATACGGAAGGAGCGCCTACCTCTCATGACCCGCTTCTCAGAAGACGCCGTCACGGATCAGCGCTTCGATGTGAACCTGTCGATCCTCTTCACGGAACTCCCGCTCCTGGAGCGCCCCGCGGCCGCCGCCGCGGCGGGCTTCACCGCGGTCGAGCTGTGGTGGCCCTGGATCGACACCGCCACCCCCGAGCAGAGCGAGCTCGACGCCCTCAGGAAAGCCCTTGAGGACGCCGGCACCCAGCTGGTGGGACTGAACTTCTACGCCGGGCAGCTCCCCGGCCCGGACCGCGGGGCCCTCTCCGTGCCCGGCGAGGAGTCGGACCGCTTCCGCGCCAACATCGACGTGGCCGCCGACTTCGCCGCCTCGGTCGGCTGCAAGGCGCTCAACGCGCTCTACGGCAACCGCGTCGAGGGCGTGGACCCGCAGATCCAGGACACCCTTGCCCTGGAGAACCTGGTCCTGGCCGCCCGGGCCGCCGACCGCGTCGGCGCGATCCTCCTGGTCGAGACCCTCAACAAGCCGGAGTCGCCGCTCTACCCGCTGGTGAGCGCCCCCGCCGCGATCGAGGTCGTCGACAAGGTCAACGCGGCCACCGGACTCGGCAACGCCAAGTTCCTGCTCGACGTCTACCACCTGTCGATGAACGGCGAGGACGTGAGCGCGGTCATCGCGCGGTACGCGGACAAGACCGGCCACGTGCAGATCGCGGACAACCCGGGCCGCGGCGCGCCGGGCACCGGCGACCTGCCCCTGGAGCAGCTCCTCGACGAGCTGAAGAAGGCCGGTTACGACGGCTGGGTCGGCCTGGAGTACAAGGCCGCCGACGCCGCCGCGTCCTTCGAGTGGCTCCCGGCCGAGGCCCGCGCGGCCCGCTGACCGGCCGACCCGCGCCCCCTCCCCCGTACCACCAGTTTTCGAGAGGCACCCTCATGAGCAACCTTCCCAAGATCGCGTGGATCGGCCTCGGCATCATGGGCTCCCCCATGTCCGAGAACCTCCTCAAGGCCGGCTACCCGGTCACCG
This sequence comes from Streptomyces sp. NPDC055632, assembly GCF_053618675.1. Classification (NCBI taxonomy): domain Bacteria; kingdom Bacillati; phylum Actinomycetota; class Actinomycetes; order Kitasatosporales; family Streptomycetaceae; genus Streptomyces; species Streptomyces sp. NPDC055632. Next base: position 44,406 of record NZ_JBSHHY010000005.1, on the reverse strand, counting down.
GCTTCACCCTGGAGCAGGACAAGCTGGACCGTCTCGCCAAGGCCGGCGGCACCGCCGCGGGCTCGATCGCCGAGGCCGTCAAGGACGCCGACGTGATCATCACGATGGTGCCCGCCTCCCCGCAGGTCGAGGCGATCTCCTACGGCCCCGAGGGCATCCTGGAGAACGCGAGGCAGGGCGCGCTGATCGTCGACATGTCGTCGATCACCCCGCAGACCTCGGTCGACCTCGCCAAGAACGCCGCCGAGAAGGGGATACGCGTCATCGACGCCCCGGTCTCCGGCGGCGAGGCCGGCGCCATCGAGGCCGTGCTCTCGATCATGGTCGGCGGCGAGCGGGCCGACTTCGACGAGGCCCTGCCGATCCTGGAGGCCCTCGGCAAGACGATCGTGCTGTGCGGTCCGCACGGCTCCGGCCAGACGGTGAAGGCCGCCAACCAGCTCATCGTGGCGGTCAACATCCAGGCCTGCGCCGAGGCCGTGGTCTTCCTGGAGAAGTCCGGCGTGGACCTCACCGCGGCCCTCGACGTCCTCAACGGCGGTCTGGCCGGTTCGACCGTGCTGACCCGCAAGAAGGACAACTTCCTGAACCGGGACTTCAAGCCGGGCTTCCGGATCGACCTGCACCACAAGGACATGGGCATCGTCACCGACGCCGCCCGCAACGTGGGCGCCGCCCTTCCGGTCGGCGCGGTCGTCGCCCAGCTCGTCGCCTCGCTGCGCGCCCAGGGTGACGGCGGCCTGGACCACTCGGCCCTGCTGCGCGCCGTCGAGCGCCTCTCCGGCCAGCAGGTCTGACCCCGTCCCCGCTTCCCCGGGGCCCCCGATTTCCGGTCGGCGGCGGCGCTGACAACTGTCCTGTCGCGCCCAGGCGCCGCCGCCGACCGGAACACCACACTTCATTTTCAACAAACTGTTGACGTTTTTCGGAGGGCGTACCTACGCTCCTGGCACCGTCACACAGTGCAGCTCCCGTACGGAAGGTCACGATGTCGCAGCGCGTGCTTACGACCGAGTCCGGCGCCCCCGTCGCCGACAACCAGAACTCCGCCACCGCCGGCGTCGGTGGCCCCCTCCTCCTCCAGGACCAGCACCTGCTGGAGAAGCTCGCGCGCTTCAACCGTGAGCGGATCCCGGAGCGCGTGGTGCACGCCCGCGGTTCCGGCGCGTACGGGTACTTCGAGGTCACCGACGACGTCACCGGCTTCACGAAGGCCGCGTTCCTCTCCGAGGTCGGCAAGCGGACCGAGACCTTCATCCGCTTCTCCACCGTGGCCGACTCGCTCGGCGGCGCGGACGCGGTCCGTGACCCCCGCGGCTTCGCGCTGAAGTTCTACACCGAGGAGGGCAACTACGACCTCGTCGGCAACAACACCCCGGTGTTCTTCATCAAGGACCCGATCAAGTTCCCCGACTTCATCCACTCGCAGAAGCGCGACCCGTTCACGGGCAAGCAGGAGCCGGACAACGTCTGGGACTTCTGGGCGCACTCCCCCGAGTCCACCCACCAGATCACCTGGCTCTTCGGCGACCGCGGCATCCCGGCCTCGTACCGGCACATGCACGGCTTCGGCTCGCACACCTACCAGTGGACCAACGAGGCGGGCGAGGCCTTCTTCGTCAAGTACCACTTCAAGACGAACCAGGGCGTCCGCAGCCTCTCCGCCGAGCAGGCCGCCGAGCTGGTCGGCAAGGACGCCAACTCGCACCAGACCGACCTGCTCCAGGCGATCGAGCGCGGCGTCAACCCCTCCTGGACCCTCTACGTCCAGGTCATGCCGGCCGCCGAGGCCGCGGACTACCGCTTCAACCCGTTCGACCTCACCAAGGTGTGGCCGCACGCCGACTACCCGCTCCAGCGGGTGGGCCGCCTGGTCCTCGACCGCAACCCGGACAACGTCTTCGCCGAGGTCGAGCAGGCCGCGTTCTCCCCGAACAACTTCGTCCCGGGCATCGGCCCCTCGCCGGACAAGATGCTCCAGGGCCGCCTCTTCGCCTACGCGGACGCCCACCGCTACCGCCTCGGCGTGAACCACACCCTGCTGCCGGTGAACGCCCCCAGGGCGACCACGGCGCAGAACTACGGCCGGGACGGCTTCATGGCCACCCGCAACGGCTCGCGCCACGACAAGAACTACGAGCCCAACTCGTACCAGGGCCCGGCCCAGACCGACGCCGCGCTCTCCGCGCCGCTCGCGATCCACGGCTGGACCGGCACCCACGAGGCGCCCGCGCACGTCAAGGACGACGACTTCTTCCAGGCCGGTGAGCTCTACCGCCTGATGTCCGAGGACGAGAAGGGCCGTCTGGTCGCCAACATCGCCGGCAGCCTCTCCCAGGTGGCCCGCGAGGACGTCGTCGAGAAGAACGTCGCGCACTTCGCCGCCGCCGACCCGGAGTACGGCAGGCGCGTGGCCGAGGCGGTCGCCGCCCTGCGCGACTGACCCACGGCAGAACCCAGACTGCGTACGGCACTTGACGGGAGGTCAGCGCCGTACGCGGTCCGGATCACCGGCCCGAATGAGGGGTGGCCGGTGAACCGGACAGCGTGAGGACCGCGGCGGCTCCGAGCCAGTGCGGTGGTAAGGGCGAGGGCCCTCCTTCCCTGACCTGAAGGAAGGGACGGCCGCTCGACCCGTCGGCACCGCCGCGGTCCCAACGCCTCCCCTGTACAAGGGAATCCCAAGACTCCGCCCGGCGGCGCGAACGTCCTGTCGCGCCAGCCTCGCACCGTCGGGCGGTCATCAGACGGAAGAGCGCGGAACCAGGTTTACGGTCCCTGGTTCCGCGCTCTTCTTCGTCTTCTCCCCCCGCCGGTCGGCCCGCGCCAGGAGGAACGTCACGGCGAGCGAGGCGAGGGCGAGGAGCACCATCCCGGTCCGCGGCGAGGCGGCCTGGGCGAGGGCGCCGGCGAGCGCCGCGCTCACCCCCTGGAACGCGAGCATCCCCGAGGAGTGCAGGCCCAGGGCGTGACCGCCCAGCTCCTCCGGCACCAGGGCCATCAGCCGCTCCTGGTGCAGCAGGCTCGCCCCGTACCCCACCGCCGACACGGTCACGGCGGCGAGCGCGAGCGGAAGCCCGGGGTCGAGGGCGAAGAGGAGGAACGGGGCCGCGAGCAGCGCCTGGAGCGGGAAGCGGAGCCGGTCGCGCAGTCGCTCCGGCAGGAAGCGGCCGACGGCGGTGTCCCCGATCAGCATTCCGAACGCGCCGCAGACGAAGAGGAGTCCGGCGCGCTCGGGTGCGTACGGCACGAACAGCGACTCGCAGCCCACGATCAGCCCGTTGGGCACCCAGAGCGCGAGGTAGCAGCGGCGCCGGGCGGGCGGGGACAGGAGCCGTGCGTTGGTGCGCCGGGTCACGGCGATCGAGGGCCGTCCTCCGGCGCGCGGCGGACGCGCCGCGAGGCCGAACCGGGCGAGGAGGGCAGCGGCGAGGTAGAGCCCGGCGCCGGCGAGGACCGCGCCGCGCGGTGAGAGCAGGGCGACGAGGAGTCCGCCGGCCGCGAAGCCGCCGATCTGGCAGACGCCGGCGGACACGTTCGTCACCGAGCGGCCGAGGAGGTACCGCTCGCGCGGAAGGATCTCGTTCAGGAGCCCGTGGCGCACTCCGCCGCCCAACGAGGCCACGAGCCCCTCGACGAGGAGGACCACGAAGACCGCCCAGGTGGGCAGGGCGGGGACCGCCAGGACGGCCGTGCCCGCGGCGAAGAAGAGGGCGATCCCGGAGAGCGCGGCGCGCGGCGGCAGCCGGTCGGCGGCGGAGAGCAGCGTGGTCGCGCCGAGGAGCTGGGCGAGCGAGGGTCCGAAGAGGGCGAGGGCGGAGAGGAGCGGCGAGCCGGTGGTGTGGAGGACGAGGGTGGCGAGCCCGAGCCCGGCCACCGTCTGCGCGGCGGTGTGGGCGGAGCCGGTGAGGAGGAGCGGGGTGAATTCGGGAGTGCGGAAAAGGGTGCGGCAGCGGGCGTCGTGACGGGACATGCGGGGAGTCTCGGGGGCGCCCGGCGGGCGCCGTTATCGTTTCGCGTGAAGGCGAAACGGAGGGGTACGGGAGGCGGCGGGATGGGCTGGTGGCGGATCGGGGCCGACTCGCTCGCGGGCGGCCGCTTCGTGGTCTCGCCGCTGGCCGAGACGATCGCCGCGCTCATGACCCTGCACGCGGCCTCCGCGAGCCACCCGGGCGAACGGGCGTGGCTGAGGGCGTCGTTGCCCGCCTACCGGGCGCGTCTGGCGGCCGAGCCGCTCGACGCCCTGCTCGTACGGGCCGCGCTCGGGCGCACCTGGAACGCGGACTTCCTGACACCGACGCCGCTGGGCGAGGGCGAGCGGTCCTTCGAGGAGGAGGTGGCGGCCGTCCGCGACGCCGACCCGGCCGACGCGGTGCCGCAGCTGGCCGTCTCCCTCGGCGGTCCCGTGCCGGAGCCGCTGCGGTCGGCGCGGGACCTGCCCGGGCGGACGGCGGAGGTCCTGACCTGGGTGTGGCGGGAGACGGTGCTTCCGGAGTGGCCGCGGCGACGGAGGATCCTCGAGGCCGACGTGACGGGGCGGACGGCGCGGTTGGGCCGGGCCGGCTGGGCGGCGGCCCTGGACGAGCTGTCGCCGGGCCGGATGCGCTGGTTGGGCGACGGCCGCCTCCAGGTCAACGCCCGTCCGTACCCGCCGCGTTCGGTCGACGGCGGTCGGCTGCTCTTCGTGCCGGTGACCCCGGCGGCGGGCTGGGTGTCCTGGGAGGGCACGGAGCGGTTCGCGGTGGTCTACCCCTGTGCGGGCGTCCTGGCGGACGCCTCGGGCCCGGTCGTGCCGCAGGCACTCGGCGCACTGCTCGGACCGGGGCGGGCGGGGGTGCTCGTGCGCCTGGGGACGCCGAAGTCCACCAGCCAGTTGGTGGCCCTGACCGGACAGGGCCTCGGCTCGGTGGGCCGGCACCTGAAGGTGCTGCGGGAGGCGGGACTCGTACGGCGGGGACGGGCGGGCCGGTCGGTCCTCTACGAGTGGACGGAGGCGGGCGCGGTGCTCGTACGGGCGCAGGGCGCGGGAGGGACATGAGACGGCCCCCGCCCCGGTGCTCCTCGGGACGGGGGCCGTGTCGCGGCTCCGGGGTCAGACCTGGAGGGCCTTGATCGCGGTCGGCGCGTGGCCGGGCTCGGTGGCCAGGTCCTCGAACTCGGTGACGTCGCTCATGTCGACCGTCTTGCTCATCGCGATGTTGGTGATGCGCTCCAGGATCGCCTCGACGACGACCGGGACCCGGTGCTCGACGGCCAGCTTCTTGGCCTGCTCCAGGGCCTCGCCCAGCTTGTCCGGGTCCTCGACGCGGATGGCCTTGACGCCCAGGCCCTCGGCGACCTTGACGTGGTCGACGCCGTAGACGCCGAGCTCCGGGGTGTTGATGTTCTCGAACTCCAGGTTGACCTCGAAGTTGATGCCGAGGTTGCCCTGCGCCTGGCGGATCAGGCCGAGGTAGGCGTTGTTCACCAGGACGTGGACGTAGGGGACCTTGTGCTGGGCGGCGACCGCCAGCTCCTCGATCATGAACTGGAAGTCGTAGTCGCCGGAGAGCGCGACGACCGGGGTCTCCGGGTCGGCGGTGGCGGCGCCGATGGCGGCCGGGATGGTCCAGCCGAGCGGGCCGGCCTGGCCGCAGTTGATCCAGTGGCGCGGCTTGTAGACGTGCAGGAACTGCGCGGCGGCGATCTGGGAGAGGCCGATGGTGGTGACGTACCGGGTCTCCGGGCCGAAGGCCTTGTTCATCTCCTCGTAGACGCGCTGCGGCTTCATCGGGATGTTCTCGAAGTGCGTGCGGCGCTGGAGGGTGGCCTTGCGCTCCTGCGCGGAGGCGGCCCAGGCGGTGAAGTCGGGCAGCCGGCCGGCGGCCTTCCGCTCCTTCGCGATCTCCACGAAGAGCTCCAGGGCGGCCTTGGCGTCGGAGGCGATGCCGTAGTCCGGGGCGAAGATCCTGCCGAGCTGGGTGGGCTCGATGTCGACGTGGACGAACTTGCGGCCCTTGGTGTACGCGTCCAGGTTGTAGCCCGTGTGGCGGTTGGCCCAGCGGTTGCCGATGCCGAGGACGAAGTCCGACTCCAGGAAGGTCGCGTTGCCGTAGCGGTGCGCGGTCTGGACGCCGACCATGCCGGCGGCCAGCTCGTGGTCGTCCGGGATGGTGCCCCAGCCCATGAGGGTGGAGATGACGGGAACGCCGGTCAGCTCGGCGAACTCGACGAGCAGGCCGGAGGCGTCGGCGTTGATGATGCCGCCGCCGGCGACGATCAGCGGGCGCTCGGACTCCAGGAGGAAGGTCAGCGCCTTCTCGGCCTGGGCGCGGGTGGCGCGCGGCTTGTAGACCGGCAGCGGCTCGTACGTCTCCGGGTCGAACTCGATCTCGGTGAGCTGGACGTCGATCGGCAGGTCGATGAGGACCGGGCCGGGACGCCCCGAGCGCATGAGGTGGAAGGCCTGCTGGAAGACGCCGGGGACCTGCGCGGCCTCCAGGACGGTGGTGGCGGCCTTGGTGACCGGCTTGGCGATGCTGGCGATGTCGACGGCCTGGAAGTCCTCCTTGTGGAGCTTCGAGACCGGGGCCTGGCCGGTGATGCAGAGGATCGGGATCGAGTCGGCGATCGCCGAGTACAGGCCGGTGATCATGTCGGTGCCGGCCGGGCCCGAGGTGCCGATGCAGACACCGATGTTGCCGGCCTTGGCGCGGGTGTAGCCCTCCGCCATGTGGGACGCGCCCTCGACGTGGCGGGCGAGCGTGTGGCCGACGCCGCCCACGTTCTTGAGCTCGCGGTAGAAGGGGTTGATCGCCGCGCCGGGGACGCCGAACGCCTGGGTGACGCCTTCGCGCTTGAGGATCTCAACGGCCGCTGCGGCGGCGGTCATACGAGGCATGGGAGTGCTCCTGCTTCGGCCGGGCGGAACCGGGCGGGCTCCTCTCGACTCGGAGGACTCACCGCCCGTTTCCGTAATACGGAAAAGCTGTTCTGCTATGTGGAAGCAATGTAGGTGGGGTGGCGAAGAACCGTCAAGGGAGGTCCGCGTGCCGGGACGGTTCGGACGGCCCGGGGCCGGTTCCGGGACGTCCGAAGTGGCCGAACACCCTCCCTCCGGGCGGCCGATGGGTGGACGATGGGAGCGAACGACAGGGGGTTGGACCGTGGGCGATTCGGTACCGGTGCGCTGCCCGGAATGCCTGAGCACGCAGGCGTACGCGGCACCCGTCTTCCCCTGCGCCTGCGGGAGCCCCGTGGCGGCGCCGGTGGCGGCGGGCGCGGTGGCGGAGCCGATCACGCACCGGAACTGGACGGACGAGTGGGTCACCGTCCGCTGCGGCGCCTGCGGCCGCGAGGGCGACTGGCCCCACCCGGAGCTCGGCTGCCAGTGCGGCGCGGTCCTGCGGGTACCGGTCCGGTCGGCGGACTCGGTCCGGTCGGCGGACTCGGTGCGGTCGGCGGGCGAGGCGGGCGACCGGTCCGGCGGTACGGGTGACCCGGAGGGTCGTCCTCCTGGCGGTACGGGTGACCAGGGCGGCCGTCCCGGTGCCGTCCCGCCGCAGACCGCGGGTCCGGGTCCGAAGCCTCCCGGCCCGGACGGGGCCGCCCCCAGCGGTACGGGACCCGGTGGCACGGGCCTCGGTGGCACGAGTTCCGGCCGTACGGGCCCCGGCAGCCCGACCGGCGCCGACCGCCCAGGTACCGGCACCCCCGACCGCACCCACCACGACACCCCTGCCGACCCCGCCGACCGCACCCACCACGACACCCCTGCCGACCCCGTCGGCCCCGCCGATCACGCCGATCCCGCCGACCCGCGAGGGCCCGGCATCCCGCCGCGCCGGCGACCGCCGCACCGTACGTTCGCCGAGCGCTACCCCGCGCACATCCCGCTGCCGCCCACGGCCCCTCGCCCGGCCCCGGTGCGGGGCGCCTTCCGGCCCGTGACGATCCGGACCGGGCGGGACGCGGTGGCCGCCGCGGCGGCGTACCTGCGCTGGCTCGGCTTCCGGGACGTCGTCCAGCCCGAGGAGCGGCCCGCGTCCGGAGTGGACCTGCGGGCGCCGGGGCTCGTCGCCCAGGTGGACCCGAGCACCCGCCCCACCGGGCTGCGGGTGGTCGAGTGCCTCTGGCTCAACGGACTGAGCACGTCGGCCGTGAGCGTGTTCTTCTCGCTCGCCGGCTACACCCCGGAGGCCCGTGCGCGCGCCGCCGAGATCGGCCTCCCGCTCTTCGTCCTCGACCTGACCGGCACCCCGCAGCCGGTCAACCGCGCCGCCGACGACCTGGCCGCGAACGGCGCCTGATCCCGCGCCCTCGCCCACCCCCCATGCCCACACCCACGCCCCCACGTCCCACACCCACGTCCCACACCCGCGCCCAAGCCCTCGCTCCCCCCGCGCCCGCACCCGGCGCTCGGCCCCGGCGAAGCGCTCCCCCGCCCTCCCCCACAACACCTCGGCATCCGAAATCGGCCATTCACGCGTGAGGAACACGCTCTGCCGGGCACAACTCCCTTGGGGGGTGGGCGTCATGCCGACGGGGATGTGGTGGTTCATCGGAGCGGCCTGGGCCGAACTGCTGCTCGCCGCCGCGCTGTTGCGAACGTGCAGCCGGGAGAGCGGAGCGCCGGACGCGGACGCCCTGCCGACGCCGCAGGCGCTCGCGCTGCTGCGGGGCGGGCGGCGGGCCGTCGTCACCGTGGCGCTCGTGGCGCTGCACCAGCGCGGGGCGGTCGCGGCGGGCCGTAAACATACGATTCGGGCCAACGGCGGGCCGGGCCGGACCCGCGACCCGGTCCAGCTCGGGGTGCACGGGGCGCTCCGCCGGGCCCTCGCCCTGGGAGACCTCGCGCAGCGCCCCGAGACACGGCGGGCCGTGGACGCGCTGAGCGGCGAGCTGCGCGGGGCCGGGCTGCTGCGGCCGGTCGCGCAGCTCTGGGTCGTGCGGGCGCTGCTCGGCTGCGTGCTGCTGACCGTCCTCGTCGGGCCGCTCGCGACCGGGGCGTCCCGCGCGGACCTCCCGGAGGTGCTCGCCGTCGGCCTGCCGCCGGTCCTCGGGGCGGTGGTGGTGCTGCTGCGGCTGCCGGTCACGACCGGTGCGGCGCGGCGGCTGCTCGCCGGGCTGCGGGAGCGGTACCCGCTGCCGGCCCACCGCCGGGAGGTGACGGACGGCCGCCTCGTCCAGCTGTACGTGGCGCTGTACGGCGATCCGGCGCTCGCCCTCTTCCTGCCCCGCTTCTCGCGGGACGGCGGGCTGCTCGACCGGCCCGGGGACGCGGACCGGAACCGGCCGCCGCCGGGCGGCGCCCCCACCCGGCCCTGAGGCCCCACCGGGCCCGCCCCGACGCCGAAGGCGCCCCGCGCCCGCCCCGCGCCATACTGGCGTATGCGCATCAGAGCGGCCGTCGCCGCCGAACTCCCGCTGCTCCAGGACATCGAACGGGCGGCGGGCGAACCGTTCCGCGCCCTCGGCATGGCGGCGATCGCCGACGACGACCCGCCGCCCCTGGAGACCCTGGAGGCGTACCGCCGGGCGGGCCGGGCCTGGGTGGCGGCGGACGCCGCCGGCCGCCCGGTGGCGTACCTGCTCACCGATCCGGTCGACGGCGCCGCCCACATCGAGCAGGTGTCGGTGCACCCGGACGCCGCCCGCCGGGGCGTCGGCCGGGCCCTGATCGAGCACCTGGCGGCGACCGCCGGGAAGGAGGGCCTGACGGCCCTGACCCTGACGACCTTCGCCGAGGTTCCCTGGAACGCCCCGTACTACGCCCGGCTCGGCTTCCGCCCGCTCGCGGACGCCGATCCGGCCCTCACGGACGGGCTGCGCGCGATACGCCGCGCGGAGGCGGCGCACGGCCTGGCGGCCTGGCCCCGCGTCTGCATGCGCCGGGACCTCGCCGACACCCGCTAGGGGGTGTCTGAAACATGCCCGCGGCGTCGCGGTGTCCGGCACCCCCTAGTTCCCGGCGTACCGCTCCCGCAGCTCCACCTTCCGCACCTTCCCGCTCACCGTCATGGGGAACTCCGCGAGGATCTCCACCCGGTGCGGGATCTTGTAGTGGGCGAGGCGGTCGCGGCAGAAGGCGGTGATCTCCTCCGGGGTGGGCGGGTCGGCCGGGTCGCGGGGGATCACGCAGGCGAGGATCTCCTCGCCGTACCGCTCGTCGGGGACGCCGACCACCTGGACGTCCGCGATCTTGGCGTGTCCGTGGAGGAACTCCTCGATCTCGCGCGGGTAGACGTTCTCCCCGCCCCTGATGATCATGTCCTTGATGCGGCCGACGATCTGCACGTAGCCGTCGTCGCGCATCACCGCCAGGTCGCCGGTGTGCATCCAGCGGCCCGGGTCGATCGCCTCGGCGGTCTTCTCCGGCTCGTCCCAGTAGCCGAGCATCACGCCGTAGCCGCGGGTGCACAGCTCCCCCGCCTCGCCGCGCTCCACGGTCAGCCCGCTCGCCGGGTCGACGACCTTCACCTCGACGTGCGGCATGACCCGGCCGACCGTGCCGGTGCGCCGCTCCAGGTCGTCGTCGCGGCGGGTCTGGGTGGAGACGGGCGAGGTCTCGGTCATGCCGTAGCAGATCGACACCTCCGCCATGTTCATCTCGGCGACCACCCGCTTCATCACCTCCACCGGGCACGGCGAGCCCGCCATGATCCCGGTGCGGAGGGTGGACAGGTCGTACGTCGCGAAGTCGGGGAGGTTCAGCTCCGCGATGAACATCGTCGGCACCCCGTACAGCGAGGTGCAGCGCTCCTCCTGGACCGCCCGGAGGGTGGCGGCCGGGTCGAAGGAGGGGGCGGGGATCACCATGCAGGCGCCGTGCGAGGTGGCCGCGAGATTGCCCATGACCATGCCGAAGCAGTGGTAGAAGGGCACGGGGATGCAGATTCTGTCCTGCTCGCCGTAGGCGATCATCTCCCCCACGAAATAACCGTTGTTGAGGATGTTGTGGTGGGAGAGCGTGGCGCCCTTCGGGAAGCCCGTGGTCCCCGAGGTGTACTGGATGTTGACCGGCTCGTCGCAGGAGAGCGGCTCCGGGCGCAGCTCCCCGGGCGTACGGGTGAGGAACGCGTCCCAGCTCGCGTCCCCGAAGTACACGGCCTCGCGCAACCCCGGGCACTCTCCCCGCACTTGCTCGGCCATCGCCCGGTAGTCGCTCGTCCTGTGGGCGAGGGAGGCGAAGAGCAGGGAGACGCCCGACTGGTTGAGCACGTACGCCAGCTCGTGGGCGCGGTAGGCCGGGTTGACGGTGACCATGACGGCGCCGACGCGGGCGGTGGCGTACTGGACGAGGACCCATTCCGCGCAGTTCACGGCCCAGACGCCGACCCGGTCGCCCTTGCGGACGCCGCTGCCGAGGAGGGATCCGGCGAGCCGGTCCACGTCCGCGCCGAACTCCGCGTACGTCCAGCGGCGTCCGGTGGGGACGTCGACGAGCGCCTCGCGGTCGGGCCAGGCGGCGACGGCCCGGTCCAGGTTCGCGCCGATGGTGTCGCCGAGGAGCGGGGTGGTGGACACCCCGTGGGCGTACGAGAGTTCCTTCGGCGTGCTCATGCGAGGTCCCCTTCCGTGTACTCGGTGCCGCCGCCCTCGGCGGTGAGGCGGCGCAGCTCCACGCGCCGGATCTTGCCGGAGACGGTCTTGGGCAGGTCGGCGAACTCGATGCGCTGGATGCGCTTGTACGGGGCGAGGACCGCGCGCGAGTGCGCGAAGAGGACCTTCGCGGTCTCCGGGCCCGGCTCCCAGCCCGCCGCGAGGACCACGTACGCCTTGGGGACGGCGAGCCGCAGCGGGTCGGGGGCGGGGACGACGGCGGCCTCGGCGACGGCCTCGTGCTCCAGGAGGGCGCTCTCCAGCTCGAAGGGGCTGATCTTGTAGTCGGAGGCCTTGAAGACGTCGTCGGACCGCCCGATGTAGGTGATGTACCCGTCCGCGTCCCGCGCGCCGATGTCGCCGGTGCGGTAGTGGCCGCCGGCCATCGCCTCCGCCGTGCGCTCCGGGTCGCCGTGGTAGCCGGTCATCAGGCCCACCGGGCGGGCGGACAGGTCGAGGCAGATCTCGCCCTCGTCGACGTCCGGGCGGCCGCTGACCGGGTCGACCAGGGTGACCCGGTAGCCGGGGCTCGGGCGGCCCATGGAGCCCTCCTTGAGCCGCTGGCCGGGGCTGTTGGAGACCTGGACGGCGGTCTCGGTCTGGCCGAAGCCGTCCCGGACGGTGGTGCCCCAGGCGCGCCGGACGGCCTCGATGACCTCGGGGTTGAGCGGTTCGCCGGCGGCGACGACCTCGCGCGGCGGAGTCTTGAGCTGCCCCAGGTCGGCCTGGATCAGCATCCGCCAGACGGTCGGCGGGGCGCAGAAGCTGGTGATCCCGTTCCGCTCCATCTCGTCCATCAGGCGGGCCGGGTCGAAGCGCGTGTAGTTGTGGATGAAGACGGTCGCCTCGGCGTTCCAGGGGGCGAAGAGGTTGGACCAGGCGTGCTTGGCCCAGCCGGGCGAGGAGATGTTGAGGTGCACGTCGCCGGGCTTGAGCCCGATCCAGTACATGGTGGCGAGGTGCCCGACCGGGTACGAGGTGTGGGTGTGCTCGACCAGCTTGGGGCGGGCGGTCGTGCCGGAGGTGAAGTACAGCATCAGGGTGTCGTCGGCGAGCGTGTCGCCGTCCGGCTCGAAGTCGGCGGACTCGCGGTCGGCGAGCCCGTACTCCAGCCAGCCCGCCCCGCCGTCGCCGACCGCGATCCGGGTGTAGTCGCCGGGGACGTCGTCGAACTTGGCGGTGTCCCCGGCGCGCACCAGGACGTGGCGGGCGCGGCCGCGGTCGACGCGGTCGCGCAGGTCGGCGGGGCCGAGGAGCGGGGTGGCGGGGATGACGACGGCCCGCAGCTTCATCGCGGCGAGGACGGTCTCCCACAGCTCGACCTGGTTGCCCAGCATGACGACGATCCGGTCGCCGGCGCGCACGCCCAGGGACCGCAGCCGGTTCGCGACCCGGTTCGAGCGGGCGGACATCTCCGCGAAGGACACCTTCGTCTCGGAGCCGTCCTCCTCGACGATGTGCAGGGCGGTGCGGTCGTTGCCCTCCGCGACGACGTCGAACCATTCGAGCGCCCAGTTGAACCGCTCGGGCCGGGGCCACGCGAAGCCCTCGTAGGCCGCCGCGTAGTCCTCCCGGTGCTCCAGGAGGAAGTCCCGGGCGGCCCGGAACTCCTCGGTCGCACTGGTTGCCGTCATGTGTCCTCCTCGTTGCGGGACCGGTCCCGGACATCGTGTAATCAGTGACCCGGGTCTCACTACCCCCGTTCGGGGGTGAACCCGCGGACGGCGAGGGCCGGCGCGGCGGGGCCGGCGGCCACGAAGGAGAGCGCGGTGCGCGAGCACGTCGAATCGTCGGTGGAGCTGCGCGGCGCGCTGCTGAGGCTGCGCCGCGCCACCGGGCTCCCGGTGGTCTTCGGGGGGCTGACGCACGAGACCCGGGGGCTGCGGATCGGCGAGCTGAACGGCGCGGTGACGCCGGCCCTGCACGGGCTCGCGATCTCGGCGGGCTCCGGTCTGGGCGGGAAGTGCCTGGCGCTCGGCCGGCCGTGCGCGGTGACGGACTACCCCTCGGCGCGGCACATCACCCACGAGTACGACGGCCCGGTGTCGGCGGAGGGGCTGCGGTCGGTGATCGCGGTGCCGGTCGTCGTGCGCCGGAAGGTGCGGGGCGTGCTGTACGGGGCGCTGCGCGACGCGCTGCCGGTCGGCGAGCGGGTCTTCGACGCGGCGGTCGCGGCGGCCCGGGACGTGGAGCAGGCGTTGGCGGTACGGGACGAGGTCCGGGAGCTCCTGGCCCCGCCCCCGCCGGGCCCCTCCTGGGAGGAGGTCCGCCAGGCGTACGGCGAACTGCGCGAACTGGCGCCGAAGGTCGCGGACCCGGAGCTGCGGGAACGCCTCCTCGCGGTCTGCGGCCGCCTGGAGACGGCCTCGGGCTCCCCCGCTCCCCTCCCCGGGGCGACCCTGACCCCGCGCGAGACGGACGTCCTGGCGGCGGTGGCCTCGGGCGCGACGAACGCGACGGCGGCGGCCCGGCTCGGCCTGCGCCCGGAGACGGTGAAGGGCTACCTGCGCTCGGCGATGCGGAAGCTGGGGGCGCACACGCGGATGGAGGCGGTGGTGGCGGCGCGGAGGGCGGGGGCGTTGCCGTAGGGCCGCTCGTACGGGGCGGCCCGTTCAGAGCGTGTCGGTGCCGGACGTGCAGTCGGCGAGGACGCCCGGCGGGGGACACGCCTCGTCGGGGCCGGTGCCGTTCCGCGGGCGGAGTTCGGCCGGAGGCTGTCCGGTCCAGCGTTTCATCGCGCGGCGCAGGCCGCCGGGGTCGGCGTAGCCGACCTGCCTGGCCACGGCGTCGAAGGGCGTGTCGGTGGTGGTGAGCAGATGGAGGGCGCGTTCACGGCGCAACGCCTGGAGCTCCTCCGACCAGGTGCTCCCGCGCTCCTCGATGCGGCGTTGGAGCGTGCGGGTGCTGAGGGCCATCCTCCGGCTCACGACGCGCAGGGAGGGGGGTTCGGTGTCCGCCGTGGCCCGGAGGGTGGCGCGGAAGAGGCTGAGCCAGTCGTGCAGGGGGATGGCCTCGGCGAGGGCCTGCTCGGCGTGTCTTCGCAGGAGGTCGGACAGACCGGGGGCGTGGTGCTGGGGGGTGGTGAGGTCGGCGGCTTCGAAGGTGATGGAGTTGACGGGGCTCGCGAAGTCGATGGCGCGCGTGCCGTAGAGCCGTACGAGGGCCCGGTGGGTTCGGGGGGCCCGGGCCGCGAGGGCGACCCCGGTGGGAACGACGGTGCGTCGGTTGGCCTCGCCGACGCGCTGCCGGAACAGGCCGAGCGAGTAGGCGCGTATGGCGGAGGCGACGTCGTCCGACAGGTCGGCCCCGTTGACGTGACTGACGGTCACGTACCGCTCGGTCTCCTCGATGTGGATGGTCTCGGTGCCGGCGTCCCCGGCGGTGGCCAGGTAGCGGGCGGCGTCGCGAAGGCCTTCGAGCGGTGTGGGTGCCTGGGTGATGAGGTAGTCCCAGATGCCGAGGGCGCCCAGGGTGCTCTCCTGGGCCATGTGCCAGGAGGCTTCGTGCCAGGGGACCCGCAGCGTCATGAGCTCCCAGATGCGGACGTTGGTGGACGCCGGGACGCGGTAGCGGTCGTCCAGCAGGTGCTCGGGGGCCATGCCGAGCAGGCCCGCGTACGCGGCCGGACCGACTCCGACGCGCTCGGCCCCTCTCGCGTTGAGGCGGGTGAAGGCGGCGGAGGTCGTTCCCGGGAGTAACGGGAGGCGCCCGGACGGCGGTTCCGCAAGGGTGCGGGCGCGTGCCGGGACTTTGTGGCACGCGGGGCCCTGTCGGTGGCGTCCGGGGCCCTTGGGCGCGGGCGGGTGTCGCTCTAGCGTCATGTCCGTCCTTGTGCGGGTGGTGACGGGGGTTCGTGGTGGACCACCGTACGAGGAGCTGTGTGCTGGGGACCGGCGGCCGCTTGGGGACGGCCGCCGGTTGTCGGTCCTGTTGCCGCCGCCGGCGGCGGGCCGGGTTCCCGGCCCGTCCGTCTCGGCCCATCGATCATGCGACGAACACGTTGATCGAGTACGTGGATCACGCATGCCCATGGGCCCTTACTAAAAGTAGCCATGCGCGAGCATGCCGCACTCAGGAGAACGAGTTGTCCCACAGAGGAAGAAGCAGGGGAATCGGAAGGGGGTCGAGATGACGAAGCGTCACTCGTCATCGCCCGGACGGACGGCCGGTGGATTGTTCACCAGGCGGAGACTCTCGGGCGTGGCTCTCGCGACGGCCGCGTTGATGGCGGTCGAGACCGCCGTCGTGGTGGGGACGACGGGGCAGGCGGTGGCGATGCCGTCACAGCGGCCCTCGGCGTCCGCCGACAAGCCGTATCCGACCCAGGCGGCGGATCTGGCCTCCGCGACGGTCGCGGCCCGTCTGTCGGGCAAGCGGGTGGAGGCGCTGTCGGAGCGGACGGAGTCGACGACGACGTGGGCGAACCCGGACGGCACGGTGACCACCGACGCCGCGTCGGGTCCGGTCCGGTTCCGCGACAAGGTCACGGGGGCGTGGCGTGACGTCGACGTCGCCCTGGCGAAGTCGGCGGACGGTTCGGTCGCCGCGCGGAGCCACCCGCTCGGTCTGAGGCTGGGCGGGAAGACGCCGGCGGCGAAGGCCGCGGGCGTGCGGGCGTCGGGCGCGGCCGGTGGGGCGGGCACCACGGCGGTTCCGCTGGTGTCGCTGGACGCCGGGGACGGCCGGGCGATGGACCTGTCGTGGCGCGGTGTCCTTCCGGAGCCGGTGGTGTCCGGGCACACGGCCCGGTACGCGAACGCGCTGACCGCGACGGACCTGATCATCGAGTCGACCCGTACGGGCTTCGAGCAGTTCCTGGAGCTGAAGGACCGCTCGGCGGTCGGCGCGAACGGCTCGGTGACGCTGACGCTGAACGCCAAGGGCATCAAGGCGCGGGCGAACGCGGACCGTTCGGTCACCTTCCTGGACAAGAAGTCCGGCAAGCAGGTCGGCAGTCTGCCGACGCCGGTGATGTGGGACGCCCACGTCGATCCGAAGTCCGGTGAGCACACGCGGCGGGCCGACGTGGGTCTGAAGGTGACGCAGAAGGGCGACGCGGTCGACCTGACGCTGACCCCGGACGCGAAGTTCCTGGCCGATCCGGCGCGTGTGTTCCCAGTGACGGTGGACCCGGCGGTGAACCTGGGGTCGAGCTTCGACACGTTCGTGCAGCAGGGCTACGCCGTCGACACCTCCGCGCAGACGGAGCTGAAGCTCGGCAACAACGGCTCGGGCCAGATCGCGCGTTCGTTCCTGCACTTCCCGATGACGCAGATCCGGGGCAAGCAGATCCTGGGCGCGAAGCTGAACCTGTGGAACTTCCACTCCTGGTCGTGCACGCCCTCCGGCTGGGAGGTGTGGGACACCCCGCACGTCTCGACGGCCACCCGGTGGACCAACCAGCCGGCCTGGAGCAACAAGTGGGCCGCCTCCACGGCCACGAAGGGCTTCTCGTCCTCGTGCGCGGACGGCTGGGTCTCGCAGGACATCAAGAACCTCGCCGTGGCCTGGGCGGCCAACGGCAACAGCAGCAACTCGATGGGCATCAGGGCGACCAACGAGTCCGACCCCTTCTCGTGGAAGCGGTTCAACTCCGGCAACGCCGCCTCGAACACGCCGTACGTCTCGGTCACGTACAACACCGTTCCGGTGGCGGGCAACCCGATGTCCGTGACCCCGGGACGCGTCAACGGCGGCAAGAACTGGGTCACCACGACCACGCCCGACCTGAAGTACACCGCCAGTGACGCCGAGACCACGTTCCTGCGCTCCAAGTGGGAACTGTGGGAGGGCACCACGAACCTGGAGGTGTACGACTCCGGCACCCAGGACCCGGTGGTGAACAAGACGGTCTCCCACCAGGCGCCCGCGGGCAAGCTGGTCAACGGCCGCACCTACTGGTACTGGGGCCGGGTCAACGACGGCAACACGTGGTCGGACTGGACGCCGAAGGTGTACTTCACCGTCGACACCACCAAGCCCGCCACCAGCACCGTGACCTCCGGCGACTTCCCGGCCAACACCTGGTCCGGCACCCCGGACGCGGACGGCAGGTTCTCCGGCTCCTTCACCCTCAAGCCACCGGCCACCGACGTGGCCGAGGTCCAGTACAGGCTGGACGGCGGAGCCTGGACGAGCGTCGCCACCACCGGCACCGCGGTGGACCGGACGCTGACCTTCGCGGCGGGCAGGCACACCCTCGCCACCCGCACGGCCGACCCGGCCGGCAACGTCTCCGCCGAGTCCTCCTACGTCTTCCACGCCGGATCCGGCGCGGCCCTGCTGTCCCCCGCTCAGGGTGACCGCCCGGCCCGCCGTACGCCCCTGGCGGCCGAGGGCCTGTCCTCGTACACCGGCGTGACCTACCAGTACCGCCGCGGCGAGACCGACGCCTGGAAGAACGCCCCCCTCGCCGACGTGCGACAGGACACCAACACGGTGTCCGCCTGGCCGGTCCCGGTCACCGGCGGCAAGCCCGCCGGGCTGACCTGGAACATCACGGACACACTGGCCGAGGACGGGCCCATCGAGGTCCGCGCCGCCTTCACCGACGGCACCGCCACCGTCTACTCCCCGGTCAACGAGATCACCGTCGACCGCAACGCGGGCACGGCGCCGTCGGAGGAGACCGGGCCGGGCTCGGTCAACCTGCTGACCGGCGACTACACGCTGTCCGAGGGCGACGCGTCGCTGTTCGGTCTGTCGGTCTCGCGCACGGCGTCCTCGCGGCGCGCGGACGCGGGGGCGAAGCAGGACGGACAGGTACCGATCTTCGGTCCGCAGTGGGTCTCCGGCACCGTCGCGGAGATCACCAGGTCCGACTGGTCGCACCTCAGGAAGACCTCCGCGACCTCGGTCGCCCTGGTCGGCGTCGAGGGCGAGGAGCTCGGCTTCACCGCCACCGCGGGCGGTGGCTGGAAGCCCGAGCCCGGCGCCGAGGACATGACGCTCACCGGCTCGCTGACCGGCTCGTTCACCCTGAAGGACACCGAGGGCACCCTCACCGTCTTCACCAAGCCGGACGCCGCCTCCCCGTCGTGGCAGGTCGCCTCCAGCGCCCTGGCCGGCCTGCCGCAGTCGACGACCACGGTGGTCTCCGAGACCGTGACCGTGGACGGGAAGAAGCTGGCGCGCCCGAGGCTGGTCGTCGCCCCCACCTCGGCCGTGTCGGCCACGACGTGCACGGCGACGCCGTCCACGAAGGGCTGCCGCGCGCTGGAGTTCGTCTACGCCACGACCACCACCGCGACCTCCTCCGCCCTCGGCGACGTCACCGGGCAGGTCAAGGAGATCCGCGGCTGGTCCACCGAGCCCGGCGCCGCCGCGGCCACCGCGAAGACCGTGCAGAAGTACCTGTACGACTCCGCCGGCCGCCTGCGCGAGACGTACAACCCGCTGATCGCACCCGCTCTGAAGACGCAGTACGCCTACGACACGGCCGGCCGGATCACCACCCTGACCCCGCCCGGCCAGCTTCCCTGGTCCTTCACCTACGGCAAGGCCGGCAACACCGCCACCGCCGGCGAAGGCATGCTCCTCAAGGCGAGCCGCTCCGGACTGCAGCAGGGCACCAAGGACGTCGAGTCCGGCACGGCGTCGACGAGCATCGTCTACGACGTCCCGCTCACCGGCACCGACGCGCCGTACAAGATGGGTGCCTCGGACGTGGCCGCGTGGGGGCAGACCGACGCTCCCACGGACGCCACCGCCGTCTTCCCCCCGGACGCGGTTCCTGCCGCGCACGGAGGTGCCGGCCTGTCCGCGGCGGACTACCGCCGCGCGTGGGTCACCTACACCAACGCCTCCGGACGCCAGGTGAACCTGGCCACGCCGGGCGGGAACGTCACGACTGCCGAGTACGACCGGTTCGGCAACACGGTGCGTGAGCTGACCGCCGGCAACCGGGCTCTCGCCCTGGGCGGCACACCGGCCGACCGGGCGACCCTGGCCGACCTCGGCATCGTCGGTCTGTCCACCCAGGACCGCGCCGACCTGCTCGCCTCGAAGTCCGTCTACGACTCCACCGGCATCCGCGAGATGGAGAAGTTCGGCCCGCTGCGCCGCGTCACGCCGACCGGCACGGGCGCGTCCGCGGTGGCGCGCACCTGGATGACCAACGAGTACGACGCGGGCCGTCCCACCGACGGCACCGCGAAGGTCGAGCACCAGGTCACCAAGGTCACCGTCGGTGCCCAGGTCCTCGGTACCACCGCACTCACCGACGCGCGGGTCGTCCAGACGGTCTACGACTGGGTCAAGGGCCTGCCGGTCAAGACGGTCAAGGACCCAACCGGTCTCGCGATCACCGAGACCACCGAGTACGACGACCAGGGCCGCGTCACCAAGCAGCTCCTGCCCGGCGCGACCGGCACCGACGCCGCCACCCGCGTGACCGCCTACTGGACCGCGACCGGCACCGGCACCTGCCAGGGACGCCCGGAGTGGGCCGACCAGCCCTGCTCCACCGGCTCCGCCGGTGCGGTCACCGGCGGCGGTACGAACCCGGCCGGACTTCCGGTCACCACCACCGAGTACGACTGGTGGGGCAATCCGGCCAAGGTCACCGAGACCGCCAACGGCGTCACCCGCACCACCACGACGACCTACGACAACGCGGGCCGTCCGGTGAAGAACGTCATGACCGGCGGGCTCGGGCAGGCGGTTCCGGAGGCGACGACCGAGTACGACCCGGCCACCGGCCGGACCGTGAGGACGGTCTCGCCGACCGGCGGGACGATCACGAAGGAGTTCGACAGGCTCGGCCGCCAGACCTCGTACACCGATGCCGACGGCGGGGTGACCCGTACCGAGTACGACCT
The DNA here is from genome assembly GCF_053618675.1 of Streptomyces sp. NPDC055632. Classification (NCBI taxonomy): domain Bacteria; kingdom Bacillati; phylum Actinomycetota; class Actinomycetes; order Kitasatosporales; family Streptomycetaceae; genus Streptomyces; species Streptomyces sp. NPDC055632. The sequence goes on along the minus strand of NZ_JBSHHY010000005.1, from coordinate 24,007 downwards.
GCTGGACCGCCCGGTCAGGACCGCGGACTCGGTCCCGTCCAGCGTCACCTACACCTACGACACCGCTCTTGAGCCACGCGGTATGGTCACGTCCACCTCGGACTCGGTCGCCGGCACCTTCGCCGCCACGTACGACGCCGACGGCTCCGTCGCCACCGAGAGGCTCCCCGGCGGATACACGCTCAAGATCGGCACGGACAGCATCGGCGCTCCCCGCTCCCGCGTCTACACCCGTGACAGCGACGGCCAGGTCGTCTACTCCGACACCGTCGAGGAGTCCGTCCACAGCCAGATCACCGAACACTCCGGCTGGTTCTCGCAGAAGTACACCTACGACGACACCGGTCGTCTGACCGCTGTCACCGACACCGGTGGCGACGTCTGCACGAAGCGGTCCTACACCTTCGACAAGCGCACCAACCGCACCTCCCTGACCACCGCGGAAGGCGCGGCGGGCGCCGCCTGCCCCACCGCAGGGGGAACCACCACCACCCACGCCTACGACAGCGCCGACCGTCTCGTCGACGCCGGCTACGTCTACGACGCCTTCGGCCGCACCACCGCCCTGCCCGGCAGCCAGATCGGCTACTACGCCAACGACCTGGTCCACCGGCAGACCTCCGACGGCCAGCGCCAGACCTGGAGCCTCGACGCCGACCGGCGCCTGCGCTCCTGGACGGTGGAGGACGACACCGACGGCACCTGGATCCAGACCGCGTCCAAGGTCAACCACTACGACGGCGACGGCGACAACCCCCGCTGGATCACCGAAGACGCCGGCAAGGGCACCGTCAGCCGCAACGTCGGCTCCGCCGGCGGCGGTTTCGCGGCCATCACCGGCGCCGGTGGCGGCACCGTTCTCCAGCTGACCACCATCCACGGCGGCATCGCCCTCCAGCTCCCGCTGGACCCGGCCGACGCCCCCCTGGTCCTGGACAGCGACGAGTACGGCAACCCGCGCACCGGCCAGCCCGCCGTCCGCTACAGCTGGCTCGGCGGCAAGCAGCGCTCCGCCGAGACCCTCAGCGGGCTGACCCTGATGGGAGTGCGTCTCTACGACTCCACCACCGGACGGTTCCTCTCCAAGGACCGTATGTACGGCGGCAACGCCAACGCATACGATTACTGCTTCGGAGAGCCGATCAACTGCACCGACCTGAGTGGAATGTGGTCGTACAGCACCTGGAGCCGCTGGTGGTCCCCGTACAAGCACCTGTGGCTCTACCTCAACAGTCGTGAGACCTCACGGCTTTCCACGAGTGCGGGAGCCGCGACCGGGTTCTTCTCCGCCATCCTGCCCGCGTTCTCGGGATGGGCGAAGGTGGCCCTCGAAATCTTCCGGGCCTACGCCTTCTACCTCTTCTACGTGGCCCGGACCGCGCGGTGGAAGGGCAAGTGCATCGGGCTCTACACCTACGTAATCACCGGCGTGTGGTGGGCCTCGGCGCCCAGCGCCTGGCACAGGAGGTGTTGAAACTGAGCAATGACGAGGCGAAGAAGAGCGGGACGCGTTCCGCCGTCGACCTCTGGGTCGCGGCGGCCGTGGCCGCACTCTGCCTGCTGTTCCTGGTCATGGGTGAAAGGGCACCCGCCCTGGGGTTCGGACTGGGCACGCTCGTCGTGCTGGTCGTCGTCCTCTTCAGGAGGTTCAGAAGAACGGGATAGGTTCCCGCTCGATCGAGCGTGACGGTCCATGGACCGCGCTTTCGTGAAGGGTCACCGGCTTGCCGGTGACCCTTCATCCGTTTCCGCCGGGCACCGTGGTGCCTCAGAACAGGCCCTGGACCGCGTACAGCCCGCCCAGGGTCGTCGCCAGGGTGCCCAGGAGGAGGCGGAGGGCCGTTTCGGGGAGGTGGGGTTGGAGGCGGGCGCCGAGGTAGCCGCCGATCAGGCCGCCGAGGCCGCAGGCGAGGCCCAGGGCCCAGTCCGGGGCGGCGGCCTCGGTAGTGGTGAGGGAGAGCAGGGCGAAGGTGACGGCGCCGACGACGGAGGTCGTGAAGGTGGCGGCGAGGGCCGCCGGGGCCACGCGGGCGACGGGGACGCCCCGGCCCGCCAGGATCGGGCCGAGGAGGGAGCCGCCGCCGATGCCGTAGATCCCGCCCACCACCCCGACGGCCAGGGCGAGTCCGGTGACGGTGCGGGGCGAGGGCTCGGCGGCGGGCCGCTTCCGGACGGGGCGCAGGGTGCGGACGCACAGCCACGCGCCGAGGGGCAGCAGCAGCGCGGCGATGAGCAGGCGGAAGACGGTGGGGCCCGGGAGGGCGAAGACGCGGACGACCGCGCCGACCACCACCCCCGGGAGCGTGCCCGCCACCAGACGGCGGGTGAGCGGGCCGCGCAGGGCGCCGGTCCTGCTGTGGCGCCACAGGGCGCCGGGTCCCGCGACCACGTTGTACAGCAGGTTCGTCGGCGTGACGGAGGGGTTCGGCACGGCGAAGACGCTGAGCTGGACCGGGAGCAGGAACACCGCTCCCGAGACCCCGGCCGGCGCGGTCACCACGGAGATCAGCAGCCCCGCGGCCACCCCGCCCAGCAGCATCGCCCAGTCCATCGTGCCCCCGCCGCCGTTTCGAGATCGTGCGGACAGTATCCGGTCCGGTGCGGCAGGGCCTCCGCCTACCCCTCCACCGCGTACGGCACGAACGTGCTGGCGTGTTCGTCGACGGCGAGCGTGCGGCCCAGCGGGGGGACCGCCCGCTGGGGGCAGTCGAGGCGTTCGCAGACGCGGCAGCCCATGCCGATCGGGGTGGCGGCGGCCCGGTTGTCGAGGTCGAGGCCGTCGGAGTAGACGAGCCGGGAGGCGTGGCGCAGTTCGCAGCCGAGGCCGATGGCGAAGGTCTTGCCGGGTTCGCCCCAGCCGCCTCGGTGGCGGGTCACCGTGCGGGCGGTCCACAGGTAGCGCTGCCCGTCGGGCATGGCCGCCACCTGGACGTGGATGCGGCCGGGGGCGGCGAAGGCCTCGTAGACGTTCCAGAGCGGGCAGGTGCCGCCGGCGCGGGAGAAGTGGAAGCCGGTGGCGGACTGCCGTTTGGACATGTTCCCGGCCCGGTCCACCCGGACGAAGGAGAACGGCACTCCGCGCAGGCGCGGGCGCTGGAGGGTGCTGAGCCGGTGGCAGACGGTCTCGTAGCCGAGGCCGAAGCGGTCGGTGAGCCGCTCGATGTCGTAGCGCGTCTCCTCCGCGGCGGTGTGGAAGGCGCGGTACGGCAGGACGAGGGCGGCGGCGAAGTAGTTGGCGACGCCGATGCGGGCCAGGGGCCAGGTGGGGGCGGTCTCCTCGTAGTCCTCGGAGGCGTACGAGGAGAGCAGGGCGTCCTGTTCGAGCAGGGCGAGCTGGGTGGCCATCCGGAAGGCCTGCTGGCCGGGGCGCAGCCGGGGCGAGAGGTGCAGGATGCGGGCGGCGGGGTCGTAGCGGTGGAGCTGCCGGTCGGCGTCGGCGGCGATCCGGACGCCGTGGCGCTCGTCGAGCCGGGCGGCGAGGGCCCGGCGCACCTCGCCGGGACGGACGCCGATCTCCTCCGCGAGCCCCTCGGCCGCGAGGTCGGCCTCGTGGAGGTAGTTGCGGCGCCGGTAGAAGAACTCGCGGATCTCCTCGTGCGGCGTGCGGGCGCGTGCCGCTTCCGGGGCGAGGGCGTCGTCGCGGCCGCCGGTCAGGGCGGCGAGGCGTTCGGTGAGGGCCTGGCGGCCGCGGCCGAGGTCGAGGAGGACGGCGGCCACGTGCGGCAGGCGGGAGGCGAGTTCCGCGAGGTCGGCGGCGGAGAGCGCGGAGCGGTCGAGCTCGTCGGCGAGGCTCTCGCGCAGGTCGGCCAGGAGCCGTCCGGTGTCCCGCTCGGAGAAGAAGTCGGGGTCGACGCCGAAGGACTCGGTGACCCGCAGCAGGACGGGGACCGTCAGGGGCCGGGTGTCGTGCTCCATCTGGTTCAGATAGCTGGGCGAGATCCTGAGCACCCTGGCCAGGTCCGCCTGGCTCAGCCGGCGCTCCTCGCGCAGCCGGCGCAGCCGCGCCCCCGCGTAGATCTTGCTCACGGCCGTTCTCCTTCGGGCGTACGTGAGGGTCACCCTAAGCCACCCCTCCCGCTTCCGGGTCTTCGCAGACTTGGCAAAACCGCGTCGGAAGATTCGCAGAAGTTGGCATCCGGCCACGGTTGATGGCACGGAGTGCCACTGCGAAAGTCGGACCACGGCCCGCCGATCCCCACCAGGAGGCGGAGTTCGGGGCACGGCTCATGCCCTGACGTCGTAGGACCCGGTCGTCTCCGCCCGGGGCGCGGCGGGCCGCCCGTCACCTCGTACGGAGCTTCGCGAGCCTTCGCAGAGCTTCGCAAAGTTCGACACTCCCCGGGAGAGACCATCATGGCGCAGGCAGGAAACCAGGCGGCCGAAGAGCTGGCGCGGCAGTGGGCCACGGACCCCCGCTGGAAGGGCATCGAACGCACCTACTCCGCCGAGGACGTGATCCGGCTCTCCGGCAGCGTCCGTGAGGAGCACACCCTCGCCCGGCGCGGCGCGGAGCGCCTGTGGCGGCAGCTCCACGAGCTGGACTACGTCCACGCGCTCGGCGCCCTGACCGGCGGCCAGGCCGTGCAGCAGGTCCGGGCCGGGCTCCAGGCGATCTACCTGTCCGGCTGGCAGGTCGCCGCCGACGCCAACCAGGCCGGTCACACCTACCCCGACCAGAGCCTCTACCCGGTCAACTCGGTGCCGCAGGTGGTCCGCCGGATCAACAACGCGCTGCTGCGCGCCGACCAGATCGCCACCGCCGAGGGCGGCACGGACACCACGGACTGGCTCGCGCCGATCGTCGCCGACGCCGAGGCCGGCTTCGGCGGTCCGCTGAACGCCTTCGAGCTGACCAAGGCGATGATCGCGGCCGGCGCGGCGGGCATCCACTACGAGGACCAGCTCGCCTCCGAGAAGAAGTGCGGCCACCTCGGCGGCAAGGTGCTCGTGCCCACCTCGCAGCACATCCGCACCCTCAACGCGGCCCGGCTCGCCGCCGACATCGCCGGCACCCCGACCCTGATCGTCGCCCGCACCGACGCCCTGGCCGCGAACCTGCTGACCAGCGACGTCGACGAGCGGGACGCCGAGTTCACCACCGGCGAGCGCACGGCCGAGGGCTTCTACCGGGTGCGGAACGGCATGGCGCCGGTCATCGCCCGCGGCCTGGCCTACGCCCCGTACGCCGACCTCATCTGGGTCGAGACCGGCACCCCGGACCTGGCGCAGGCCCGCGAGTTCGCCGAGGCGATCCACGCCGAGCACCCCGACCGGATGCTGGCGTACAACTGCTCGCCGTCCTTCAACTGGAAGGCGGCCCTGGACGACGACCAGATCGCCAAGTTCCAGCGCGAACTGGGCGCCATGGGCTACAAGTTCCAGTTCATCACCCTGGCCGGCTTCCACTCGCTCAACCACGGCATGTTCGACCTGGCCCGCGGCTACGCCGAGCACGGCATGACCGCGTACGTGGACCTCCAGGAGCGCGAGTTCGCCGCGCAGGAGCACGGCTTCACCGCCGTCAGGCACCAGCGCGAGGTCGGCACCGGCTACTTCGACCTGGTCTCCACCGCCGTCAACCCCGCCTCCTCCACGACCGCGCTCGCCGGGTCCACGGAGGAGGAGCAGTTCCACTAGGCCCCAGGGCCTCCCGAGCCGCGGGGGCGGGTGTCCACGTCACCCGTCCCCGCACCCCTCCCCCTTCCCCCACCTCCTCTCCCCCGCACCACCCGCTCCCCCTCAGGAGACACCGATGACCACCAGCGCCGTCCCGACCCGCCAGGTCCGCGTGCTCGCGGCCCCGGGCGACCGCCACGACGAGATCCTCACCCCCGACGCCCTGGACTTCGTCGGCCGTCTCGCCGCCGCCTTCGGCGAGCGCCGCCGGTGGCTCCTGAAGGAGCGGCGCCGGCAGGCCATCCGGCTCGCCACCGGCTCGCCGCTCGACTTCCCGCTCACCACCTCCGCCGTGCGCGCCGACCCGGACTGGCGGGTCGCCCCGCCCGCTCCCGGGCTCGCCGACCGCCGGGTGGAGATCACCGGTCCGCCGGAGCGGCGGGCGGCCGTCGACGCGCTCAACTCCGGTGCCAGTGTGTGGATGGCGGACTTCGAGGACGCCACCGCGCCCACCTGGGAGAACGTGATCGGAGGCCAGCTCGTCCTGCTCGACGCGTGCGAGCGGCGCCTCGACTTCACCACCGCCGAGGGCCGGGAGCACCGGCTCCGCGAGGGCCGGCTGCCGACGATCGTGGTCCGGCCGCGCGGCTGGCACCTCGACGAGGAGCACCTGGAGTTCGACGGCGGTCCCGTGCCGGCCGCGCTCGTCGACTTCGGCCTGTACTTCTTCCACTGCGCGCGGCGGCGGATCGACGCCGGGCACGGCCCGTACTTCTACCTCCCCAAGCTGGAGAACCGTTACGAGGCGCGCCTCTGGAACGACGTGTTCCTGCTGGCCCAGGAGCTCCTGGGCATCCCCCGGGGCACCGTCCGCGCCACCGTCCTCGTCGAGACGATCACGGCCGCGTTCGAGATGGAGGAGATCCTCCACGAGCTGCGGGAGCACAGCTCCGGGCTCAACGCGGGCCGCTGGGACTACCTGTTCAGCCTGATCAAGACCTTCGGCCACCGCTCGGACTTCCTGCTGCCCGACCGGGCGAAGGTGACGATGACGGCGCCGTTCATGCGGGCGTACACCGAGCTGCTCGTGCGGACCTGCCACCGGCGCGGCGCCCACGCCATCGGCGCGATGGCCGCCCAGGTCCCGGCCGGGGACCCGGCCGCCGACGAGGCCGTGCTCGCCACCGTACGCCTGGACAAGGAGCGGGAGGCCGAGGACGGCTTCGACGGCTCGTGGGTGGCCCACCCGGGTCTGGTGCCGGTCTGCCGCGAGGTCTTCGACGGGGTGCTCGGGGACCGTCCGCACCAGCTCGACCGGACCCGGGAGGACGTGCGGGTGACCGCCGGGGAGCTGCTCGCGGTGCGCCGGGTCGGCGGGCCGCCGACCGAGGAGGGCGTCCGCACCAACATCGCCGTGGTGCTCCGCTACTTCGACGGCTGGCTCCGCGGACGGGGAACGGTCACGGTCGACGGCCTGGTGGAGGACGCGGCGACCGCCGAGATCGCCCGCGTCCAGATCTGGCAGTGGCTCCGGCGCCGGTTCCTCGAACGCGACGCCGTCCTGGAACTGCTCGACCGGGAACTGGCCGCGCTCGGCGCCGAGTTCCCGTGGGCGGCGCTCGACGAGGTGCGGGAGCTCTTCGAGAGCACCGCGCTCGCCGCCGAACTGCCGCTCTTCTTCACCCCGGAGGCGTACTCCCGCCACCTCGTCCGGACCGTCGCGACCGCGGACGTGACGGTGTGAGCGGCGGCATCCGGCGCGTCGGCGTCGTGGGCGGCGGGCAGATGGGCGCGGGCATCGCCGAGGTGTGCGCGCGGGCCGGGCTCGCCACCGTGATCTGCGAGGCCGACCGCGCGGCGGCGCGCGCCGCCCGCGAGCGCGTCGCCGTCTCCCTCGAACGGGCCGTCCAGCGCGGCAAGCTGGACCGCCCGTCCGCCGAGGCCGCGCTCGACCGGATCACGGCCACCGCCGAACCGTCCGACCTCGCGGACCGGCAGCTCGTCGTCGAGGCCGTCGTCGAGGACCCCGCCGTCAAGACCCGGGTGTTCGCCGCGCTCGACAAGATCGTCACCGATCCGGCGGCGGTCCTCGCCACCAACACCTCCTCCCTGCCGGTCATGCGGCTCGCCATGGCCACCGAGAACGCCGACCGGGTCGTGGGGCTGCACTTCTTCAACCCCGTGCCCGTGCTTCCGCTCGTGGAGATCGTCACGACCCTCCACACGTCGGCGGCGACGACGGCCGCGGTGACCGACTTCGCGACCCGCACCCTGGGCAAGACCGCGATCGGCTCCCGCGACCGGGCCGGCTTCGTCGTCAACGCCCTGCTCGTCCCGTACCTGCTGTCCGCGATCCGGATGACGGAGTCGGGCTTCGCCTCCGCCACGGACGTCGACCGGGGCATGGAGCTGGGCTGCGCCCATCCGATGGGACCGCTGCGGCTCGCGGACCTGATCGGACTCGACACGGTCGCCTCCATCGCGAACTCGCTGTACGAGGAGTTCAAGGAGCCCCTGTACGCGCCCCCGCCGCTGCTCCTGCGGATGGTGGAGGCGGGGCTGCTCGGCCGGAAGAGCGGCCGGGGGTTCCACGTGTACGACCGGGCGGAGACGCCCGGACGGCCGGCCTGAGGGGCCGGCGCCCGCCGCCGGGGAAGGGGCCTGTGGAGGGTCCCGAGAGAGGACCCGGCGGTGGTACGGCGAGGGGCCGGGGACGGGTGGTGCCGTCCCCGGCCCCGCCGCCGCCCCGCTGCCGTACCGCCTTACCGCGTACCCGCCGTACCTCCGTACCGCATACCCTCCGTACCTCCGTACCTCCGTACCTCCGTACCTCCGTACCTCCGTACCTCCCCGAGCGTTCCACCGGCCGTCCGCGCCCCGTCCCGCGCGAGCGGCCCGCGTTCTCGATTCTCACTCGCGCGTCCCGCTCCACTGCCCGAATGGCGAGATGCGCTCCCCCGCTCCGGCGGTCGACCCCGTAGTCTGACCGGGCAGCTGGTTCGCCCCCGTCCGCCAGGCGGGATGCGTCGCAAGAGGGAACCCGGTGGGAATCCGGGACTGCCCCGCAGCGGTGAGCGGGAACGACCGCCGTCATACGCACTGGCCCCGGGAAGGGGCTGGGAAGCGACGGCCACTAGGTGTCCTCCGGACCAGTCCGGTGGGCGTGCCCGCGAGTCCGAAGACCTGCCCGTTGCCCGCACGCGGACGATTCCGCGCGCGGACATCCCGGTGACCTCGAGGGCGGGTCGGCGTACATACCTGACGGACGCCCGTGCCCGCCGCGCACGCGTGCCGTCCGGTCCGTCGCCCCTTCGCGCCCTCTCCCCGTCCCGGGACCTCAGGGATTCATCTCGCGAAGGAGATCTCCGTGACCACGAAGTCCGCAGCCGCGGCAGCACGGGCCACCGTGTACGGCTACCCGCGCCAGGGCCGGGACCGGGAGCTGAAGAAGGCGATCGAGGGCTACTGGAAGGGCCGCGTCACCGCCGACGCCCTCCGGTCCACCGCCGCCGAACTGCGCCGGACCAACTGGCGGCAGCTCGCCGGGGCCGGCGTCCACGAGGTGCCGACCGGCGACTTCTCGTACTACGACCACGTTCTGGACACCACCGTCATGGTGGGCGCGGTCCCCGCGCGCCACCGCGAGGCCGTCGCGGCCGACGCCCTGGACGGCTACTTCGCCATGGCGCGCGGCACGCAGGACGTCGCCCCGCTGGAGATGACGAAGTGGTTCGACACGAACTACCACTACCTGGTGCCGGAGCTGGGACCCGACACGGTCTTCACGGCCGACTCCGCCAAGCAGGTCGCGGAGCTGGAGGAGGCGCTCGCCCTGGGCCTCGCCGCCCGGCCCGTGCTCGTGGGCCCCGTCACCTACCTGCTGCTCGCCAAGCCCGCGCCGGGCGTGCCCGCCGACTTCGACCCGCTGACCCTGCTCGACCGGCTCCTGCCGGTGTACGCGGAGGTCCTCGCGGACCTGCGCGCGGCCGGCGCCGAGTGGGTGCAGCTCGACGAGCCCGCGCTCGTCCAGGACCGGACGCCGGCCGACCTGAACGCCGCCGCGCGCGCCTACCGCGACCTCGGCGCGCCCACCGACCGGCCGAAGCTCCTCGTCGCCTCGTACTTCGACCGGCTCGGCGACGCCCTGCCCGTCCTGGCGAAGGCGCCGGTCGAGGGCCTGGCGCTCGACTTCACCGGCCCGGCGGCGGCCAACCTGGAGGGGCTCGCCGCCGTCGGCGGCCTGCCCGGCAAGCGCCTCGTCGCCGGTGTGGTCGACGGCCGCAACATCTGGGTCAACGACCTGGAGAAGTCCCTGTCCGTCCTCGGCACCCTGCTCGGGCTGGCCGACCGGGTCGACGTCTCCGCCTCCTCCTCGCTGCTCCACGTGCCGCTCGACGCCGCGGCCGAGAAGGACGTCGACCCGCAGATCCTGCGCTGGCTCTCCTTCGCGCGGCAGAAGACCGCCGAGATCACGACGCTGGCCAAGGGCCTGACGCGGGGCACCGACGCGATCGCCGGCGAACTGGCCGCCAACCGCGCCGCCCTCGCCTCCCGCGCGAACTCCCCCATCACCCGGAACCCGGCCGTGCGCGCCCGCACCGGGGCCGTCACCGGGGCGGACGCCCGCCGCTCGCAGCCGTACGCCGAGCGGGCCGCCGCCCAGCGCGCCCACCTGGGCCTGCCGCTGCTCCCGACCACCACCATCGGCTCCTTCCCGCAGACCGGCGAACTGCGCACCGCCCGCGCCGACCTGCGGGCCGGGCGGATCGACACGGCCGGGTACGAGGAGCGCATCAGGGCCGAGATCCAGGAGGTGGTCTCGTACCAGGAGAAGGCCGGGGTCGACGTCCTGGTGCACGGCGAGCCCGAGCGCAACGACATGGTGCAGTACTTCGCCGAGCAGCTCGACGGCTACCTCGCCACCCGGCACGGCTGGGTCCAGTCGTACGGCACCCGCTACGTCCGTCCGCCGGTCCTGGCCGGGGACGTCTCGCGGCCCGAGCCGATGACGGTGCGCTGGACCTCGTACGCCCAGTCCCTGACCGCCAAGCCCGTCAAGGGCATGCTGACCGGTCCGGTCACCATGCTCGCCTGGTCGTTCGTCCGCGACGACCAGCCGCTCGGCGAGACCGCCCGGCAGGTCGCCCTCGCCCTGCGCGACGAGGTGGCCGACCTGGAGGCGGCCGGCACCTCCGTCATCCAGGTGGACGAGCCGGCGCTGCGCGAGACGCTGCCGCTGCGGGCCGCCGACCGCCCGGCGTACCTGGCGTGGGCGACCGAGGCGTTCCGGCTCGCCACGAGCGGCGTGCGGCCGGACACGCAGGTCCACACCCACATGTGCTACGCCGAGTTCGGGGACGTCGTCCAGGCGATCGACGACCTCGACGCCGACGTCATCAGCCTGGAGGCGGCCCGCTCCCACATGCAGGTGGCCCGTGAGCTCGCCGCCCACGGCTATCCGCGCGAGGCCGGTCCCGGCGTCTGGGACATCCACTCGCCCCGGGTGCCGAGCGCCGAGGAGGCGGCGGACCTGCTGCGCACCGGTCTGGAGGCGATCCCCGCCGAGCGCCTGTGGGTCAACCCGGACTGCGGTCTGAAGACCCGCGCCTGGCCGGAGACCAGGGCCTCCCTGGAGAACCTGGTCGCCGCCGCCCGCACCGTGCGGGAGGAGCTGTCCGGCTCGTGACGCCGTCCGCCGGGTCCGGGGCCGCGCGCCCCGGACCCGGCGGTCCGGGAGCCCCGGCCGCCCCGTCGCGGGTGCGCGCGCGTAGCGTGGGGTACACGTCGGCTCCATAAGCCCCTGACCTCCGGAGACCCGCCTGTGTCCAGCGTCGCACCCACCCGCACGTCCGTCGTGGAGTCCCTCATGGAGCGCTTCCCGGGGATTCCCCGGGAGGCCGTGCTCAAGGAGGACCTGCTGCGCGGCGGGGTCGCCTTCGACCCCTCCGCCCTGTCCGGCAACGAAGGCGGTGAGGTGAAGCCGAAGTCGTACTTCATCTTCTCCTTCGACCACCGGACGCTGCCCGAGCTCGGGGAGGCGGCCCTGAACCGCCCGCCGGAGGAGATCGTGCTGACCGGCGGTCCGTACGGGCTGCGCCGCACGGTGGTGTCGGTGCGGGTGAACCCGTCCTCGCCGTACCGGGTCGCGCCGGACGAGGACGGGGCGCTCGCCCTCTTCCTCGACGGGGCGCGGATCGCGGACGTCGGCCTGCCGCCGATGCCGGAGTACTACCGGCACCCGCTGTCGAACGGCAAGTCCGTGATGGAGGTGGCGCCGACGATCCAGTGGGGCTACCTGATCTACCTGACGGTCTTCCGGGTGTGCCAGTACTTCGGCGCCAAGGAGGAGTGCCAGTACTGCGACATCAACCACAACTGGCGCCAGCACAAAGCGGCGGGCCGCCCGTACACCGGGGTGAAGCCGGTGGACGAGGTCCTGGAGGCCCTGGAGATCATCGACCGGCACGACACGGCCCGCGCGTCGACCGCCTACACCCTGACCGGCGGGGCCGTCACCTCGCGGGTCGGCGGGAAGGACGAGGCCGACTTCTACGGGCAGTACGCGCAGGCGATCGAGGAGCGCTTCCCCGGCCGCTGGATCGGCAAGGTCGTCGCGCAGGCCCTGCCCAAGGAGGACGTGCGGCGCTTCCACGACTACGGCATCCGGATCTACCACCCGAACTACGAGGTCTGGGACCGGCGCCTGTTCGAGCTGTACTGCCCCGGCAAGGAGCGCTACATCGGCCGGGACGAGTGGCACCGCCGGATCCTGGACTCGGCGGAGGTCTTCGGGCCGCGCAACGTCATCCCGAACTTCGTCGCCGGGGTCGAGATGGCGCGTCCCTCGGGCTTCCTGACCGTGGACGAGGCGATCGCCTCCACCCGGGAGGGCCTGCGGTTCTTCATGTCGCGCGGGATCACGCCCCGGTTCACCACCTGGTGCCCGGAGCCGACGACGCCGCTGGGCCGCGAGAACCCGGACGGCGCACCGCTGGAGTACCACCTGCGGCTCCTGGAGGCGTACACGGAGACGCTCCGGGAGAACAACCTCACCGCCCCGCCCGGCTACGGTCCGGCCGGTCCCGGGCGCGCGGTGTTCTCGGTCAGCTCCTTCATGGACGCGCTGGACCCGGAGCCCGGCGAAGGGGCGTAGGAGGGCCCGGCCGTCCCCAGGAAGCGGACGTGGGGGCGGCCGCCGGGCTCCGGCCGGGTCACGGCGGCCCGGACCCGGTAGACGTCCGCGATCAGCTCCTCGGTGAGCACCTCGTCCGGCGTGCCGCAGGCGACCACGCGGCCGCCGGAGAGGACCACGAGCCGCTCGCAGTACACGGCCGCGAGGTTCAGGTCGTGCAGGGCGACGACGGCGGTGAGGCGCAGCCCCGAGACCAGCTCCATGAGGTCCAGCTGGTGCTGGACGTCGAGGTGGTTGGTGGGCTCGTCGAGGAGGAGTTCGCGCGGCTCCTGGGCGAGGGCGCGGGCGATCTGGACGCGCTGGCGCTCGCCGCCGGAGAGGGTCCGCCAGGGCTGGCGGGCGCGGTCGGCGAGCCCGGTGCGGGCGAGGGCGGAGCGGACGGCGGCCTCGTCCGCCGCCGAGGGCGGGGTCCAGGCCCTGCGGTGCGGGACGCGGCCGAGGCGTACGACGTCGAGGACGGTCAGGTCGGTCTGGGTGTCGGACTGCTGCTCGACCGTGGCGAGGCGCCGGGCGACGGTCCTGCGGCCGAGGCCGGCCAGCGGGTCGCCGTCGAGGGTGACGACCCCGGAGTCGGGGGCGAGGACGCCGGCGAGGAGCCGCAGGAGCGTGGACTTGCCGGAGCCGTTGGGGCCGAGGAGGCCGGTGACGGTCCCGGGGACCGGGGCGACGCTGACGCCGTCGAGGACGAGGACGCCGCCGGCGGTGCGCGAGACCCGGTCGGCGCGGAGGCCCGTGCCCGTGTCTTCTCCGGTGGGGGTCATCGCGTGCTCCTCGTGCTGCGCGTGCGGTGGAGGACGAGGACGAAGGCCGGTACGCCGATCAGCGAGGTCACCACGCCCACCGGCACCTCCTGGGGGTCGAGGACGGTGCGGGCGAGCGTGTCGGCCCAGACCAGGAAGACCGCTCCGGCCAGGGCGGTGACCGGCAGGAGCCGGGCGTGCCCGGGGCCGGTGAGCGCGCGGGCGGCGTGCGGCAGGACGAGTCCGACGAAGCCGATGGCCCCGGCGGCGGAGACCAGGGCGGCCGTCAGGAGGGCGGTGACGCACAGGAGGACGAGCCGGGTCCGGGCGACGGAGACGCCGAGCGAGGCGGCGGCCTCCTCGCCGAAGGCGAACGCGTCCAGGGTCCGCGCGTGTCCCAGGCAGGTCGTCAGGGCCGCCGCGAGGACCGCGAGGCACACCCACACGTCGGTCCAGCCGGCCCCGGCGAGCGAGCCGAGCAGCCAGAAGAGGACGCCCCGGGTGGTCTCCGCGTCGGCGGCCGTCATCACGACGAAGGAGGTGAGGGCGGAGAAGAGCTGCATGGCGGCGACCCCGGAGAGGACCACGCGGTCCGTCGAGCCGCCGAGGGTGTGGCTGAGCAGCAGCACGAGCGCGAAGGAGCAGACCGCCCCGAGGAACGCCCCGCCGGTGACGGAGAGGACTCCCCCGCCGACCCCGAGGACGACGACCGCGACCGCGCCGGTCGAGGCGCCGGAGGAGACGCCGAGGACGAAGGGGTCGGCGAGCGGGTTGCGCAGCAGCGACTGCATCACCGCGCCGCAGAGGGCGAGCCCGGCGCCGCAGACGGCGGCCAGGAGGGTGCGGGGCAGCCGCAGGTCCCAGACGATCCCGTCCCGGATCGGGGAGAGCGCCGGGGCGCCGCCGCCGAGGTGGGCGGCGACCGTCGCCCACACGTCGGCGACGCCGATGCGGGCCGGGCCGATGGTGATCGCCGCGGCGACCGACGCGGCCAGGAGGGCGAGTCCGGCCGCCGTCCACAGCAGGGCCGCGGCTCCCTTCCGTACCGAAGCGGCAGCCGGAGAGGTGGTGGTCACTTGGCGAGGCCGTACGAGCGGAGCGCCGCCGCCACCTTCTCGACGGCCTCGACGGTGCGGATCGTGGGGTTGAGCGCCTGGCCGCTGAGGAGCACGTACCGCTTGTTCCTGACCGCCGTCATGGTGCGGGTGACCGGGTCGGACTCCAGGAACTCGATCTTCTTGGCGGCGCTCTCGGCCGACTGCGAGCGGCGGGTGAGGTCGCCGATGACGAGGACGTCGGGGTCGCGGTCGGCGACGGTCTCCCAGTTGATCTGGGGCCACTCCTCCTTGGTGTCGTCGAAGACGTTCTTCGCGCCCAGCTCGCGGGAGACGATGCCGGGGGCGCCGCAGCAGCCCGCCATGTAGGGCGCCTCGGAGTTGGCGAACCAGTAGAGGACCGTGGCGTCCCCGAAGCCTCCGCCCGAAGCGGCCTTCGTCACACGGGCCTTGAGCTCCGCGACGAGCTTCTCGCCGCGCTCCGGCACCGCGAAGATCCGGGCCAGGTCGCGGATCTCGCCGTAGACCGTCTCCATGGTGAGCGGTTGGACGCGGACGCCGTCGCCGTCGCCGCTGTTGTCCTTGCCGACGCAGTCGGTGGGCGAGAGGTAGGTGGGGACGCCGAGCTGCTCGAACCGCTCGCGGGCCGCCACCCCGCCCTTGCCGAGGGTGTACGCGAAGGAGGCGGCGGCGAAGTCGGGTTCGGCGTCGAGGACCTTCTCGAAGGAGGGGTAGCGGTCGGCGAGGCGCGGGACCCCGGCGTTCTCCTCCTCCAGCCCCTTGAGGACGGGGTCCGTCCAGGTGCCGGTGCCCACCATGCGGTCGGCGAGGCCGAGGGAGAGCATGATCTCCGCCGCGCCCTGGTCGAGGGCGACGGCCCGCTCCGGCGCGCGCTCGACGCGGACGGGCCGTCCGCAGTTGTCGTCGAGGGTGACCGGGTACCCGGTCTTCGCCTCCCCGGCGCCGCCCGCGGGCCGGACGGGGGCGGGGGTGGTCCCCGCGCCGCAGCCGGTGGCGGTCAGGAGCAGGGCTCCGGTCAGGAACAGCACGGCGGAGCGGACGGGGTGTGCGAGCGGCACGGGACTTCCTCTGCGGCCACGGCTCATGCGCGGAGCCTGTCGTACGGTGCTCCCCGGGCGGGCGTGCGCCGGGGCCGCCAGCAGGTCTTCGGACTCGGGGTCGGCCGGACGGGGCGCCTTCCCGGGCCGTCGTCGTCGCCGCCCAGTGGCCGATGCTCCGCCCGTCGCCCTCACCGCTGCGCGTCAGTTCCGGTCTCGCACCGGATTCCCTGACCCGTGCACGCACCCGTTCGGGCGCGTACAAAGGTGCGACTGGCCCCGGCACAGTACCACCGGGCCGGGGGCGTGCCCCGGGGCGCGGTCGGCGTCAGAGGCGCAGCTCCCTGGCCTCGAAGCGGCCGTCCCCGAGGACCAGGACGAAGGAGACCTGCTGCCCCTCGGAGACGGTCCGGCTCTCGTCCTCGATGTCCTCCGCGCTGAACCAGACCTGGTCCTGGGAGCCGACGGGGACGACGAACCCGTATCCCCCGAGACGGTTGAAGGACCGCACGAACCCTTTGCTCCTGCCTTCCACGGCTGCCTCCTCCTCGGCGTCGGCGACGCGGGCGAGGGGTGTCCCGGCCGGGTCCGGCCGCGTCCGCGTCTCAGGGGAGGTGTACCCCGCCCGTCCGCGCTTCGCCCGTCGGCGGGCGGGCGGTGCGCGAGCACTCCCGGGGATCTCGTAGAATATTCAACAGAGGTCCGGTGTCGGAGATCCCCCGTGTTCGACACCGGGCCTCGTCGTGCGTCCGGCGCCTTCCGGAGGGGGCGGGGCGTCCCTCAGCGGCCGCCGGGGTACGAGATCCTCGCCGTGATCCTGGCGATGCGCGCCGCCGTCTCGGCGGGCGGGGCCACCGGCTGGACGATGTGGCTGACGGTGAGCCGGACGACCGTCTCGACGGCGAGCCCGCGCGACTCATCGTCCACCTCGGGCCAGGCCTCGGTCGCGTACGCGTGGAGCATCGCCATGGCCGTGCCGAAGACCGGCTCCGCGCGGGTGGTGAGGTAGGCGAGGAGGTCGTCCTCGCCGCCCCGCGCCGCGACCAGGACGCTCTTGATGAGGGGGTTGTCCACGGTCTGCTGGAGCGTGTAGCCGACGCCGGCCGCCGCCGCTGCCTCCAACTCGCCCCGGTGGGAGTCGAGTTCGCGCTCGATGCCGATCAGGAAGCCCTCCAGCTCGCGCTGGACCAGGGCGTTGCCGATGGCCTCCTTCGCACCGAACTCGTTGTAGAGGGTCTGGCGGCTGATGCCGGCGGCCCGCGCGATGGAGGTCATGCGCAGCCCGCTCCAGCCCTCGGCGGCGACGAGGCGGTAGGCGGCGTCGAGCACCTGCTCGCGCAGCAGGGACCGGACGCTCTCGCGGAAACGTGTCATCGTGCCCCCACTTTATCCACGGGGAACCGCCCCGAGGAGGGGTGCGCGGGGGCCGGTCCGGGACCGGCCCCCGGGCCGGGGCGGGGCGGGTTCAGAGCGCGGTGCCGCCCGTCACGTCCACGTACTGGCCGGTGATCCAGCGGGCGTCGTCGGAGACGAGGAAGGCGACCACGTCCGCCACGTCGGCGGGCGTCCCGAGCCGGTTGAAGACCGAGAGCGCGGCGAGGGCGGCGCTCGCCTCGGGCGTCGCCCGGCGCCGCGCGTTCATGTCCGTCGCGATGTAGCCGGGGGCCACGGCGTTGACCGTGATGCCCCGGGGCCCCAGCTCCTTGGCGAGGGCGAGGGTCATCGTGTCGACGGCCCCCTTGGTCATCGCGTACGTGACGGAGTCGGGAAAGGCGTGCCGCGTCGCCGCCGAGGAGATGTTGACGATCCGGCCGCCGTCGCGCAGCCGACCGAGGCCCTGCTGGACGAGGAAGAGCGGGGCCCTCACGTTGATCGCGAACAGCCGGTCGAAGGTCTCGGTGGTGAGCTGGTGGATGCGGCCGGAGCCGCTCGCGCCCGCGTTGTTGACGAGGACGTCGAACCCGGGCCCCTCGCCCAGCTCCGCGAGGCCGGCGTCCAGGGCGGCGTAGAACACGTCGACGGCGTCCGGCGCCGCCAGGTCCGCGCGGAACGGGAAGGCCCGGCCGCCGTTCTTCTCGACGGTCGCCACCGTCTCGCGGGCGGCCTCCTCGTCGCTGCCGTAGTGCACGGCGACCAGGGCGCCGTCGCGGGCGAGGCGCTCGGCGATGCCCCTTCCGATGCCACGGCTCGCTCCGGTGACGATCGCGGTCCTGCCGTCCAGCGCGGACATGTCGGTGGCGCCTTCTCTCGGTTCGTTCGGTTCGTTCGGTTCGTTCGGTCGGGGTGGTGCGGTGCGGTGCGGGCCGGGGGCCCGCGGTTCTTGCGGTTCGTCGCGGACCGGGGCCGGCGGTGCGTCTGGTCCGGAGGCGGTGGTGCCGGTCAGGAGGGCCCGGGTGCGGCCGCCCGGGCGGGGCCGAGCGTGCTCCGGTACCACTCCAGGTGGCCGGCGATCCCCTCGGCGAAGCCGGGGCCCGGGTCGCAGCCCAGCTCCTTCCAGGGCCGGTCGTCGGAGAACCAGTGGTCGACGGCGAGCATGTCGAGGTGGTGGACGGCGAAGGGATGGGCCGCCAGGAGGGCGCGCGCCGCCGCGACGTCGAGGGCCGGTCCCCGGCGCGGCCCGGCCCGGTGGGCGAGCAGCTCCTCGCCCACCGCGAGCAGCTCCCCGGCGGGCACCGGATCGGGATGGTCGACGTGGTACGGGCCGGCCTGGGTGTCCGGCGAGAGGGCCGCGGCGAGCAGGACGCGGGCCAGGGCGCCCACCTCGATCAGGGAGTGCAGCGAGGTGCCGCCGTCCAGCGGGCCGGGCAGCGCGCCGAGGAGCCCGACGATGCCGGGCACGAGCTGCCGGTCCCCGGTCCCGTACACGAGGTGGGGGCGCAGGACGGTCCCGCCGGCCTCCATGACGTGCCGCTCGCCCGCCGCGCGGGTGCGGCTGGTGGCCGAGACGGGGGCGATCGGCAGGGTGCCGGGGGCGGCGGCGCGGAAGGGGCCTCGGCCGTGGACGGAGGCCGTGCTCAGGGCGACGATCCGGGTCACCCCGGCGCGTACGGCCGCGTCGACCAGGGCCCGGGTGCCCTCGTCGTTGACGGCGCGGGCCGTCTCCTCGTCGCCGCCGATCGCGGAGGCGCAGTGGATCAGCACGTCGGCGCCTTCGCAGGCCCGGCGCAGGGAGTCGGGGTCCCGGAGGTCGCCCGGGACGGTCTCGGCCGCCGGAGCGCCCTCCGGTCCGGTGTCCGCCGGTCCGGTGTCCGTCGGCCCGGTGTGCTTCGCCGGGGCGAGCGGACCGCGAACGAGCAGGC
The DNA here is from genome assembly GCF_053618675.1 of Streptomyces sp. NPDC055632. Classification (NCBI taxonomy): domain Bacteria; kingdom Bacillati; phylum Actinomycetota; class Actinomycetes; order Kitasatosporales; family Streptomycetaceae; genus Streptomyces; species Streptomyces sp. NPDC055632. The sequence continues at coordinate 5,047 of NZ_JBSHHY010000005.1, read as the reverse complement.
GTACGGGCCCGGCCTCCGCCGCCGTCGCGGCGGCGGCCACCCGGCCGCCGATGAAGCCGGACGCGCCGGTGATCAGGATGCGAGGAGCCATCGTCGTCCGGCCCTTCACCCGGCCAGCCGGGCGCCGGTGCCGGGACCGGCCACCGCCGGTTCCCGGGGCGGGGAGGTGAGCGTGCAGACGAAGACGGGCAGGCCGTCCTGCTGTCCGGTGACGCGGACGGTGGTCGCCGGGTCGCCGGGGGCGGCCACGACCTCGGCCTCGACCCAGCAGGGGGTGTCGAGTTCGGCGTAGCGCGAGAAGGAGAGGTCCACGACGGTGGGGAGGTAGACGGTGTTGCCGGTCACCAGCATCGCCGCCTGCCGGGCCGCTTCGAGCAGGACCATCCCGGGCACGTGGTCGTTCGGGCGGCGGAAGAGCGTGGGGTGGGCGGTGTTGATCCGCAGCTGCCACCGGTCGGGGCGGTCGCCGGGGCCCAGGACGACGTCCTTGGCGTCCTCGCGGCCGACCAGGTGCGGGGCCACGGCGGGTATCAGGGGGACCGGGCGGCCGAGGGCGGCCATGCGCTCGCCGCGCATCCTGCGGTACGCCGGTGCCGAGGTGCAGCGGATCGTGCCGCCGCCGGTCGAGATCCGGCGTCCGTCGCGGGTCAGCACGACGTCGACGCGCAGGTTCCGCACCCGGCCCGCTCTCCCGTCGTAGTCGGGGAAGGTGATGTCGACGGCGATCTCCGGGGAGGAGCCGTCGAGGACGAGCTGCTCGGGATCGGCGGTGTAATACAGGTCCCACATGACGAACTGATCGTCCACGGGTACCCCGAACCCGGCGTGAACCACGAGCATGGTGGCCTGACGCATCGTCTCGGCCACCAGGACCGGGTCGTGCCGGCCCCCTGCCGCCGGCGAGAAGAAGGGATGCGAGGCAGGCCAGCGGGCGGAGACGGAATACTGGTTCTCCTGTGATCTCGTCCAGCTCGTGGGGATGATGTCGGCCGGGTCGTGCCGGTGGACGAACTCCCCGGGTACGGGTGTCGTCGCTTCTCGGTGGTGCTGTTCCATGGCTCCCCCTCGTACTTCACTGCACACCCCGGACGGCAATTCCGCCCGGCGTAGGGTACTTAGAGCGCGGTTTTCTTTTCAATGCTTCGAGTCACACGGCGAGCACAGACAGCGAGACAGCGGGAGGCGCCTTGGCGCAGCAAGCACGTGCAATTCGGACCCGGCAGACGATTCTGGAGTCGGCCGCCGCCGTTTTTGCCGAGCGAGGCTACGAGCGGACGACCATCGGGGAGATCCTGGTGCGCGCCGGGGTGACGAAGGGGGCGCTGTATTTCCACTTCACCTCGAAGGAGGACCTGGCCGTCGGCGTGCTGGCCGCCCAGATGCTCGACGAACCGCTCACCCCGCAGCCCATCAAGGTGCAGGAACTCGTCGACCAGGGCTTTCTCCTGGCCCACCGGCTGCAGTGCGACCCGCTGGTGCGGGCGAGCGTCGCGCTGGCGCTGGACAGCGGCGCCATGGGAATCGACCGGGCCGCTCCGTTCCGGGCCTGGATCGACCAGGTGTCGGAGGCCCTGATGGCGGCGAAGGCGCAGGGAGAACTCCTCGTCCACGTGGACGTGACGGACACCGCCGAACTCTTCTCCGGTGCTTTCGCCGGAATCCAGACGATGTCCCAGATCCTGCGCGACCGGAATGACCTGACGCATCGCGTTCTGGTCCTGCTCCGGCACGTCATGCCGACGATATGCACCCCGGCCGTACTGATTCGCCTGGAGATGACCGAGAGCCGCGCGAAGGAGCTGGCCGCCGAATACGACGCGAACCGGCTCCGCCGCAATGAGGAGAACTTCGCGGAAAGCTCCCGCCCGTAGAACCGGCCGCCCGGTCCGTCCAGCGCCCCGACGCGTCACGCGTCGGGGCGCTCTGGCGTTTGTGGCACTGAGTGTGCTTTGCTGAGGGTACTCAGTGCCACAAGCGTCTAGGGGAGCTCCACATCATGGGCAAGGACTTCGACCTGTATCGGCCTTCGGAGGAGCACGACATGCTCCGGGAGTCGGTGCGTGCGCTGGCGGAGGCGAAGATCGCGCCGTTCGCGGCGGAGGTGGACGAGGAGGGGCGTTTCCCGCAGGAGGCCCTGGACGCGCTGGTCGCCAACGACCTGCACGCGGTGCACGTGCCCGAGTCCTACGGCGGTGCGGGCGCGGACGCGCTGGCGACGGTGATCGTGATCGAGGAGGTGGCCCGGGTGTGCGGGTCGTCCTCGCTGATCCCGGCGGTCAACAAGCTGGGCTCGCTGCCGGTGATCCTGTCCGGCTCCGAGGAGCTCAAGGCGAAGTTCCTCGGCCCGCTGGCCAAGGGCGACGCGATGTTCTCCTACGCCCTGTCCGAACCGGACGCCGGCTCGGACGCGGCCGGGATGAAGACCCGCGCGGTGCGCGACGGCGACTTCTGGATCCTCAACGGCGTCAAGCGCTGGATCACCAACGCCGGCGTCTCGCAGTACTACACCGTGATGGCCGTCACCGACCCCGAGAAGCGCTCCAAGGGCATCAGCGCGTTCGTGGTCGACAAGGACGACGCGGGCGTCTCCTTCGGCGCGCCGGAGAAGAAGCTCGGCATCAAGGGCTCGCCCACCCGCGAGGTCTACCTCGACAACGTCCGCATCCCCGCCGACCGCATGATCGGCGCGCAGGGCACCGGGTTCGCCACCGCGATGAAGACCCTGGACCACACCCGCATCACCATCGCCGCCCAGGCCATCGGCATCGCCCAGGGCGCCCTGGACTACGCCAAGGGCTACGTCAAGGAGCGCAAGCAGTTCGGCAGGCCGATCGCCGACTTCCAGGGCGTGCAGTTCATGCTCGCCGACATGGCCATGAAGCTGGAGGCCGCCCGCCAGCTCACCTACGCCGCCGCCGCCAAGTCCGAGCGCGTCGACGGCGACCTGACCTTCTTCGGCGCCGCCGCCAAGTGCTTCGCCTCCGACGTCGCCATGGAGGTCACCACCGACGCCGTCCAGCTCCTGGGCGGCTACGGCTACACCCGCGACTACCCGGTCGAACGCATGATGCGCGACGCCAAGATCACCCAGATCTACGAAGGCACCAACCAGGTCCAGCGCATCGTCATGGCCCGCAACCTCCCGTAGTCCCAAGACCGTTGACCCGTTGAAAGGAGACAGGCCGTGACCCTGAAGATCGCTGTCTGTGTGAAGTACGTCCCCGACGCGACCGGCGACCGCGGTTTCGCCGACGACCTGACGACCGACCGCGAGGCCGTCGACGGTCTGCTCTCGGAGCTGGACGAGTACGCGGTCGAGCAGGCCCTGCGGATCTCGGAGGAGGCGGACGACGCCGAGGTCACCGTCGTCACCGTGGGCCCGGACGACGCCAAGGACGCGCTGCGCAAGGCGCTGTCGATGGGCGCCGACAAGGCCGTCCACGTCAACGACGACGACATCCACGGCTCGGACGTGTTCGCCACCTCCGCGATCCTCGCCAAGGCCCTGGAGAAGACCGGCTTCGACCTGGTCGTCTGCGGCATGGCCTCGACGGACGGCGCCATGGGCGTGCTGCCCGCGCTGCTCGCCGAGCGGCTGAACCTGCCGCAGGTCACCCTGCTCTCCGAGGTCTCCGTCGAGGACGGCACGGTGAAGGGGCGCCGGGACGGCGACGCCGCCACCGAGCTCCTGGAGGCCCCGCTGCCGGCCGTCGTGTCGGTCACCGACCAGTCCGGCGAGGCCCGCTACCCCTCCTTCAAGGGGATCATGGCCGCCAAGAAGAAGCCGGTCGAGGAGCTCGACCTGGACGACCTGGACATCGACGCCGACGAGGTCGGCCTCGGCGGGTCCTGGACCCTGGTCGACTCCGCGACCCCGCGTCCGGCCCGTACCCAGGGCACGATCGTCACGGACGAGGGCGACGGCGGCAAGCAGCTCGCCGTCTTCCTCGCCGCCCAGAAGTTCATCTGACCCGCCACCGGCCAGACACCCACACAGGAGCAACGAATCATGGCTGAGATCCTGGTTCTCGTGGACCACGCCGACGGTGCGGTCCGCAAGCCGGCCCTCGAACTGCTCACGATCGCGCGCCGCATCGGCGAGCCCTCGGCCGTCGTCCTCGGCGCCGGCGAGGCCGCCGCGTCGATCGCCGCGACCGCGGGCGAGTACGGCGCGGCCACGGTGTACGTCGCGGACGGCGCCGAGTTCGCCGATCGGCTCGTCGTGCCGAAGGTCGACGCGCTCACCCAGCTCGCCCAGGAGAAGGGGGCGGCCGCCGTCCTGGTGACCTCCTCCGGCGAGGGCAAGGAGATCGCGGCCCGCGTCGCGCTCCGCCTCGGCTCCGGTCTGATCACCGACGCCGTGGAGCTGGAGGCCGGCGAGAACGGCCCGGTCGCCACCCAGTCCGTCTTCGCCGCCTCGTACCAGGTGAAGTCGACGGTCTCGAAGGGCGTGCCGGTCGTCACCGTCAAGCCGAACTCCGCCGCCCCGGAGGCCGCCCCGGCCGCCGGCGCGGTCGAGAACGTCACCGTCGCCTTCACGGGCAACGCGGCGAAGGTCGTCTCGCGCACCCCGCGCGTCTCCACCGGCCGCCCCGAGCTGACCGAGTCCGCGATCGTGGTCTCCGGCGGCCGCGGCGTCGGCGCGGCCGAGGGCTTCGCGGTCGTCGAGAAGCTGGCCGACTCGCTCGGCGCGGCCGTCGGCGCCTCCCGCGCCGCCGTGGACGCCGGCTGGTACCCGCACGCCAACCAGGTCGGCCAGACCGGCAAGCAGGTCTCGCCGCAGCTGTACGTCGCGGCGGGCATCTCCGGCGCGATCCAGCACCGGGCCGGCATGCAGACGTCGAAGACGATCGTCGCGGTCAACAAGGACCCCGAGGCCCCGATCTTCGACCTCGTGGACTACGGCGTGGTCGGCGACCTCTTCGAGGTGCTGCCGCAGCTGACGGACGAGATCGGCACCCGCTGACCTCCGGACGCCGCTGACGTCCGGTACCGGCCGATCGGCCGGTACCGGAAAGGGGCGGCTGGGTGGCACTCTGTGCCACCC